>BPIQ01000002.1:0-341242 GCA_026004195.1 Candidatus Binatia bacterium
GAGTACTTCCCGAACCTCGCGCAGGAATGGCTCCGGGTCGGCGAGGTGCTCGAGCACCTGGAAGTTGCAGACCACCTCGAACTTCTCGCCGAGGTCCCGGAGTCGGGTGAGATCGCAGACGCGGTACTCGAGGTTCGCCCGCGAATAGCGCCGGCGGGCGGCCTCGATCGCTTCCCCGGAGCGGTCGACGCCGAGGGCGTGGCGCGCCGTGCGCGCGAGAAGCTCCGTGCCGTAGCCGTCGCCGCAGCCGGCATCGAGAACGCTCTTCCCGCGCACGAGCTCCTGGGCATAGCGGTAGGCCACCAGGTGGCGGGCCATGTCCGCCACGAAAAGCGGGTCGCCCGCCACGAGCCTCTCGCCCGTGAAAATGCCGCCGCCGCTTTCGTCAGCCACTGCCGTTCTCTCCCGGCGTGCCGGAAACTCCGACACGCCGCACCCGAGGCGCCCCCGGACCGCTCGCATCCTCTGCCGGACTGCCGGACCACCTTGCCGCAAGCGCCTTGCTTGCCCCCTCGACGGCGCGCCGCGCGAAGGCCCGGACACGATCGTCGGGATCTTCGAGAAACGGCCGGACGCTTTCCGGAAAGCCGAGCTGCCCGAGTCCCCAGACCGAGGCCATCCGAACTTCGGGGAAGGGGTCGAACGCCGCGTTCTCGAAGGCTTCGCGGAAGGCGGGGTCGCGGGTCGCCACAGCGATCCAGAAGGCGAGCGAGCGAACCTGGGTGTCGGGATCCGCCATGCGGCGCTCGACCACCGGGCGGACCTCCTCGGGAGCACGAGAGTAGAGGTCGAGGAGAAGCTCGGGGACGAGAAACCTGTCCTCGGCGAGAAGGCGCCCGAGCGGCCCCGCAATCTCGCCCCCGATCCCGTGCCGGGCGAGGCTCCGGGCGGCCTCCACCCGCAGGGGCGAGAACATTCCCGAGTTCCCCAGAAGGCCCACGAGCGGCACGACGAGAAACTCCTCCTGCCGGTAGCCGGCGAGAAAGACGGCAAGCCACCGGACGGCGTAGTTCTCCCAGGGGTTTTCCATCCACACCGCAAGCCGTTCGGGCTGCATGCGCTCGGCGATCGCTTCGACCTCGTCCTGCGAGTCGGGAACGTACCAGTACTCTTCCATCCCGGTCCGCGAAAGGATGCCGAAGAAAATTCCCGCGACCGCCATCCGCTCGAGGGCATCGTTCGAACGGAACGAGTCGACGAGCGGGAACAGGGCCGTCACGTCACCCACCTCGACGACGACGCGCACGAAGAGCTCGCGGACCCGGGGCTCGAGCGGAAGCGCCGCGAGTGCCCGGGCGAGAACTTCCGCTCCCCCGCGGCTCCGGCTCTTCCGCACCATGCGGGCGAAAAGCCGCTGCGCTTCCGCGTCGAGGCCGCCGAGCACCTCGAGCGGTTCTTCGCCCGCGGCGATGCGCCCGAGGGCGTAGTCGAGCCTGCGCCGCGTGGCACCGCGGAGACGCCGGAGCTCGCGGCGCCAGGAGGCCGTGTCGGCAAGAAGAGTCTCGGGCGCCTGGACGACCGGGAGGTCTTCCGAGGAGCCCCGAGGCCGCAGGATGTCGAAGGTCCCGATGCGCCGCTCGAGCTCGTAGCGCTCGCGGACGTAACGCCGCAACTGGAAGTAGTAGAGCGGAGCCCCGAGAAAGTACATCGGGTGGTCGTGCAGCGCGACGACGTAGCGCGGCGGCCGCGTCTCGAGATCGTCGATCACCTCGGCTTCCACGTCGTGGCCCGGCCAGCCGGGAAAGAAATAGCCGTGACGGGTCGGGTTCTGGCGGCCGGAAAGGAAGAGCAGCAGGTCGAGGGCCGGGAACGTGAAAACGTAGTCTTCGGGACCGGAGCGTTCCCGCAGGTAGCCGACCGTGCGCGAGAGGTCGCGAAAGAGCCGGCCCGCCGCGGGCTCGACGACGAGGGAAGCCCGCTCGCTCCCGAGCCGGACCACCGCTTCGCCGTCCCGCCCGAGATAGGCTCTCGCGAGGTATTCGATCCGGCCCAGGGCGGGGGCCACCCAGACGAAGACCAGGACGTAGAGCGGGGCGGCCACGAGCACCCGCACGAGCCGGCGCCCTCCCGGAGAGCCTGCGAGCGCATCCCCCCAGAGCGTCGCGAGCCGAAAGAGAAGCCAGGCCGCGACGACGAAAAGCCCCGGAGCCGCGGGCACGAGGTGCATGAAGTCCGTCCGCGGGTAGAGCCGCATGTGCATGAGAAGGCCGGAGAGAAGCGCGACGAGAAGCTTTCCCTGCGAGGTGGCTTCCTCCTCCGCCCGCGGGCCGAGTTCGCGGAAGAGATAGGCGAGAAGGCCCGCCCAGGCGACGAGCAGAACGAGCCCGAAGGCGAGATGCCGCATGCGCATGACCACGGAAGCCTGAAAGCCTTCGACCATGGGAGGCGGCGAAAAAAACCAGACGGCAGCGCCCCCGGCTGCGGCAACGACGAGTGCGGCGGGCGCGAGCCACCGGGGCGGGGGAAAACGCCGCGCGAGAAAGCCCGCCGCGACGATAAGCGCGGCCCCCGCGAAAAGGGCCAACTCCCAGCGGCCGAGCGGCGGGTAGGCGAGGTAGTAGAAGCTCTCGAAGTTCGTGCCGACGAAAAAGATCGCGCGCAGAAAGGGAGCCGTGCCGAGCTCTCGCCAGAAGTAGAAAAGCCACGGGGCCGCAACGAGCGAGAACCCGAGGAGAAGCCAGAGCCCCTGCTTCCAGAGACGCGAGCGGCGGAACGTCCCTCGTGCGGGCGGGCGGGCGCGCCACGTGGAAGAGGACGAGGACGGCGAGCGGCAGGACGAAAAGTGCGAAGTTCCGAAAGCCCCGGTCGGGGCCGCGCAGGAAAAAGATGGCAAGCGCGAGCACGAGAAGGAGGGGCCCCCAGAACCGCAGTAACCGCTCGCCGCGGGAAAGAAGCCGCTTCCAGGCCGGCGAGCCCGGGTCGGGGAGTGCGGGCTTTTGCAGCAGCGCGAGCACGAGCAGGAGCACCGAGAGGTCGAGAAGACCCGTGTTGGGCTTGAAGGAAAAAGCGAGGCCGCAAAAAAGCCCGGCCCAAAACCAGGCTCCGTTCCTTCCCCGCACCCACCACCGGAGGACGCACGCCACCGAGGCGAGCCAGAAGGCCGTCGAGTACCAGATCGGGTAGGGAATGTTGAAGGAGGCGAACTGCCCGTCGTAGAAGGGAACGAAGGCGACGTAGAGGAGCGAAGCCAGCGCCCCGAAAAGCGGCGGCACGCCGAGCGAGCGAGCGAGAAGGTAGAGGAGGAAGACGGCTCCGGTGTTCACGGCGGCGAGCGCGAGCCGGAGCACGAGCACGTCGACGCCGAAGAGCCGGAAAAGCGCCGCGTTCCAGAGAAAGACGCCCGGCGTGTACCCCGCGTGGAAGTCCACGTAGAGCCGCTCGCCCGCGTAGGTGCGGTAGATCTGGTAGAGGATCGTCCCCTCGTCGTCGAGGTTGAGGCCGTAGGGCGCGAGCGCGAGAAAATAGCCGAGCGTGCCGAGGAGAAGCACGGCCCCGACGCTGCGGTCCCGCAAAAGAGGGCGCCTCGGCGGGCCTTGCGTGCCGCGCGGCGAGCTCACGCCCCCTCCGGCCCGAGCCATCCCAGGCCGAGGCGTGCGAACTTCCTGACGACCTCCTCGGAATCCCCGGAAGCCAGCTCCTCGAGACGCCCCCGGAGCTCGCGCACACGCGCGAAACCGGCCGACCAGGCACAGGCGCAGCGGACCCGCGGGTCGGGGACTTTCGTTCCGGCCTCGAAGGCGGGGGCGAAGGCCGCGTCCGAGAGAGCGGCCATGACGAAGCAGAGGGTCTCCTTTCTCCGGACGTTTCCGGCGGTGAAGCTCCTGGTCAACTTCTCTCTCGCTTCTTCGGGCTTTGCGCGCGCCCAGCGCAGGACGAGCGGCGGCACGAACATTTCGTCGCGCTCGAGGCTCTCCAGAAGACGTTCCACAACTCCGTCCGTAACGCCAAGCCGAAAAAGCGCGTCGGCGGCCATGGCCTGCACGACGACGTCGTTCGTCTCGAGAAGACGGCGGAGGTGTGGCTCGGCTTCCCGGACTCCCAACTGCCCCCCGAGCCAGGCCGCCACGAGCGAAAGCCTCGGGTCGAGATGGCCGAGCCACTCCTCGGCCGCCTCCCGAGCCCGCTCGTCGCTCCGCATGGCCGCGAGCGCCTCTCCCCTCTCCCTCCAGGAAAACGTGTCGATGAAACTTCGGAGCACGATGTTGAGGAGCGCACTCCGCAGCTCCTCTCGCACGCGACCTCGCACGACGTTCTCGGCTGCGGCGAGCCCGCCGACGCTCCGGGCGTCGCCGAGCTCCCCGGCGGCCCGCACGGCCAGAAGGCGTGCCCTCCGGGCGAGCGTCCCTTTCGCGAGGGCCTCGACCAGAGGCAGAACGCCGCGGGGGTCGCGGCTCTGCCGCAGGAGTGTCACGGCCTCTTCCTGAAGCGCCGGATCTTTTTCGGTCCAGCACGGAGCGAGAAGGCGGCCGTCTTCCGGGAGGATCCGGCGGGCGAGCCGCACCGCCTCGGCGCAGCTTCGCTCGGTCTCGACTTCGACCGCCGGGGCCGGCCCGCGCAGGAGCTCGGTTCTCGGCTCGCGTCCTTTTCGCAGGAAGAGGTCGTAGCTACCGACGCTCCGGAAAAACCGGTACTCGCGCTCGACGTAGGTGCGCAGGAGGAAGTAGTAGAGCGGGGCGTGCCCCATGTAGAGCTGCTGGTCGTGGTTGAGGGCCACGAGCGGCGTCCCGGCGGCCTCGAGCGAGCTTACGATCTCGGCCTCGAGGATGTGGTCGGGCCAGCCCGGATGGAAGGAACCGTAGCGGCCGGGGACGTGGCGTCCGGAGAGGAAGTTCACGAGGTGGAGGTTCGGAAAGCCGAGAAGCGTCTCGCCTTCGTCCGACTCCGACTCGACGAGCCGTACGAGCCCGGCCAGGTTTTCGAGCCGTCGTTTTCGGCCCGCCTCGAGAAGGACGGACGCCCGCCGGAGCCCGAGCGCCGCGAGCTCCTCGGGCCGTGCGGTACGGAAGCGCAGGGCCGTCGAGACCCCGGGCCAGGCGAAAAAAGCGACGACCGCAGCCAGGGGGAGCGCGGCCAGAGAAAGCGCCCAGCGGCGGGGACCGAACCACCGGTAGGCGAGGCGCGAAGCAAAAAGAGTCCCGAGAAGGACGGTGACGGGAGCGGAAAGCACCCAGTGGAAAAAGTCGCTGCGAGGCCAGATGGACAGGTAGAAGACCGGGGCTCCGACGGCGAGGCTCGCCGAGGCGAGCCAGCGAAGCTCCCTCTCGCGCTCGGGTGAACGCGCCTCGCCGCTCTCGGCCGAAAGCCTCGCTCCCCGCTGCCGCAACGTGCGCGCACACCAGAGGACACCGGCCCAGTGGACCAGGAGCGCGGCGCCGAAGGCGAGGTACTCGAGGCGCTTGGTGACGGCGCGGTGGAGGCCTTCGGGCATGGGCGCCCGGGCGAGAAAAACGCCTCCGGCCGTCGCGGCCAGCACGAGACCGACGAGGAGGAGGAACACTCGATCGCGCGGAAACTCGCGAACGTACCGGCCGAGAAAGACCGCTCCGGCAGCCACGAGGGCCATTCCCACGTCCCAGACGCCGAGCTCGCGGATGGGCAGATAGAAGAAAAGCGCGTGACCCGAGCCCACGAAGAGCACGTCGCGCAAAAATCCCGACGGGCCGAGCATGCGAAAGACCGGAACGGCCCACGCGAGCGTGACGAGAAAAAACCCCGCCCCGAGAGCGAGAGCGCCACGGACAAACGGGGGATCGAGCCGCGAGAGGGGGCGGGCCCGAAAGACGGCGCGCAGGAGGGCAAGCGCGAAGACGGGCCAGAGAAGAAGCCGCGCGTCGCGGTTCGTAAGCCGGAATCCGAAGACGGCGGCAATGCCGGCGACCGAGCCGAAAAGAAGAAGCCACCATGCGGCGCGAGCAAGGAGCCTTCCCCGGCACGGGGCGGCGTAAAGGAGAGCGAGCGCGTAGGCCGCGAGAGAAAAGGCGCCGGTGTTGGGCTTGAGCGCCGTGCCGAGGCCGGCAAAAAGGCCGCCGAGGAGCGCCCACCCGGCGCGCCCCGTGCCAAAAAAGCGCAGCATGGCGAGAAGCCCGGCTGCGAACGTGAAGACGGTGTACCAGGCGGGGTACGGCACGTTGAAGGCCGCGAACTCGCCGCGGTAGACGGGCATGAGCGCCACGTAGGCAAGCGGCCCGAGGAAAACGAAGGGCCCGGGCAGGACGTGACGGCCGAGGCGAGCAAGAGAGAAAACCGCCGCCGAGTGGACGAACGCGAGCGCCCAGCGCAGCACGACCAGGTCCACGCCGAAAAGACGAAAAAGCGCGGCGTGCGCCGCGAAAAACCCGGGCGTGTAGCCCGTCCCGAAGTCGCGGTACGGCACCTGCCCCGTGAAAGCGCGGTAGACGAGATAGACGACGTCCCCGTCCTCCCCGAGGTGGAACCCGTAGGGAACGAGGCTCCCGAGGTAGACAAAGACGAGAAGGGCGAGAGAGAAATCCGCCCAGAAAGCCCGGTCAACGGCCGGCGCCTTCACGCCTCGCCTCGCCCCGCCCCGGAACCGGCTCGCCCCCGAACCAGGAAAAACGCGGGAGCTCCGGGTCTCCCCGTGCCACGGACTCGATGCACTCGGCCGTGGCCTCCGCCACCGCATCCCAGGAAAAAGTCTCGGCCCAGAGGCGGGCATTCCTTCCGAGCCGCCTCCGCTCCGCCTCGTCGCGCAAAAGCCCGACCAGTGCCACCGCTACCCCTTCCACGTCGCCGTGCCTCACGAGAACTCCCGTTTGCCCGTTTACCACGGAATCCCGCAAACCGGGAACGTCGCTCGCCACCGTCGGGATGCCGCAGGCCGCCGCCTCGAGCACCGTGAGACCCCAGCCCTCTTTCTCGGACGTGTTCACGGCCACGTGTGCCTCGGCCATCCGGCGGAGCTTTTCCTCCTCGGAGACGGGACCGGTGAGCGTGACGGCTCCCCGGAGGCCCAGTCGCTCGACCTCCCGGCGCGCGGCTTCGAGTCCCGTGCCGCCGCCCACGACGACGAGCCGGCTTTCGGGCAGGGCTTCGCGGACCCGGCGGAAGGCGCGGAGTGCCAGGTCGAGCCGCTTGTAGGGTTCCACGCGCCCGAGGACGAGGACCGTCGGCGGAGGCGGAGGAGGCTCGGCAGGCGGCCGGTAGTGGGAGCAGTCGACGCCGTTGGGAACGACGACGATGCGCTCGGCGGGGATGCCGCGCCGTACCAGGTCTTCGCGTGTGCTGGGGGACACTGCCAGGAAGGTCGAGTTCCGGTAGAAGACCGGAATGAGCCATTCCGATGCGACGACCACGGCTGCGACGGGAGCCGGCACCTGCTGGAAGGCGGTCGTGCCGAAGAGGTGGTGCGTGACGGCGAGCATGGGGCGCCGGGCGAGAAGGGGCGTGAGGAACGGGAGCTTGCACAGGTGCTCGATGATCACGGTTTCGGGACCGAGGAAGCGGCGCATCCGGAAGGGGAACCGGAGGTAGTACGTGAAGCGGTTTCCGAAGCGCACGACGCGCACGCCGCGGATTTCCGTCTCGGCGGCCGCGCCCGGAAAGCGCGTGCAGAGGAGCGTCGCACGGTAGCCGAGGCGCACGAGGCGGCTCGTCACCTCGAAGAGGTTCACCTCGGCTCCACCCGCGTTCGGGTGCTCGAGGTCGCGCTCGTTCAGCAGGAGAAGGTCGCGCATCCCCGCGGGCTCGGCTAGAGGCGTCCCAGGGCGGCCTGCAAGCGGAGCCACCACACGATCCAGAGCGCCTCGAGCGCGATCCTCTTGTTCATCTTGGAATCGCCCAGCGTTCGGTCGGCGAAGATGATGGGGATCTCGCGGATCCGGTAGCCGCGCTTCCAGGCGCGGTAGGTCGTCTCGATCTGGAACGCGTAGCCGTTCGAGCGCACCCGCTCGAGCCCGATCCCCTCGAGCGCCTCGCGCCGCCAGCACTTGAAGCCCCCGGTGACGTCGTGCGTCGGAAGCCCCGTCACCTTGCGCGCGTACCAGTTGCCGAAATAGCTCAGGAGAAGCCGTTCGATGGGCCAGTTGATGACCGTGATGCCCTTGAGGTAGCGGGAGCCGAGGACCATGTCGCAGTCCTCGATGCAGCCGAGAAACTCGCTCACGACGTGCACGGGGTGGGAGAAGTCGGCGTCCATCTGCACGACGTAGCGCGCTCCCTGCTCGAGCGCCCGGGCGAAGCCGGCCTTGTACGCGGGACCGATCCCCTCGGGCCGCCCTCGCCTGAGCACGTCGACGCGGGAATCCTGGCGTGCGAAACGCTCGGCGACCTCGGCCGTGCCGTCGGGCGAGTTGTCGTCGACGACGAGGACGGAGACGCGCTCGTCCTGGGCGAGAAGCGCCGGGACGAGCTTTTCCACGTTTTCCCGCTCGTTGTACGTCGGGACGACGACGACGCAGGGTGTCGAGAGGCGATTCACGCGAAGGACTCGGCTTCTCGGCAGGTCGCAGGCGATGGGAGGGGTGCGCGCGGCGCGCGGCAGAACATCGTAGTCCCTACCGCTAGCGCGGCTCGGGGGAATTTTTCAAGTGCGGTCGGCGGCGCGTGCCTTGCGCGGGCCGGGCTCGGGTCCGTCCTGGTCGGCGCGCGCTCGCGCTTCTTTCTCCCGCCGCTCGTTCGCCTCGGCGCCCCTGCGCGCTTCTTTTTCGCGCCGCTCGTTCGCCTCGGCGAAGGCGATCTGGGCGTCGACGACCTCGAGATCCGCGTCCACCATCATGCGCACGAGCTCGGGGAAGCTCACCGTGGGCTCCCAGCCGAGCACGCGGCGAGCCTTGCTCGCGTCGCCTACCAGGTGGTCCACCTCGGCCGGACGCACGAGCGCCGGGTCCTGGTGCACGTACTGCCGCCAGTCGAGCCCGGCGTAGGAAAAGGCCAGCTCGACGAACTCCCGCACCGAGTGCGCCTCGCCGGTCGCGACGACGTAGTCGTCGGGCTCGGGCTGCTGCAGCATGAGCCACATGGCGCGGACGTAATCGCCGGCGAACCCCCAGTCGCGGTGCGCGTCCAGGTTCCCGAGCCGGAGCTCGCGGCTGAGACCGCGCTTGATGCGGGCGACCTCGTGGGTGATCTTCCGCGTGACGAACTCCTTTCCGCGCCGCGGGGACTCGTGGTTGAAGAGGATGCCCGAGCAGGCGAAGAGATCGTAGCTCTCGCGGTAGTTCACGGTGATGAAGTGGCCGTACACCTTGGCGACGCCGTAGGGGCTCCGCGGGTGGAAGGGCGTCCGTTCGTTCTGGGGCACCTCGCGGACCTTCCCGAACATCTCGCTCGAAGAAGCCTGGTAGAAGCGGATCGAGCGGTCGACGAGCCGGATGGCCTCGAGCATGCGGGTCACGCCGATCGCGTCGAACTCGGCGGTGAGTACGGGCTGGTCCCAGGACGTGGGCACGAAGGATTGCGCGGCGAGGTTGTAGATCTCGTGCGGCCGGACGCGGCGCACGACGTGGATCACGGAAAGCTGGTCGAGGAGGTCGGCCTGGACGAGCTCGATCGAGTCGCGGAGGTGTTCGATGCGGGCGAAGTTCTCCGTGCTCGAACGGCGGACGACGCCGTAGACCTCGTACCCCTTCTCCAGGAGAAACTCGGCCAGGTAGGACCCGTCCTGCCCCGTGATCCCGGTGATGAGGGCCCGCCGCTTCGCCATACGGCGGGCTTACATACCACCGTCCGGCGGCTCGGCCAAACCCCGGAGAATGCGCCGGCGAGCCGAACCGGGAGCGACGTGGGCGTCACGGCCACCCGGAGGGACGCGCTCCGTCGCGTCCGGGAGGGGCGGGGGACGGATCGACGTTCACGGCAAGCGCGAACACGGACCCTAGAGAGCGGGCCCCTCCGACGATCACGGCCACCCCGGAGGGACGCGCTCCGTCGCGTCCGCAATGAACGACGTCGGTGTATCCGACCATGGCCACGACAGAGCGTGGCCCTCCGATTGTCCCGGGGGAGATACGAACGTTCCGCCGCGCCAACGACGGACGCGTCAATGGGCGAATCACGCCCGAGAGACGCGCCCGCGCGCGAGAGCGTGGTGTTCCGAATGCCACGACAGAGGTGGCCCTCCGATATGTCCCGGGGGGATACGAACGTGTCCGCCGCGTTTCCAACGACGCGACGCGTCCAATGGGCGAACACGCCCGGAGGGACGCGCTCCGTCGCGTCCAGGGGGATGGGGATCGACGCGGCCGCCCCGTCCCGGGGGGGTGGGAGCGGTCGCTTCCTGTCAAGGCAAGACGGACGTCAGCGGGCGACTGCAGTAGTCTTCCTGCATGGAGTCGACGAGCGCATCCATCCAGGCCGAGGGCAGGCGCCGGTAGTGAAAAGGCGAGACGAGAAGACCCGCGGGGAGGACCACGACGCTCGCCGCGAGCATCTTGAGGCCGTGTCCGAGGCGGCAAGCCGCAAGCCGCACGGGCCTTCCCCGCACGGCTCCCCAGAGAATCGCGGGCGGCGAGGCCACGGTGAAGACCGCCCCCACCACGAGCGTCGCGGGCCCGCGCTCGGCGAGCCGGCGCGACCAGTCCTGCGCCCAGGACGTCGCCGCCACGACGAGCGAAGCGAGCAGGATCCCGAGCACCACCCGGCGCCGCACCGCCACGACCCCCCGCAGCCGCTCACACGAGCCGAAGCTCTTCCGCAGCCCGCAGCACCTTCGCGCGGATGGGCAGGCCGAACTCGCACTTCGCCTCGCAGGGAGCGGAGCACCCCGCGCAGCGGTCCGCACGCCGGGCCGGGTCGAGCTGCGCGTAGAGCCGCATGGCCTCCTTCTCGTGGCCGTAGTTCTCGAAGTACATGGCGTACCGGAGGATGTCGTCGATCGGCACGTCGTAGGGACACGCGTCCAGGCACGCCCCGCAGCCCGGCCGGCAATACTCGCGGGCCACGAGCCGGTCGTACTTTTCGAGAAGCGCCGTCTCCGACGGAGCGAGGTCTCCGCCCGAGGCGTAGAGGTACTCGTCGACCTGCTCCCGACGGCTCATCGAGACGACCAGACCGCTCACGTGGGGGTTCGAGAGCACCCACTTGAAAGCGGCCTGCGCGAAAGACTCGCGCTCGGTGGGCGTGAACTCCGCGAGCTTCGTGTGGTAGGCACCCTTGAGCGTTTTCATGGCGACGACGCCGACACCCCGCTCGTGGGCTTCCCGGAAGATGTCGCCGAGCTCGGGCCAGTTGCGGAAGTTGTAGGCGACCATGATGACGTCGAAGCGGCCGCTGCGCACGGCGTGCCGCATGACGGTCTCGAGGTCCGGCGTGTGGCTCGAGACGCCGAGAAAGCGCACCTTCCCCTGCTCTTTCAGGCGGTCGAAGGCTTCGTGGATGTTCGGGGCCATGAGCCGGTCGATGCTGTTGACGGCGTGGATGTGGACCAGGTCGAGGTAGTCCGTGCCGAGCCTCCGCAGGCTCGCCTCCACGGCGGCGATCACCTTCGGCACGGGAGTGTCGTTCGGGAGGTGGCCGTCGGGCGTGCAGAACTTGGAGACCAAAAAGAGCTTCTCGCGCGGGAAGCCCCGGATTCCTTCGCCCAGAGCTCGCTCGGAGCCTGCCCGCGAATAGTCCGGCGAGGTGTCGAAGTAATTGATGCCTTTCTCCGCCCCGTAGCGGGCCACGGACGCGTCGCCGAGCCCCGAGCAGCCGAAGGAAATGTCGGACATGGCAAAGCCCGTCCGGCCGAGCGGGCGGTACTTTCGTACGCGGCTCTGCGTCCACTCGGGGCGGACCTCCTCGGCCTTGGGAGGATCCTTCAGGAGGAACATCTGCGTGCGGTACTTGCACCCCGCAAGGAGCCCCGCACCGCCGGCGACCCCGAGGGGAAGCGCCCTCAGGAGATCCCGCCGGGTGAAACCCTTCTTTTCGCGCGCCATGGAGCCCTCCGTATTCGTGCGCCTACCTCTAACAGAGTCCGGCAAATCCTTGCAACGAAGTGCCGGGGGGCGGCCCCGGGTCTGGCAACTCGATGCGCCGGCCGGTTCGTGGATTTGGGAGAGACCCGGCCCTCTCGGGTCCGCTATTCCGGATGCGATCGAGCGTGTTCCCTCCGTTGTGACCGAATTCGCGATCGTAGCGCACGGGTCCGTGAAAAACTTTTTTTTGGCCAGTCGAATTGCGCGCGAAAAGCGCCCACAGAACCGGTCGTGCCGACCGCTCGCTAGCCCCCTGCGATCCGAGGCGAGAAGGCCTTGGGGCTCACCTGGCGAAGGCGAGCACCGGCACGGACCGCTCCGAAGCGAGAACCCGCCGGTGAGTTCTGAGGCGTTCCAGTTCGTGCAGCGTGTCCGCGGTCAAATAACTTTCGCCACAGTTCGGGCACGTTACCACCGGCACGTTTTCGATCACCAGAAGACTCGGGCCCTTCCCGTAGCTACGGCTCAGCCTTCGCACTCTGGCCGCGGGCTTGCCACACACGTCGGACAACAAAGGTTCTTTACGCCGACCCTAGGCCGCAAGCCCCGTAGACAGTGAGAATAACCAGGCGTCCGGCCGGGCTCAACTTGCCGCACGACCGACACTGCGGTCCGCGGCGCGCGGGCGTTGTCTACGAGACCCCGCACTCTACGGTGAGCGGGCAGTCACGCGTGCGCCGATCGCTGCTTCCGCCGCGTACCGACGAGCCTACGCGAGAGGATACACGTCTCCGCGGCTCGAGATCGGTGAGACCGTCGTCTTCGAGCATTTCCTCCTCGGCGTGACGCGTCATCCCGTCCGTCCCGCCATCCGGACGATCGCTCGCAAGCGGAATCCGGAGTCCGTACGGACGAACAGGGCAAGCCGGACCCATCCTCTCGGGCCTCGAGCGTGATCCGTCTGAAGCTGCATGGATCGCCAACCTCAAGCATCGAGTCCAGCGGCTGCCCGAGTACTCCACGGCCGTCGCAAAGCGAAATGACCTTCGCGCAGGCTTTTCCCCGCACGAGCATACTCCGCGCGATGGGCGGACTAGCCCACGGACGACCTTTCGGGCGCGGCCGGACGGCCCATCAACGGTGGCAGCGGCCGAGTTTTTCCTGCGGCGGGACATCGAGGGCCGGATTGCGGTCGAAAAAGCCGTAGGGCTGCAGCAGAAAGCCCGTGTACTCGACGGGCATGACAGGCCAGTCCTCGGGCCTCGGGATGTGAGTCACTCCGAAGGTGTACCAGAGGACGACGTCGCGGTTCTCGAGCGGGCGGTTGCGGGCCTGGTAGGCGGGAAGGCCCGCGCCGCCGGGGTGCTGGTTGGGGCTGTCTCCGGCCGCGGCCAGCTCCTCGGGGTCGTACGCCGTGACCCAGAGGTTGTGCCGGGCGAAAGCCGCCCTGCGCGCCACGCTCGAGTCCTCGCGCGCGAAAAGCCGCGGGGCGACGAGCGGGAAGAGACGGTACGCGACCGGGCTTCCCAGCCGGTTGCGGACGTTGGGGTTGACGATCTTCCAGAAGCGTCCCCTCGAGGGGTCCACGTCGCGCCGCGCCTGCGCTTCGCTCGCAAGGAGCGTCTCGCGCGCCGAGAAGGCGTTCCCGTGCGGGTTTCTCTCGTCGGGCAGCCGCTCGACGTCCACCTCGTAGACCGAGTTCTCCTCGCCGTCGACGTCGAAATCGAGCCGGAAGTTGAAGAGGTGCTGGTGGTTCGGGGCGGCAAGACGCGGGGCGACGAGCGGCGCGCACTCGGGGACCACGCCTTCGGGCACGGCCGAGGTCTGCACGATCCCGGTGAGCTTCACCTGGAGCTCCAGCGTGCCGTCCAGGTAGAAGTACCAGAAAAACCCGTACTCGTAGTTCCCCACGGTGTGGATCGAGCTCACGACGAGCCGCCGCGAGCGCCGCACCTCGGTCGTGCCCGAGTGCAGGTCCACGTGCTTCCAGAGAATGCCGAAGTCCTCTTCGTGCATGCAGATGGCGTTCGGGATCGTGAAGGGCGTGCCGTCGAAGTTCGCGAAGGTGGCGTCGAAGTAGTGGATCACGCCGAGGCAGTCGCAACCGAGGCGGAGCGAATTGGTCAGGTGCCCGATCCCCATCTCGCCCGCGTCGAAGACGCTCTTCCAGTAGTGCATGGGGCTCGTGTCCCCGTAGGGCACGACCATCTCGGCGAGCGCGGCGCGGTGGAGGATCTTCCGCTCGCGGCCGCCGTCGTCGTACGTCACGGTGTGGAGGACGAGACCCTGCGTCGGGTGGAGCGAGACCCGAAACCGCCACTTCTGCCACCGGACTTCCCTGCCCTCCACGCGGAAGCTCGGCCCCGCGGGCTGGGTGATCTCGAGCGGAGCCAGGTCTTCTCGAAGCTTTCCCACGTCTTCGGGCCGGTAGTTTCCCGGCTCGGGCGGAAGCGGGACGACGCCGTGGTCTTCGACGCGGATCACCCGTTTTCGGGTGAGGTCGACGTAGGCGATCACCCCCTCGACGGGCCGGGCGTAGCCGTTGTCCTCGCGGAAGGTGCGCACGTAGGAGAGGGCCCGGAGGATTCGCGTGCCGGGCTCCGCCCCTTCGGGCGGGAACCCGCCTGTGACCCAGGGGTCGATCTGCACGAGCTCGAAGTTCTCGATGCCGCGCTTGCGGAGAGCCGCCCGCCACTCCGGGTTCTCGCGGACCAGGGCGATGGCCTCGAGAAAGTCGAGGAACGAGAGGTGCACCTGCCCCTCGGTGACCCTGCGGAAGGAGACGAGCGCTTGCGAGGAAAGGTCCGCGACGGCAATCCAACCGCCCGCCTCGGGGTCGTAGGCGACAGCTCGCGCTCTTCGCGGGATGCTTTCTCCCCGCTCGTGGGAAGCCAGTTCTTTTTTCGTGGGCTCGTCGAGGACGATCGAGCAAAAACGCGTCCTCTCGCCGACTTTTCCTGCTTCTTTCAGGATCTCGACGGCGCGCGAGATCTCTTCGGCCGAAAGCGGTTCGAGCGGGTGCGGAACGGTCATAAGGCGTTCTCCTCGAGTCACAAGGTCCTGCCACCGAGCTTCACGAGCGGGCGACACCGCGGCACGGCGTCGGCGAAGCGCCGTCGTTCCGGTACGTGCGGTCGTCGGCGCTCCGACGCGCGGGGTCCTCGATGCGTGTTTCCCGAGGCAGGAACACGCGTCTCCTTACCGCGGCAGAGCCGAGAGAGGTGCAGGCCGGTCGGAACCTGGGCTGGGCGTGCACCGTGGCCGGGAAGAACTCGGCAGGTTCCCGATAGGGTGTGCTCCCTTTTTTTTGCCGGTTTCGAGCCGACACGGACCTTCTCACGACCCCTCCGGAAGGTCGACGTTGTCGTAGCGCTGCCATTCGAGCACGACGACCCGGTCGCAGATGAGCCAGCGCCCCTCGCGCCGCTCGAGCCGGTCGATGTAACGGACGCCGACGACCATCTGCCGGTAGCTGCCTTCTTCCACGAGCTGGTGGTACGCGATCGCGTACGTCTCGCTGCGCGCCCGGTCGCCCTGGATGTCGACGAGCTGGTTCCCGATGAAGTGCATCGTGCTCTCGTAGCGCATCATGCGCTCGCGCAGCGCCTCGAGCGCCGCCCCGATCGGGCCCTCGCCGAGGGCCCCCTTGTACGTCGCGTCCGGCGCGAAGCACGAGGCCACGAGATCGATGTCCCTCCGGTCCACGCCGTGCGCGTAACGCTGGAGAAGGTCCTGGATAGCGGCGCGGTCGGCCAGCGCCCGTACGGTTTCTTCGAAGTTCACCCTACCCTCCGTTCCCTTCGTGCCCCCGCCCCCGGACGCGACGGAGCGCGTCCCTCCGGGTGCGTCGTTTCGCCCAACGAATCGGAGGGCCACGCTCTGTCGTGGCCGTCGTCGTGCATGGCGGGAACGTCGGTCCCCGGGCACGAACGGCCGCGTGGATTCCCCTCCCCGCCCCCGGACGCGACGGAGCGCGTCCCTCGGGATGCGTCGGAGCGCGTCATCACAGATAGCCTCCTCCGCTCGGACTCAGCACCTGCCCGGTGCAAAACCCGGCCTCGTCCGAAAGAAAAAAAAGGCAAGCCGCGGCGACTTCCTCGGGGGTCCCCATCCGGGGGATGGGATTCCGCTCGACGCTCTTCTCCAGGATTTCCCGCGGCACGCCGGACTTCGCAAGAAGCGGCGTGTCGACGATTCCCGGCGCCACCACGTTCACCGTCACGCCGCGCGGGGCGAACTCCTGCGCGAGGGACTTCGCGAGTCCCACGAGCCCCGCCTTGGCCGCCGCGTAGTGGGCGAGCCCCACGCCTCCCCGGAGCCCCCCGACCGAGCCGACGAACACGATCCGGCCGAAGCCGGCTCCGACCATATCCGGGAGGCAGGCCCGCGCGACGTGGAACGCCCCCTTCAGGTGCACGGCGAGCATGCGGTCCCAGTCTTCCTCGCGCATCTCGAGAAACGGCGCGAAGCCGGCGATGCCGGCGCTGTGCACGAGAAACGAGACCGCGCCGAGGGCTTCCCGCGTGCGTTCGGCGGCTCGCTCCACCTCGCCGCGCCGGCTCACGTCGACGCGCAGGGGAAGGACTTCGCACCCCTTACCCCGGAGCTCCGCGGAGAGCCCGCGCGCCGCGTCTTCTTGCACATCCCAAACGGAAACGCGCACCCCGGCGTCGGCGAGCCGGCGCACCACCGCCGCCCCGATTCCGGACGCGCCGCCGGTCACCACGGCAGTTTTCCCTTCGAACGACACGAGGGATTCGACTTTTTCTCGAAAACCCCCGCATTGCAATCCGCACGCAGGCGGGCGGACACCCGGAGCGAGACCGGGTCGGACCGCGAAACAGGAGGAAAGAGATTCCCGGCCCCGGAAAACCCGGAACCCGCCCCGCCCGGCCCGGATGCTTGCGCCGCCCCGTTCTTTCTGGCTATTCAGGCTATGTGAAACAAGCCAAGATATCCGACCTGAAAAATCAGCTCAGCCGCTATCTGGACCTCGTGCGCAAGGGCGAGACGGTGCGAGTTTTCGACCGTAACCGGCCCGTGGCCGACATCGTCCCGATCGAGCGAGGAAGGAAAAGTGCGCACGGCGAAGACGACCCGCTTCTCGACGTGATGGAGCGAAAGGGGCTCGTCCGGCGGGGAACCGGGCGGATCGCCCCCGAGATCCTCCGGAACAATCCTCGCGGCGAGCCGTGCGGGGTTCTCGAGGCCCTTCTCGAGGAGCGAAGGCGGCGGTGAAGTTCTGGGACTCGTCGGCCATCGTACCTCTGGTCGTCGCGGAAGCGTCGAGCTCGCGATGTCGTGCGTGGCTCCGTGCCGACCCCGCGCTCCTCGTCTGGGCCCTGGCCCCCACGGAAGTCGTCTCGGCACTGTGTCGAAAACGACGCGAGGGCAGGCTCGACGACCGGACGTTCCGCGCCGCCAAGGAGCGCCTCGCCAGACTCGAACGGGCATGGAACGAAGTGGCGTACTACGACGGCGTACGCGCCCGCGCGCGACGGCTCCTCGAGGTGCACCCTCTCGGCGCCGCGGACGCCCTCCACCTCGCCGCGGCTCTCGTCGCGGTCGAGGAGCGGACCGACATCCTGGATTTCGTCACGTTCGACGAACGGCTCGCGGAAGCGGCGGAAAAGGAAGGCTTTCGCGTGTTGCCGGGGAGCCCACCCTGAGCTTTCCCGGGGGCGCCGGCTCCCCGGGATCGACGCGTGAAAGACCGCGGTACGCCCGCCCCGGGCACTTTCCCAGGGCCGAGGAGGAGCGCCGGCAGGGGTAGTCAGGCGCGTTGTGGGCCCTTCGTCCCGGGAGTAGAATCGCGCCTGCCTCCAATGGTGCCTCGGGTCGTCGTCGCTATCGTGTTCCTCCTCGCCTGGGAAACCGGATCGGTCTCCTTTTCCCACGCCCTGCCCCGGCCCGAGGGTGCGGTGACGGCGACGGTCGTACTGCCGGAGGCGTGGGGCCCGCCGAGTTTCGACTCGACCGTCGAGAAAAAACCCGAAGCCCGGCCCGGCCCGCTCCTGCCTCTTCGGACGAGCCCCGAAGCTCCGCCGGCGATGCAGGAGACCGGGAAGAGAACCGACCGGCTCGTCCGCCGGACCTCGTACCGGCCGCGCCGCCGGCTCGCGAAGCCGCGGCCGGGCGACGACGTTCCCGACTGAGAAAGCCGAAGCCGCCCTTCTTTCGAGCGGGAGTGGCGGCCGGGCGTACCTCACGCCACTCGTGCGCCGTCCGCGCGGCCGCCGCTTTCCGAGCGCAGTCGTTTCCCTTCTTTCCTTCGGGAGCGTAGACATGACCATCGAGAAAGAGAAAGCACCCGGCGAAGCCGGTTCCGTATCGCGCTCGCGCGAACAAGAGCGAGCCACGAGAGCGACGAGGGTGGCGTCCGGTCACCGGACGCCTGCGGCGTCGGACGCGGAAGAAAAACCGTCCGGCGCGGTCGTTCTCGCACGGATCGTACTCTATTTGATCTTCCTGCCGGCCATCGCACTCTACATCATCGGCCTGCTTTTCCGGTGAGGAACGCACCGGGGAGGCACGCCCGCGACGTCCAACCAGGCCGCCCGCCGCCCCCCCGGACGCGACGGAGCGCGTCCCTCCGGGTGCGTCGTTTCGCCCAACGAATCGGAGGGCCACGCTCTGTCGTGGCCGTCGTCGTGCATTGCGGGAACGTCGGTCCCCGGGCACGAACGGCCGCGTGGATTCCCCTCCCCGCCTCCCGGACGCGACGGAGCGCGTCCCTCCGGGTGCGGCCGCGGTCGTCGATCATTCGCATATCGGTCGTCCAATGCCGGCGCCCGTGTTCATCCCCGCCGCCCCCCCGGACGCGACGGAGCGCGTCCCTCCGCGTGGCCGTGGTCGTCGGAGGGACCCGCTTTCTAGGGTCCGTGTTCGCGCTTGCTGTGAACGTCGATCCGCCACCGCCCCCCCGGACGCGACGGAGCGCGTCCCTCCGCGTGGCCGTGGTCGCTCGGAGGGACCCGCTTTCTAGGGTCCGTGTTCGCGCTTGCCGCGAACGTCGATCCGCCCACCGCCCCCCGGACGCGACGGAGCGCGTCCCTCCGCCCCGGGTCCGTGCCGATCAGCGGCCGGAATGTCCTCGTTTCAGGAGCAGGGCCGGCGACCTCTTGAGGTCCTGCATAACGGGATCCACGACAATTCCCACGGACTGCAGGGAAACGACTCCGAGGAGAGGCTGGGTACGTTCGCAGCGATCCGCACACCGGCACGCGACGGAGTGGGTCACTCGAAATCACCACTGAGCCTGTCTCTCCGGCTTTCACGAGCTGCGTTCCGAAAACGCCCGCACTTCCTGGATACCGCAACCGGAAAGGGCGGGCGAACCGTGCACGGCACGGCGGAAGAAGCTAGCCTCGGCGAGTCCACGCCGAGCTGCGTGATCCCGGCGGGACGGGTCGGCTCGGTCTCGCTCGACGCCACACGAACGTCAAAGAACCTGGACGTTCACCGAAAGACCCCGAACCCGCAGAACCCGGCAACCGACGTCGAGAAGGAGAGCGACGCCCCGGGGAATCCGGGGCAGATGCGGAGCCAAGCCGTCTCGGGCGAGCGAGTCGCGAGCTACGCCCCGAAAACCAGGGCCACCAGGATGCTCGCCCACATGGCCGCGTTGACGCCAATGGACCAGCGGAAATTGCGGTCGATCTTTTCCTCCAGACTTCCGACTCGCCCGTCGAGCTGGACGAAGCGTCCGTCCACCTGGGCAAACCTTTCGTCCATCTGCAGAAACCGGAGGTCCATCTGAGTGAACCGCTCGTCGACCTGAGCGAAACGAGCGTCGATTTGAACGAAGCGTTCGTCGATCTGAACGAAACGAGCGTCGATTTGAGCAAAGCGCTCGTCGATCTGGAGAAACCGTTGGCCTATCTCGGCGAAGCGCTGGTCGACCCTCGCCTCGAATGCGGTGATCCGATGGCCCAGCTCGTCGAAGCGCCGTGCCAGGCTCCCTTCGAGCGCCTCGAACCTTCTCTCTATACCGTCGAAGCGCCCGTCGAACCCTTCGATTCTGCCCTCCAAGCGAGCGACCCTTTCCTCCAGCACGAGAGACGTGTTCGCCATCCCTGGCCTCCTTTCGTGGCTCGAAATGCCACGGAAACCAGATAGCACAACCCGGCGTTCGGAACCATGCCTCCCCCCCGGACGCGACGGAGCGCGTCCCTCCGGGTGCGTCGTTTCGCCCAACGAATCGGAGGGCCACGCTCTGTCGTGGCCGTCGTCGTGCATTGCGGGAACGTCGGTCCCCGGGCACGAACGGCCGCGTGGATTCCCCTCCCCGCCTCCCGGACGCGACGGAGCGCGTCCATCCGCGTGGCCGTGGTCGTCGGAGGGACCCGCTCTCTAGGGTCCGTGTTCGCGCTTGCCGTGAACGTCGATCCGCCGCCGCCCCCCGGACGCGACGGAGCGCGTCCCTCCGGGTGCGTCGTTTCGACCGCGAACGGACCGGCGGTCATTGCCAACGTCTGATCGGGCACGTCGCGTCCCGGGAACGCGAACGCCGCGGGTCCATCCCCGCCCCCCCGGACGCGACGGAGCGCGTCCCTCCGCGGGTCGCGTCCGCGCATCGCACGCCGCGCGTCGCGTCCCTCGGTTCCTTTCAGAGTTCGATCTGCGGGTAGAGGGGAAAGCGCCCGAGAAGGTCGCGCGCTCGCTCGGCGGCGCGCGCACGGACCTTCTCGTCGCAGACGTAGCGAGCCTTCGACGCCTTGCCTCCCACGCTCTCGGGCCGGGTCGCCGAGAGCACGTCGCAGAGAATCGAGGCGATTTCCCGCATTTCCTCCCTGCCCATGCCGAGGGTCGTCACGGCCGGCGTTCCGAGACGGAGGCCGCTCGTGTACCAGGAGCCGTTCGGGTCCTGGGGGATGACGTTGCGGTTGAGCGTGAGGCCCGCCTCCCGGAGCGCCGCCTCGGCCTGCCGGCCCGTGAGCCCGAAGGGACGGACGTCGAGGAGCACGATGTGGTTGTCCGTACCTCCGGTCATCACACGGACGCCCCTCTCGAGAAGCGCTTCGGCCAGCGTGGCGGCGTTCTCGACGACGCGGCGTGCGTAGTCGCGGAATTCCGGCCGCGAAGCCTCTTCGAGGGCGACGGCCTTGGCGGCGATGACGTGCTGGAGCGGGCCCCCGAGCACGAGCGGGCAGCCGCGGTCGACGACTTCCGCGAGCTCCTTCTTGCAGAGAACGATGCCGCCACGCGGGCCGCGGAGCGTCTTGTGCGTGGTCGTGGTGACGATGTGGGCGTGGGCCACGGGGTCGAAGTCTCCGGTGAACACCTTGCCCGCGACCAGGCCCGCGAAGTGCGCCATGTCGACCATCAGCGTGGCACCCACCTCGTCGGCGATCTCGCGGAAGAGGCGGAAGTTGATCTTCCGCGGATAGGAGCTGTAGCCCGCGACGAGAAGAAGCGGCTTCTCCTCTCGCGCGCGGCGCCGGACGTGGTCGTAGTCGAGAAAGCCCGTCTCCGGGTCGACGCCGTACGAACAGTAACGGAAGAGCTTCCCCGAAATGTTGGGACGAAATCCGTGGGTCAGGTGTCCCCCGGCATCGAGCGCCATGCCCATCATCTTCTGGTCGGCGAGCTCGTGCCTGAGCTTTTCCCAGTCCTCCTCCGAAAGATCGGTGACCGCTTTCGCGCCGAGCCGCTCGAGGGCGGGAGTTTCCACCCGGTGGGTCAAGACCGCCCAGAAGGCGACCAGGTTCGCGTCGATGCCGCTGTGCGGCTGGACGTAGGCGTGGTCGGCACCGAAGAGGGCGCAGGCGAGACGGACGGCATGGCTCTCGATGCGGTCGACGTTCTCGCACCCGGCGTAGAAGCGATGGCCCGGAGCGCCCTCGCTGTACTTGTCGCTGAGCCAGCTCCCCATGGCGAGCAGCACGGCGGGCGAGGCGAAGTTCTCGCTCGCGATGAGCTTCAGGTGGGTACGCTGGTCGCGAAGCTCCTGGAGTGTTCCCTCGACGACTTCGGGCGAGACACGACCCACCACGTCGAGCGCCGCCGCGAATGCGACCGTCTCCAGCGAGATGCCGGAAGCGGAAAAGTCCGGCACGTGCTTCCGGAGGTACGTTTCGAGAAAGGATTTCGACGCCACGGCACGCCTCCCTTTCGGTTTCGGACCTGGCAAGGACCCGGCAGGTCCGTCCGGTGCCCAGGCGTGCGGCTCGAAACTTCCCGTCGCTCCCCGGTGGTGAACTCCACCTTACGACCCAACGCCAGTCGCGACGGTGGTCCGATCGTACGAAGGCCGGCCCGCGAAGTCAACGGCGGGGGGACAGCGTGGCGAAACGCCTACGACGAACCGCCGAACGCCCGATCCAGGAGTTTCCTCCTGTACCCGAGGTCACGCACGGCCCGGTAGTACGCGGGGGAATGGTGCCGGCGGTAGGGGGATTTCTTCCCTCGCTCGAGTTCCCTCCGCGCTGCGCGAAGCCACCCGTCTAGCAGCGAGAGCGGCTTCCTCGCTTCCTTCGGGGCACGGACCCTTACGAGACAAGGCACGGCGCTTGTCGGTTCCTTTGCGTGGGCGTCGAAAGAGAACGCACGCGCCACCCGGTGTCGAAGCTTCCTGTATGAATCGCGGCCCAGAATGAGGAGAATCGCACCGTCCTTCTCACCTGCGAGTACGTAGCGGCGGTTCACGCTGATCGGGAGGAGCACGGTCGGGCTTTTTTTCTTCCGGAGTGACATCGTGAGCCTCGGATCATCGTTTCGGATTTTCAGCTGCTCGAGCAACACCCCGGCCAGGTCGAGATAGCTTTGCGCCCGCGACCGATTGCCCCACGAGCGAAGCCGCTCCACGAGGAGGTCTTCTTCGTCGGGCGCGGGCCCCAGGGGCAGGAGCCTCGCGGGCCGCATCCGGATTCGCCCGTCGAGCCTTCGCGATACGACCTCCGCCGTTACCGGCTCTTGCAAGAGCGCTCTTGCGGCCCTGCGTAGCTCCCTGTCGACCTTGCGTGCCTTGCCCCAGTGCGCGTCGAACCACCGCACCAGTTCGTGAGTCCTTTCCTCGTCCTCCAGCAAAACACCTACCTCGAGCCGACGCTGGATTCCCTGCTCGGTCAAATTCGCCGAACCGATCACTGCCTTTCCCGAGCCGATGACGACCTTCGCGTGCAGGTCGACAAGATGACGAACCCTTTCCTCGTTTTGCTCGAGAAAATGGAGGATCCTTCTACGCTCCTTGCGCCCCTGGGACCGCAGCCACGCCTCGAGGTCGGTGAGAAGCTGCCACGATGCGCATACGTTCAAGATTCTCTGCAGGTAGCCCAGGTCCAGATACGGGCAAGCGATACGGATTCGCTGCTCTCGTGCGACCCGCAGGATGGCGTCGTCGAACTTCGAAACGCCGCCGGGCTCCCGGTAATCCCTGTACAAGAGCGTGATCATGCTTGCTGCCCCTTTTTCTTTTTGTTACCACTCGCTCCTACGCCGACGTGCTGGTACCCCGCAGGCCTTGGCCGGTACGCTTTGCCCTCCTGGTTGGCGCGTCACTCGAGCGCGCGACTACCGCCCGCACTGGCCGCGTTGCCGGAGGAGGTGGTCGGCCAGGACGAGGCACGCCATGGCTTCGACCATCGGCACCGCACGGGGAAGCACGCAGGGGTCGTGCCGGCCGCGTGCCTCGAGGACGACCTCCCGGCCTTCGCGGTCGACGGTGCGCTGGGGCTGCGCGATCGTGGCGGTCGGTTTGAAAGCCACGCGGAAGACGATGTCCTCGCCGTTGCTGATCCCTCCCTGGACGCCACCCGAACGGTTGCTCGCGGTGCGGACCCGGCCCCCCTCGACCACGAAGGGATCGTTGTGCTCGATGCCCGTCATGCGCGTCGCGGCGAAGCCGCTTCCGATCTCGAAGCCTTTCGACGCGGGCAAGGAAAGGACACCCTTGGCGAGGTCGGCCTCGAGCTTGTCGAAGACGGGCTCGCCGAGACCGGGCGGTACGTTTCGGCAAACGCACTCGACGACACCGCCCAGGGAATCCCCCTGCCGGCGCGCTTCCTCGATGCGGGCAATCATGCGCTCGGCGGCGCGCGCGTCGGGGCAGCGTACGATGTTGGCTTCCACGTCGTCGTACCGGACGCGCGACGGATCGACCTCGGCCACGATCTCGTGGACCTGCTTCACGTAAGCGAGGACCTCGATCCCCGCCGCCACGGAAAGGAGCTTGCGCGCGACCGCGCCCGCAGCGACGCGCCCCACGGTCTCGCGGGCGGAAGCTCGGCCTCCACCCTGCCAGTTCCGGATCCCGTACTTGGCCTCGTACGTGAAATCGGCGTGAGAGGGACGGTAGGTGTCCTTGAAGGGCTCGTACGCCTCGGGCCTCGCGTCCTGGTTGCGCACGAGAATGGCAATGGGAGAGCCCAGCGTCTTGCCCTCGAACACACCCGAGAGGATCTCCGCGCGGTCCGGCTCGTCGCGCGGCGTGGTGACTTTGCTTTGACCGGGCCTCCTCCGGTCGAGATCTCGCTGGATCTCGTCCAGGGAGATCGGAATCAGCGGCGGGCAACCGTCGATGACGACCCCGACGGCGCCGCCGTGGGACTCGCCGAACGTCGTGACCCGGAAGAGATGCCCGAACGTCGAACCCACGGACCCAAGTTTACACCTTGGAGCAAGCTTTGCTACCGGACGCGGGCCGTGTTCTCTCGGGTGCCGTTCGTGTTCGTGCCTCGGGTGGCCCGTGTTCTCTCGGGACGAGGGAGCCCCCGCCGGGCGGCGCGCGCGGCCCGCAGGGCCCGAGCCCCAGCCGGGCGGCGAGTGTTGACCGGTCGGGACGGGTCGCCTATGGCCGTCACCATGACGCGGACGCACGGCTTTCACGAAGACAAGGCCGAATTCCGCGAGAGCTTCCGGGAAGTACGTGGCGGGCACACGGTCGTCATCGCCTGCCGCCGGGAGCAGGTCGCAACGCGGCCCGTCGGAAGCTCGAGGGAAAGCACCGAGTCCGGAGCCGATCCCTCTCGCCTGGCCCGCGCGCTCTTCGTCACACTTCGCCCCGGGGAGACGGCCTTTCTCGCACCGGACGGAGTTCGGGAGGAGGGCGCGCGGGGGCCGGGGTTCCGGACGCCTTGAAGGCTGCCTTGCCCGGGAGACCCTCGTGTCCGGAACCCGCCGTGCCACGGTCCTCCTCGGCTGTCTCGTTCTCCTCGCCGCACAGGCACGCATCCGCCTCGACCCCGAAGACCTGCGCGCGACGCTGCTCTTCGTCGCGGCCGCTTCGTTTCTCGGATGGATCCTCGCGCCGCGGACCGAAGAGATCCCGCCCGAGCCCGCCCCTCTTCGGTGGGGTAGAGGGTCCGTGGCGCTGCTCGTGCTCGCACTCGGCACGCTGTGCCTCGGAACTTTTCTTCTCTCCCGGGACTGGAATCGCTGGTGTTTCACGGGTTGGGGGCTTTTTCTCGCCTCGTGCACCCTCGCCTCCGCGGGCCTTCGGGCGGCGGAGCCGACCGCCCCGGCACCGAAACTTTCACGAGCGGAAGGCTTCGCGCTCCTCGCCATCTTCCTTCTCGGGCTTTTCCTCCGCTTCCACCGCTACGCCGAGTTTCCCGACCCGTGGACCACGCACGCAATCGAGGAGCAGCAAACGGGATACGGCGGCTACCGGATGCTCTTCCACGGCGCGCGGCCCTGGGAGTTCTTTCTCGACCAGGGCCTCGCGGCGCTGGGGCTCTGGGTCACGGGCGAGCGGAATTTTCTCGCCATCCGCATTCCCTTCACGATCGCGAGCGCGCTCACGGTCGTGCCCGTGTTTTTCCTCCTCCGGAGTCTTTTCCGTCCGGGACTCGCTCTCGCGGGAGCCTTTCTCTACGCCGTCTCGAGCTGGAATCTCCTCTACGCGCGCTGCGCCCACAACATTTTCTTTCCGAACCTGCTCGTCGTGGGGGCACTCGCGCTGCTCGTCCACTTCGGCCGGACCAGACGCCTCGCGGGCCTTCCCTGGGCGGGCCTCTTCTCGGGCTACACGCTCTACGGTTACGCCGGATACCGGGGCACGTCGCTTTTCGTCCTGCTTTTCCTCTCGGGCGTACTCCTCGCCGATCTGCGCAGGTGGCGCCGGACGAGTTTTCTTCCGCTCCGGGGAGCGAGAAGCCGCGCCCGTCTCGGCCGGAGCTTCCTCGGCCTTCTCCTCGTCCTCCTCCCGCTCGCCGCGAGCGCGGTGCCTCTCTCTTTCCGGCTCGGCGGTTCGTACGGCTACTACTTCGAGGCCGCACGCCGCTCGCTCGCGAACCGGAGCTACTACACCTCGGACCCCGCCGAGTTTCTCCGGCAAAGAGCCGAGAGGATCCGCCAGGTGGCGCGAATTTTCTCCCACCACGGCGACGAATCCCTCACCTTCAACGCGCCCGGCGAACCCATGCTCGATCCGCTCCTCGCCTGTCTTTTCACGGCGGGGTTCTTCCTGGCGGTGTTCTCCCCGCGCGTGCGCTACCACGCGTTTTTCGTTTTCGTGTTCCTGGTCCTCCTCGCCGGCGGTACGGTCTTCGTCCAGAACCTCGACGTGCGGCGGCTGCAGGGCGTCACGGTCTTCGTCGTCTTTTTCGCCGTCACGTTTCTCGCGGAGCTCGGGCGGGTCGTCGGGGGTCTCGGGCCGCGGGTGCGCCGAGCCATCCTCGCCGCACTCGGCTTTCTCGCCGCCGCGTTCGCGCTCGGCTGGAACTTCGACGTCTACTTCCGGAAGTTCGCGCAAGACCCGAGGGTACGCGAGGCGTTCAAGAACCAGTACACGACGCTCATCCGCTGGGGCCGGAGCCACGGAGCGGGACGGGAGGTCTTCCTGCTCTCGCTCGTCGACCGGTTTTTCGACCCGACGTACTACTACCGCTCGCACTACTCCTGGCTCGTCGACGACGTCCTGCGGGGGCACGACGCGAGAGACGTCCACGACCTCTTCCGGCCGCGGGTCTCGGACCCCGGAGCACGGCCCACGGTGATCGTCCAGCGCCCCTACGAAGAAGAAGCCGTGGCCGAGCTCTTGCGCGCACTCTACCCGGGAACGCGGTGCGAACCCGTCCTCGAACCCGACAACCCTTACGTCGCCTTCACCGTCTGCGAGCTCGCGACGACGACTCCTTCGGGCGCCCTCGTGAGCACGCTCCGCGGCCGCTACTGGACGGGGACCTACCCTGCCGGCGAGCCCTTTCTCGAGCGCACGGAACCGTTCCTCGGATACGCCGTCGTGCCGCACCGCTGCGGGGAAGCGACGTGTTTTGCGGCCTGGGAAGGGGAGTTCGAGGTCGCGGAACGCGAAGTCGTCGGGCTCCGCCTCGAGACGCGGAACGTGCTCAGGCTCGAGGCGACGCTCGACGGTACACCGCTAGGACACGAAGACCGCCGGGTGCTCGACCCGGGACGTCACGTCGTCACCGTCCGCGCGCTCCTGCGAGCGGAGCGCGGCTCTGGCGTGAGGCTCCTGCGCACGGCCGGCGGGGAGAGCCGCGTCTTGCCCTTCTACCGGATCCTTCCGCCCGCGGGTGAGACCGGAGAGGAAAACTCGTAGAGCCCCCAGCCGGTTCCGTGCCGGGTCTCCACGCGTGCGACCCCGAAGTCGATCCGCAGGTATCCGGGATCCACGGAACGGAGGATCGAAACCCGGGCGCGCGGTACCGCCCGGAGTCGCTCGTCTTCCCAGGCGATCGAAATCGCCTCGGGATCGCCCGCTACCTGCTCTACGGACGGGTTCGCCCCCGTCTCGAACCGTAGCAGCGGGCGGGGGTGGAGAATTCCACCGCCCCCGGGCCCGACGAGCGCTCGCGGAGCTTCTCCTTCTCTCGACCTCGCGAGAAGACGCAGATCCCCCACCCAAGCCGCCAGCACCGACTGCCGCAAGGCCGAGGCTCTCCTGCGCCCCGCGAGCCCCTCGGTCGAAAGAGCCACCACCCTCGAACCGCGTACCACCTCTCCTTCGAGCCGTCCGAATCGGAGCCGGCCGCGCGCCAGGAGCGCCCGAAAACGAACTCGCAGAGAAAGTTCCTCGAGGACCGACGAGGCGAGCGCAGCCTCGAGATCCGCGTACCTGCGTCCGTCCTCGAGACACAGGACGGGGCCGGAGAACACCAGCCGAAAGTCGTCCCCCGTGCCGGAAAACTCGATCGGGAAAGCGGCCGTGGAGAAGAAGCCCGCCCTTTCCCCCGTGAAAAGAGCCACCTCGCTTCCTCCGAAAAGGCAGAGAAGCCGTGCCCCGTACCGGCCGTCCGGACCGTTTCCCGCCCCGGCCCAGAGCGCCAGGTCCGCCGCGGGGTCGTACGCCTCGAGGGAAAAGACACGGTCGTCCTCGCTCGCGCCGTGGGGCTCCTCGGGGCGATGGCCGGATTCGAGCTTCGCGAAACCGTGCCCGGCCTCTGCCTCCGCGGGGCCATCCGCCGCGCCGACGCCCGTGAGAGAGCCCCGGCCTTCGACCGCGAAGAGACGACTCCGGGGTGCGAGATCCGCGAGACGACCCCGAACTTCGACACCCTCGTCCGTCGCACCGGCTTCCTTCCGAAAACTTCGGCGAACTGCCCCGAGGAAACGCTCCCGCCACGGCCCGGGCCAACGGAGCGGTGCGGAAAGCTCGAGCTGGAGTGCATCCACCCTGCCTTCGGTGCCGAGTTCGGCGAGCCGACGGGCACTCGGATGACGGAGACCCAACCCTCTCCGCCCGAAGAGCTGGACCAGGTTTTCGGCACTGGCCGCCGGGTAGCGCGCACCGACGGTCACGGCCACGCCCTCCTTGCCACAGGTCTCGCGGAGCCGCGCGATCCACGCGAGCGCGTCCTCCCCGACCGTGACGGACGCTCCCCGAGAGGCCCGGAGACCCGTCGGCGTCTCCCTCGCACCGACGCCCACGTCGCACTGCAGATGGCCCACGTGCCACCCGTGGACGAAAAAAACCCGTACCGTCGGGTGTCGCTCGAGAATCCACTCGACCTCCTCCCGGAGGAGATCGAGGAAAACCGGCGCGGACCGCACCGCTTCGGAGGACCGGTTGAGGTCGACACGGTTCCGGTCGAGCCCCACGTTCGCAAGCAGGCTTCCGCCCGAGTCGAGGGCGAGCCGTTCGGCCACCTCGGCGGTATAGAGATCGTTCACGCGAAGCCGTGGGGGCGGCGCCGCAGGATCCATGGGAGGACGTCGGCCGCCGTGTGGCGCCACGAAAAGAAGAGGCGCGCGCCCGCGAATGCGACGACACCAATCGGGTAGGTCCACTGGCAACGTGCGGTCGACGATAGCACGAAGGGGACCTTTCCGCGCGAGGGACCGGCCCGAGGACTCCGACCGGGGTTCCCGCGAAGCGGTGCCTCGCCGCGGCCCACGCTTCGCGTGGGTCGGGCCGGTCCGGGAAGCTCGCGACGGGCCAGGCTTCGGGTGGCTTCTCCTAGCGCGGTGGCCGACTCCCGCCGAGCGAAGCAATCTCCTGCGCGAGAGCCTCCTCGCCGAGCCGTCGCGCGTGCTCGAGGACGCGCGCTTTCCAGAAGACGCCGAACGCCCAGGAATCGAAGCGTGGGCTCCCGAGGACGTTCCGGGCGAGAGCCAGAACCCGTTCGCGGCCCTGCTCCTTCCGGCCGGCAGCGAGATCGATCAGTGCCTCGAGCGTCCCCACGTAGTGGTCGGCGAAAGCCGGTGCTCCGTACTCCAGAGAACTGCCCCGCATCGAGGCGAGAAACTCCTCTCGAGCCCCGCGCGAGCGGTCTCGCGCCTTTCGTGCTTCTTCGGTCCTGCCGAGAGCGAGCAGGGCTTCGCCCTCGAGGGCGGCTCCGAGCATCCGCGCAGCCGGAGAATCGCGACCGGAAAGGTTTTTTGCGGCCTCGAGAGCTTCGGCGGCACGGCCCCGCGAAAGGAGGTATTCGGGCCAGTTGGCCGCATAGACGCCGGCGAACCGGCCCTGCATTCGCAGCTCGAACGCCTCGCGCAACGCCGCTTCGGCTTCCTTTTCGCGGCCGAGCCGAAAGCGCAGGGCACCGAGAAGATGCAGGTTGTGGCCGAAGTGCCAGTCTTCGGAAGGAGGCACGCCTTCCCGCGCGGCCCAGGCCCGGTGGAGGCGGTCCGCCTTCTCGAACTGAAGCAACGCTTCCTCCCAGCGTCCCAGGCCCGGCAGGACGTGCCCGTACATGTGCTGGGCGTGCGGCACTTCCGGTGCGGCCCGCGCGTAACGCCGCCCGTACTCGGCGGCAAGCTCCGGCCGCCCGATGTTCTCGTAAGAGTGCGTGAGGTAGTGAAGAGCGCCCAGGTGAGCTGGGTCGCGGCGCAGGGCAGTTTCGTAGAACGCAATGGCCGCCACGCCGCCGAACTGGCCGCGTCCCCAGGGACTCGGCTCTTCGGCGTTCCCGCGCAGCACCCAGGCGTGCGGATCTTCGGGGTCGAAGGCCACGAGCGCTTCCACTTCCCGCTTGTAGGCGAGATGAAGCTCCGCTCGTTCCTCCGGAGCCGCCCGCTGCGCTTCCCAGGCGGCCTCGAGCGCCCGCACCCAGAGCCGCGAGCGTTCGTCCCGGGCCAGGCGCTTTGCCCGATCGAGGTGCTCCGCGGCTTCCTCGGGTGCATCGAGGGCGGCGTACGCGCGAAAAAGGCCCAGGTGCGCGAGCCCGAGCTCGGGGTCGTGCCGTAGAGCCTCGTGGAAAGAGCGAGCCGCGTCGATCCAGGCGTAGGAAGCGAGAAGTGCCTGGCCCTGCAGGAAGTAAGCCCGAGCAGCTCCCGAGGAGCTCGGAACCTCTTCGCGCCAGGTACCGATCCCGGAAAGAAGAGGGACGGGTTTTCGAGCGAGCTCGAGCGAGGCGGGAGAAACGAAGGTGCAGAAGGCGTGCTCCTGCGCGCGCACGGGCGGCGAGAGGAAAGCTACCCGACCGGCAAGGCAAACGAGAAAAATCCCGAGCCTCCGGGCCGACACGAATCGGAGGACTTCCTTCGCGAAAAGCGAACCCCTCACGGCTCCCCCAGAAGCCCGAGAAGCCGCCGCCGTCTTTCCCCGGTGGGCTCCGCCACGTAGGCCAGAAGCTCCCCGCGGGGAAGGCCGTTGCGGTGGAAAAACAGGACGGCCATGGCGGCAAGTTGCCGGTCGCCGGGATTCGAAGCAATGCCGTCGAGAAAAGCCCGCAGCGCGTCTCGGGGCCGTCCCGTCTCCTCGAACGCCAGCGCCAAGTGCACCCAGGCGATGCCGTCGGTCGGGTCGAGCCGCACCGCTTCCTCGAGGTGCCCGATGGCACGATCGGGGTGCCCGGTTTTTCTCTCGAGGATGCCCGTGTTGGCCACGATCTCGGGAATCCTGTAGTCCCAGACGCCGAAGAAGTTCCCCCACGAGAGAACGGCACCGGCAGAAAAACCCGCGAGTGTCCCGAGAAGGGAGCCGCGGGGGAGAGTGCGCAATCGTGGAAGTGCCGAGAGAAAGCCGCCGGCGAGCACGAGAAGGGGCAGGGCCAGCGGCAGGCGAAACCGGGCGTTCGTGAAAAAAACGAGGCAGGTCCCGAGGCCCAGAAAGGCGGGCGCCGAAAGAGCCCAGGCGAAACGGCCGAAGGGCAGGACGAAAAGCGCGGCCGCGGCCAGCGGCACGAGATAACCCATGTGGAAGGGGAAGAGGTAGCCGGCGAACAGCGGGCTTTTCTCCCGCCTCCACTCGATGTCGGCGTTGTTGGGAAGCTCCCTGGCCGTCCACGTCCAGAGAAACTTCTTGCCGGCAAGCAGCAGAGCCCTTCCCGGCGCTTCTTTCCAGAAGGACAGCGCGAGGCGGCGGAAACGGCGGTCGGCGTCCGCGGCCGTACGGGACTCCTCACGGATCGCTTCGGCAACTTCTCCTTTCCGTCCCGACACGAAGGGGCTCACGCCGTCGGAGTAGGGGTTGTTCCCGAGCCAGAGGTTCACGCCGCCGCTCGTCGTGAGCCAGACCACTTCGCCGCCGCGGAAGGCGTTCCAGGCCGGAAAGAAAAGGAGAGCCGCAAGACACGGCAGCCCCACCGCCTTCACCGCGCTCGCACCCCCGCGCCGCAACGCATCGAGAAAGACCGGCGGATAGGCCAGGACCGCGTTCGAGCGGACGAAAAGAGCCGCCGCCCAGGCCGCACCCGAGACCAACCAGAGGCCGGGCTTCGACCCTTCGTCCCGTCCCGGGGCCAGAACCGAGGCAGCGAAACCGCCCGCGACCGTCGCGAGAAAGAGCGTGGCGGGCAGGAGCTCCGCGCAATAGTAGACGAAGGGCCCGTAGAGCGCCGCGAGGACTCCCGTCGCCACCGCCGCCCCCGGGCCGAAAAGCCGCCGCGCGGCGGCGGCGAGAAACACGACGACCAGGGCCCCGAGAAAGCACTGCACCCAGGCGACGGCACGGGGCTCGGGGCCGAAAAGGGCGTAGACGGAGGCGACGAAGTAGGGATACCCCGGCGCCTGTTCGTAAGGCGGGAGCGGCCCGCGGCCCGAGAGGATCGCTTTCGCCCAGAGGTCGTAGCGCGCCGCGTTGGTCTGGAGGTGCGAGAAAAAAGGCGTCTCCGGAAGCGACGCGACATAGAAGAGCCGCACGGCGAGCGCAAAAACGAAAAGCAGCGCGAGCGTCCCTCTCGAACCCATTCCTTTCCCTTGAACGGCGAAGACAATCCACGTAAGGGCACGAAAAAGCAAAGGGGGAGTCTCGTCATGCGGACCGTGCTCGTGGTGCTGCTCTTGCTTTTCTCGTGGGCCAACATGGCGCCTGCGGGCGAGCTCGCGCTCGAAACCGAGGAGCAAAAGACGATTTACGCCCTGGGACTCGCCGTGGCGCAGAGCCTCGCCCGCTACGACCTTTCTCCGGAAGAGCTCGAAATCGTCGAGAAGGCGATCGAAGACTCGCTTCTCCGGGGCAAAACCGAACTCGACCTGCGCAGCTACAGGCTCGACATCCAGAAGCTCGCCCACTCGCGCCAGGCGCGGGTGGCCGAGAGAGAAAAGGCGGCCGGAGCCGAGTTTCTCGCAAAAGCCGCCGCCGAAAAGGGCGCGAAGAAACTGCCCTCGGGCCTCGTCTACCGGGAAATCCGGCCGGGGACGGGAAAAAGCCCGGGCCCCACGGACAAGGTGAAGGTCCACTACCACGGGACCTTGCGCGACGGCACCGTGTTCGACAGCTCGGTCGAGCGCGGCGAGCCGGCCGTGTTCGCGTTGAACCGCGTCATCCCGTGCTGGACCGAGGGGCTCCAGCTCATGAAGGTCGGAGGAAAAAGTCGGCTCGTCTGCCCTCCCGAGATCGCCTACGGCGACCGCGGCTCGCCGCCCAGGATCCCGCCCGGCGCCACGCTTTCCTTCGAGGTGGAACTCCTCGACATCGTGGAGTGAGTCCGTGGCACGGATCGACTCGCTCCTGCGCGAACGCGAGGTCTTCCCTCCGCCGCCGCACATCGTCGAGCGCTCCCTGGTGCCGGACTACGAAACGCACTACGCTCGAAGCCTCGAGGACGTCGAAGGGTACTGGGAGGAGGTAGCCCGCGGGTTCGAATGGTTCCGCCCCTGGGAGCGCGTCCTCGAGGTCGATTACCCGAACGCGCGCTGGTTCACGGGGGCACGCTGCAACATCGTCTGGAACTGCCTCGACCGCCACCTCCGCACGGAGCGACGGAACAAGATCGCTCTTCTCTGGCTCGGAGAAAACGGGGAAGAGCGCGTCTTTTCCTTCGCGCGCGTCCACCGGGAGGTCTCGCGTCTCGCGAGCGCGCTCCGGAATCTCGGGGTGCGGAAAGGAGACCGCGTCGTCCTCTACATGCCGCTCGTCCCCGAAGGCATCTTCGCCATGCTCGCCTGCGCGCGCATCGGGGCCGTGCACAGCGTGGTCTACGCGGGTCTCGGCGCCGCGGCTCTCCGCGACCGCATCCGGGACGCCGGCGCCCGGACGGTCGTCTTCACCGACGTCGGCTACCGCCGCGGCAGGCAGGTACCGCTCGCCTCGATCGCTCGCGAGGCCCTCGAGGAGTGCCCGGACGTGGAGCACGCGGTCGTCCACCGGCGGGACGAAAAAACGGAGCTTCGCGCCGGGCGGGAGAGGGATCTCGGAGAGCTTCTCGCGAGCGCCTCCGCCGAGTGCCCGGTCGAAGAAATGGACAGCGAAGACTGGCTTTTCCTCCTCTACACGTCGGGCTCCACGGGAAGACCCAAAGGGTGCGCCTACGTCCACGGAGGCTACATGGTGGGCGCGACGCATCTCTGGCGACTCCTCCTCGACGTCCACGACGAGGACCTCTACTGGTGCATGTCGGACATCGGTTGGATCGTCGGCCACTCCACGATGGTCTACGGTCCCTGGTGCAACGGGACGACGATCCTCGTGCGCGAGGGCACGCCGGACTTCCCGCATCCGGGGATCGTCTGGGAGATCGTGGAGCGGTACGGCGTGAGCAAGATGTTCCTCGCCCCCACGGCGCTCCGGATGTTCTTGCGGGCGGGCGAAGAGTGGCCGCGAAAATACGACCTCCGAAGCCTCGAGGTCGTGGCCTGCGCGGGCGAGCCCCTGAACCCGGAAGCCTTTCGGTGGGCGCACCGACACATCCTCCGGGGGCGGGGCGTTCTCGTGGACAACTGGTGGCAGACCGAGACCGCAGCGCCCGTGCTCGGAACCCTGCCCTCCTACCCCGCCAAGCCCGGCCGCGTGGGCAAACCCTTTCCGGGCTACCGCGTCGAGGTTCTCGACGCTCAGGGAAAGCCCGTGGGTCCCCACGAGGGAGGTCTTCTCTGCATCCGCGGCTTCGCCCCGCAAATGTTCCGGACGGTCTGGGGAGACCACGGCCGGTACGAGGAGTCCTTCCGGCGCTTTCCCGGCGTGTACGTGGCGAGCGACGTCGCGACCGTGGACGAGGACGGCTACGTGGCCGTCCTCGGTCGAGCGGACGACGTGCTCAACGTGGCCGGACACAGGATCGGCACCGCCGAGGTGGAATCCGCGCTGGTGAGCCACCCCGCCGTGGGCGAAGCGGCCGTGGTGGGAAAACCCGACCCGGTGAAAGGAGAAGCCATCAAGGCCTTCGTCCTGCTGCGCGCGGGAACCCCGCCGCAGCCCGTCTCTGGAGGCGGAGCTGCGCGAGCACGTCCGCAAGCTCCTCGGCCCCATCGCCTCTCCGGCCGAGATCGAGTTCGTCCCGAGCCTCCCCAAGACGCGCTCCGGAAAGATCCTCCGGCGCGTCTTGCGCGCCCGCGAGCTCGGCACGGACCCGGGCGACCTCACCACGATCGAGGAAGGCTGACCCATCTCGAGCGCGGAGCCCCGGGGAGACTCCCGGGTACGAGAGAGGCGCCACACCGACGTGCCGCGTCGCCCAGGACGCAGGCGCGCGGGACGCGCGCGGTCAACGGGAGAGATAGCTGCGGCTGAAAATGTTGTCCGGCAGGTCCACGTCGTAGGTGACGTCGGTCGTGACCAGCGTGGACTTCGTTCCGGACTTCAGGTTTTCCATCGTCTGCTCGACCGGCGTCCAGAAGCCCTCGATTTTCTCGAGCTTGGTGACGCGCCAGACCTTCAGCGGCTTCCCCTCCAGGTCGAAAAACTCCGTCCGCAGGACGACGAGGTCCGCGGGATCGATCGCCATCACGACCTTGCCGTAGAGCTGTCCTTCGAGGCTTTTCGGCAGGGCCTCGACGAGACGGAGCTTGCGGCCGTCCAGGGTTTCCTCACCCACGTAGCGGTAGTCGTACTCCGCCAGGTCGGGGGCCACCAGGTCGGACACGTAGAAGTCCGAGCCGAGGAAGGGCTGCTTGCGCGTTTCGTCGGCGATGCGAATGGCCCGCCGGAGGGCGGGAACGTAGATGAACTGCTCGTCGCGGCCTTCGGTCCTCTCGAAAAAGAGAAAGCGGGTGTCCTTCACGTCGTGCGGTGCGGTTACCTCCATGTAGTTCGCGAAGACCTCGCCCTGCTTTTTGTGCCGGAGTTCGAGCTGACGCTCCCAGCCACGGGTAGAGGAAAGCGTCATGCGCGCCTCGAACGGCCGGTCCGGCGTGTTCTCGACGACGCGGCGGACGAGCTCGCGGGGCCCGACCTCGCCGGTGCCGTCACCCGCCACGGGGCCGGCAGCCAGCGAGAAGGGGGCCAGAAAGAACAGAAGGCCCACAACGCATACGGCGGAAAGCCCCGGACGCGACGGAGCGCGTCCCTCCGGGGGAACGTGGCCCTCGACGATACGAACCGCCATCTCGGACGCGAGCGGCCGCGTCGATCCCCTCCCCCCCGGACGCGACGGAGCGCGTCCCTCCGGGTCGTTCGCGCCACTCCGTGCCCGGGATCCGGAGGGCCACGCTCTGTCGTGGCCGTGTCCCTTCGAGGCACCGCCCGTCATAGCACATGCGACCGCCGTTCGGTTTGCGACCTCTTCTCGTCTTTCCATCGATCCCCCTTTTTCGTTCCCCTTCTTGTCGTGCTTCGTCACTCCTGCTTGCCGACGAGCCGCTCCGTTCTCTTTCACGACGCCGCTCGCGCAGGCCGCGCAGCGGCGAGCTGATCCGTCGTCGTCTCGAGCCGGTCGCTCAGGATGCGCGTGAGGTTCAAGAAAACGCGGGCGGCAATGCGCGGGTAGCGGCGCGGGAGGCGGCGCAAAAAGGCCCGGTCCAGGATCAGGTATTCGGCCTCCTCGACGACGATCACATCGGCCGTCCGCGGCTGGTGCCGTACGAGCCCCATCTCGCCCACGACGTCGCCCCGGCCGAGCGAGCGCAGGACGGGACCTTCCGCGTCCCTGCGAACCTCGGCCCGCCCGCCCAGTAGCACGTAGAGCTCGTCCCGCAGCTCCCCGCGCCGCGTGATCGCCGTGCCCGCCGGAGCGTTCGCAAGCCGCGCCATGAGTACGACGATCTTGGCCTGGAAAGGCCGGAGGCCGTGGAAAAGCGGGATTTGCTTGTGCGGCTCGGGCCCGAGCTTCAAAAAGAGCACTTCCCAGAGCGTCACGATCTTCGTCGTCATCAGGACGGCCGGCGTGAGCACGAGGTCCGAGAGGAGTGCGATGCCCATCGTCGTGGCCGAAAGGAGCCCGAAGTCCTGGACGGGCCGGAAGTTCGAAAGGCAGACGACGAGAAAGCCTGCCGCGAGCGCGACGCTCGTGAAGACGATCGGGCTTCCCACCGTGCGTGCCGCTTCCGCGACGGCCTTCGCCTGATCGGCGGTTTTGCGGAGGCCGGCGTTGAAGGCCGTGAGGTAGTGGATCGTGTCGTCCACGGCGATCCCGATGGCGAGGGCGGCAATGAGCGCGGTGGAGATGTTGAGGTCGAACCCCCACCAGCCCATGAGCCCGAAGAGAAGCAGGATCGGCACGACGTTCGGTACGAGCGAGAGAAGGCCGACGCGAAGGGAAAGGAAGAGCACCGACATCAGGACGAAAAGGACGAAGACCACCTGCCAGAGGCCGGTGACCTGTCCCCGAACGAGTGCGTCCGCCGAGCGGGCGAGCAGCACGATCGTGCCGGTCGGCCGCACCGTCACCCCGCGGGGGAAATGCTCGCGCGCGAAGGCGGTGATGTTGTCGACCAGCGCGTCGATGTCCCCGGAGCTCGAAAGCCGCGTCCGGACCACCACGTTGGCGCGCGAGAGGTCCCGGTTGGCCACGCCCTCGATTTCGGCAGGATCCACGAGAAGGAGGAGCTGCTCGATTTCCTCCTGCGAGGCCGGCAGCGGCGGGGCTTCGGGATCGAGAGCCCTACGGACGAGGTAGAGGTAGTCGACGAGGGAAAGCGTGGTGTCGACACCGGGGAGCGTTTCCACGTAGCGCTGGAGTTCGTGTATCGCGCGCAGGACCCGGAGCCGCGTGACGGCTCGCGGTTCGTCCCCCGTCACGACGACGGAAAGGGGCTGCGTCCCGGCGAGCTTTTCCGAGATCTCGCGGTTCTCCACCCGCACGTGGTCCCGCGGGGAGAAAAAGCCCAGGTAGTCGGTCTCGACGCCCAGGTTCCGGACACCCCAGACCGCGAGCCCGCAAGCCACGGCTCCGCCGAACAGCACCAGGTTCCGCCTGCGGACGGCGAAGTCTCCGACCGAAGCGACAAGGGACGAAACTCGTTCGCGCCGATGTTCCCGAATGCGCTGCTGGACGCGGGAGGACGGCAAGGAACGCCGGCACGACCGTGAACGACGCGAAGAGAACGGCCGAGATCCCGAAGACCGAAAAAGCGCCGAATTCGCGGATGGCCGGGATCGGGGTCAAGAGAAAGCTCGCGAACCCCACGACGGTGGTCAGCGCCGCGACGAAAACGGGAAGCCGGACTTCCTCGAGCATGGCCGAGGCCGCCTCGCTCCCGGAGCCCGCGCCTTCGGCCGCACGGTAGTACTGCGCCATCATGTGGATCGCGTAGGCGACGCCGATCGCCATGAGCAGCGGAGGCAAGACCAGTGTCCCCATCGTGATCCTGGCTCCGAGGGCCGACATGAACCCCGTCGTCCAGACGACTCCGACCAGAACCGCAGCGAGCGGGACGAACACCCCCCGAAGCGTCCGGAATTCGAGCAGCAGCACGACCATCGCGAGCAGCACGGCGAGGGGAAGGAATCTCGCCGTGTCTTCCATCATGTAGCGGGCCGCGTGCACCTTGATCGTCGGGATTCCCGTGAGCGCGAAGCGCTCGGGACCTTCGTAGTTGCGGAGCACGGCCCGAACCCGGCCGTCGAGACCGCTCGCGATGAGCTCGTCGTCGCTCATCCGCTCGAAGCTCAGCGTGATCGCCGCGGCGCGGGCGTCCGGGGACACCACGTTCCGGACGTAGATCGGCGTGGAGAGCACCCTCTCGCGAAAGGCTCGCGCCTCGGCATCGGTGCGGGGCAGAGAGCGAAGGAGCCGGCCCGTTCGCAACCCCTCGTCGGTGAGCTCCACGCCCTCCACGGTCGTGAGCCCCACGGCCTCGCGGATCCCCTCCAGGCTCGCGAGCTCGCGGGTCACGGCGTCGATTTTCTCGAGCGTGGAAGGACGGAAGACGTCCTCCGCGAAAACGCCGACGACCCCGATCTCCTCGCTCCCGAACTCCTCGCGGACCTGTTCGTAGAAAAGGCGTTCGGGATCGCCCGACGGAAGGAGCTTTTCGATCGAGCTGTCGACCTCGAGCGACGCGGCAAAAAAACCGAAACCCGCCGTGAGGAGTGCCGCTAGCGCGAGCGTCGCGTAGGGGCGGCGAACGGGAAGGCCCAGAAGGCCTTTCATCGAAACCGAGCCCGCGCCGTGAAGGGGACGGGCGGCTTCCCGCGCCCGGGATTCATGCCCTTACGTATCCCGTCCGGGGAAGCCGAGCAAGGAAACGTGGGAAGCCCCGAAAATGCGTCCTGGCGCTTTCAGTGGATTGCCTCGAAAAGCCCCGCGGCCCCCATCCCGCCCCCGATACACATCGTCACGATCCCGTAGCGACCCTTGCGCCGCCGGAGTTCGGGCAAGATGTGGCCCACGAGGCGCGAGCCCGTCATGCCGTAGGGGTGGCCGATCGAGATCGCGCCGCCGTTGGGGTTGAGCTTCTCCGGGTCGAGTCCGAGCCGGTCCCGGCAGTAGACGACCTGGGAAGCGAAGGCCTCGTTGAGCTCGATCACGTCGATGTCGTCGAGCGAAAGGCCGTGGCGCCGGAGCAGCTTCGGGACGGCGAAGACGGGACCGATCCCCATCTCGTCGGGCTCGCACCCGGCGATCGCGAACCCGCGGAAAATCCCGAGAGGCCGGATTCCGAGCTTTTGCGCCTTCTCGGCCGACATGACGAGCGTCACCGACGCCCCGTCGGAGAACTGCGAGGCGTTGCCCGCTGTCACCGTGCCGTTTTCTTTGAAAGCGGGCTTGAGCTTCGCGAGCCCCTCGAGGGTGGTGTCCGGCCGGTTGCACTCGTCCATCCGGAAGAAATACTCCTCCTTTCTGGTCTCGCCCGTGGCCTTGTCGGTCACGGCGCGCACCACCTGGATGGGGGCCAGCTCCTCGTCGAACTTGCCGGCCTTCTGCGCCGCCGCCGTGCGTTGCTGGGAAAGCAAAGCGTAGCGGTCCTGCTCCTCGCGGCTGATCTTGTATCGCTCGGCCACGACCTCGGCCGTGAGCCCCATCGGCATGTAGATTTCTTTTTTGTGCTCGAGGAGCCACGGGTTGAAGAGATCCTTCTTGTTGAAGTCGTTGTGCGTCATCGTGATGGACTCGACACCTCCGGCCAGGATCGCGTCGACACCGTCGGCCATCACGTAGTGGGCAGCGAGGGCAATGGCCTGGAGGCCCGAGGAGCAGAAGCGGTTGAGCGTCATCCCGGGCACCGTGATCGGAAGGCCCGCGAGGACGACGACGTTCCGTCCCATGTTGAAGCCCTGCGGCCCCTCGGGGAAACCGCAGCCGATCACCACGTCGTCGATCTCCTGGGGATCGAGAGCCGGCACTTTCCCGAGCACGTGGCGGATGCAGTGCGCCACCATGTCGTCGGGGCGCGTCAGGTTGAGCGACCCCCGGAACGATTTCCCGAGCGGCGTCCGCGAACTGGCGACGATGACGGCTTCCCGCATGCTTCCCTCCCCTTCCGGTTTTTGACCGGAGGGCCGTACTCTGGCAATTCGCGACCGGATTGGCAACCGCTTGCCTCTTTGTCACTTGACGGGAAGCCTCTCGGGGCGTATGCGGCGACGGGTCTTCCCGAGGAGAATCGCAATCGCCACCCGACACCCCGCGACCCGCTTCGTCCCGCCCGCCCTGGCGCTCCTTCTCTGCCTCCTGGCCGGCTCCGCCCGGGCGCAGGGGCTCGTGATCTTCAGCGACGGTCCGGAGGCGCCGCGCCCCTGTTCTTTTCCGGAGCCGAACACCGCCGAATGCGACCTCTTTCCGGGAGAGGTGATCCAGGCGAACGTGACCGCCTGCGAGTCCACGGGGGAATTCCCGCCGAGCTGCGTGCCCGAGAGCACCCTCGGGATTCTTCTCCGGGCAGAAGGCCTTCCGGCCGGAGCCAGCTTTCCCACCCGAGAGGGGACGGGTCAGGTGAGCTCGCCCTTCCTCTGGTCTCCTTCGGCAGGCCAGGTGGGGACGCACGAAATCCGGTTCGTCGCGACCGCGGAAGAAACCACCGTCTCGCTCCTGCTCCGCGCCCGTGTTCTCCTCCCGCCGACCGCGACGCCCAGTCGAACGCCGTCCCCGACCGCCACTGCGAGCCCGACTCGGAGCGCGACCGCAACCCCCTCGGCGACCCCGAGCAGAACGTCCACGCCCTCGCCTCCTCCGACCCCGAGCCCATCCCCGTCCGCCTCGCCGACGCGCACGCCTTCTCCGCCACCCGCCTCGACCCCGACGCGAACCGCGACGCCTTCCCCGACCCCGTCCAGAACAGCCTCTCCCACCCTCGAGCCGACGTTCTCGCCGAGCGCCACACCGCCTCCCAGCCGCACACCGAGCAGCACGCCATCCGCCACACCCACGCGCACCCGGACGCCGAGCCCGAGCCCTACCCCGACCGCGTCCCCCTCCCCGAGCTCTCCCACGCCGACGCGTCCCCCCACCTTCACCCCCTCCCGAACGCCGACACGCAGCCTTGCCCCCACCTCGTCACCGACGCCCTCACCCGAAACGCCGAGCCCGACCGCCTCCGGCACGGCCGAGCCTTCGCCGGAGCCCACGCCATCCTCCACTCCGTCGGCCCCCCTCTCGACCCCTACGCCGAGCGCGACCCCGTCCCTTCCGCCCGCGTCGCTTACGCCCCCGGCCCCGCAGACACCGACTCCCACCGTACCGTTCACTCCTGCGCCCGCGGTTCCGGAGGACACGAACTGCGACGGGCGGACCTCGGCGGCCGATGTCGTGGCCACGCTCGTGCTCGTGTCGAGGGGCGAACCGAGCCGGTGCGGGACGGGAGACCTCGACGGCGACGGCCAGCCCGACGCCGACGACCTCGCGCGACTTCTCTCGAGCCTCTTCGTACGAGCCTCCGAGCACGCTCTTTTTCGACGTCCCCACTCCGAGCGCTGAACGCTCGACACCCCAGAAGACCCGCAGCCCTAAGTTCTTGCCAGGGCGTCGGAATCGCCGCCCGTGGTACGGTGCGTGCTTGAGCCCAAGCTCCCCGAGAGAGCCAAAAACCGTGGGGGCCGCATTGCAAGCCGCTTGGAGGAGCAAGGCGCAAAGCAGGGAAGCGAGCAAGACGCAATCCTCGAGGGATTCTTCCCGCCACCCCGTTCCGCTTCTGCGCTACACGCTCGTGGCTGCGACGGCCGCCCTCGTCTTCGTGCGCCACGGTAGCGGCGTTCCTCCCGTGGTGGTGTCGCTGCTGCTCGTGGCCCTTGCCTCGAACGTCGCTCTCGGGCGCCTCCCTGCCAGGACGCTCGACAGTGCCCACTGGAGGGCGGCAATTCTGGTTGCGGACACCGCCTGGGTCACCGCCGCACTCCTTTTCGCCGGGGCGTTCGGGTCCGACTTTTTCTACCTCTACTTTCTCGTGGTCCTGCTCACGACCGCGGGGCACAGCCTCGCACTCGTACTTCTCGCGGCCATCGTGACTTCCGCAGCCTACCTCGCCATCGCACCCGCGACGCTCGGGTGGCCCTCCGCCGTCGTCCACCTCGTGTTTTTCTACGTGACGAGCCTCGTGTACGGGTACCACGTCGACCGCACCAGAAAAGAAAAAAGCAGGCTCGAGGAAGCGACCCGGGAGCGGCTCGAAGAGCTCGTGCGCCTGAAGGGAGAACTCCTCGAGAAAAAAGCCCGGGAAGCCGAGGAAGCGCGCAGAGCGAGGGCACGAGCCGAAGAGCGTCTTGCGCGAGGAAGCCGAAGTGCTCGCCTCGCTCGGCCGAATGGGTCAGGAACTTCTCGGAGGGCTCGACGACCCTCTGCTCTGCGATCTCCTCTGCCGGCGTGCCGCGGAACTCACGGGGGCGGACAAGGCGCAGCTCTTTCTGCGCCGCGACGAAGACGGCGCCTTCGCGTACGCGGCCTCGCACGGACTCGACCCGACCGATCTCGAAACGGCCAGGATGCTCGAGATACCGAGCGAACTCTTCGAGACCTCGGCCGAGAACGGCAAGGGATTTCCGCAGCTCCCCTCCCTACCCCCGGGAGACCACCGGACGGTCCGACTTTTTCGGGGAGGGCTCTGCATCGGCGCTCTCGTCCTCTCGCGCTCGCGCGGCACGTTCGACGAAAAACAGGAGCGCATTCTCTCGGGAATCGGTCCCGTCGCGTCGCTCGCCTTCGAAGCGGCACGCCTCTTCCGCGCGCTCGAGGCGGCGAACAGCATGAAATCCGACTTCATCGCGCTCGTCTCGCACGAGCTCCGGACCCCGCTCAACGTGATCCTGGGCTACGTTTCGCTCCTGCTCGAAGGCGACTTCGGACCCCTCGGTGCCGAGCAGAGAAACGTGCTCGCGAGAGTGGAGGAAAGCGCCCGGAAACTCTGCGCTCTCGTCGGGGAAACGCTGGAACTCAGGCGTCTTCTCACCGCCAGGGTGCCGGTCCACGTCGCCGAAACCGATGTCGGCCGGGTACTCGACGAGGTGCTGGCCGAGTGCGAAGAGGCCGCGAGAAGGAAACCCCTCGTCGCACTTCGGCTGGAGCCCCCGCGGAGCCACGGCACGATCCGAACCGACCCTGCCAAGCTGGCCAGCGTCCTCCGGCAGCTCGTGGAGAACGCGCTCAAGTTCACGGAGAGCGGCGAGGTGAGGGTCGGTTGGGTCGAAAAAAACGGCGGGATCGAGATCTTCGTGCGCGACACGGGCCCCGGGATTCCCGAAGAGAAGGTCTCCTGGATCTTCGAACCCTTCACCCAGCTCGAGCCCGTCTCGACGAGACAGCACGGCGGCGCGGGCCTGGGGCTCCACCTCGCGAAGCGGCTGGCGGAACTGCTCGGCGGGACGATTTCCGTGGAAAGCCGCCCCGGCGCAGGTTCCACGTTTCGCCTCTGGCTCCCCTTTCGACCTCCGACCGAACTCGAGCCCGAGCTTTTCGACACGGTCGTCTAGGTCGCGGGCTTCCGGTCCACGCGAGAGTCCACCGAGGGTCCCGACACTTTTTCCGGGGGTGACCGATCCCCGGAAGCCCGTGACCGAGGGAGGCCTGGCCTCGCGGACGAAATTCCCCTATGGGAGGCGGGCGGTGTCGAGAACGTCCGGCACGATCCTTTTTCTCGCCTTTCTTCTGGCTTTCGACGCGAACCCCGTCGCCGGCGTCGAGTTCGGCGTCCAGCTCGCGCCGGAAAAGCTCGACTACGACTCGCTCCGCCGAGCCTTCCAGCTCGTCGAGCGACTCGGCTACGAATCCGTGTGGCTCAACGACCACTTTCTCCCCCTGCAGGGGGACGAGGACGACCCCCACTTCGAGACCTGGACGCTTCTGCCGGCTCTCGGGAAAGCCACGCAAAAGATCCGGGTCGGGGTTCTCGTGAGCGGCAACACCTACCGGCATCCGGCCGTCCTGGCGAAGATGGCAGCGACCGTGGATCACATCCTGGGAGGCCGCCTCGAGTTCGGGATCGGGGCGGGCTGGGCCGAGAGGGAGCATCGGGCTTACGGCATTCCCTTCTACACGGCGCGCGAGCGGGCCGAGCGGCTCGGCGAGGCGCTCGAGACGATACTCCGTCTCTGGACGCGCGATCGCGCCGATTTCCGGGGCCGGTACTACCGGCTCGAGGACGCCCCCTTCGCCCCGAAGCCGCTCCAGCGCCCCCACCCTCCGATCGTCGTCGGGGGCCAGGGGAGGAAGTGGATCCTGCCGCTCGTGGCCCGCTACGCCGACGAGTGGAACGTCCCGGTGGGCATCGATCCCGAGGGAATCCGCGCGCGAAAGGAGATTCTCCACGCCGAGTGCCAGCGGGTGGGCCGCACACCTTGCGTCGAGCGCATCTCGGTCATGCTCCCCCTCGTCCACATGTCGGGCCTCCCGCTCGCCGAGCCGCTCACGCGACTCTACGCCCGGACGTTCTACTCCGAAGGGGTGGCCCGCTCGCTCCTTGCCGGCTCGCCCGAGAGCATCCGCGAGCGGATCCGAGCGTACGTGGACGCGGGTGTCACGCGGATCGTCGTGACGACGCGGCCTCGCTTCGCGCCCGAGCTTCTCGAACGCTTCGCCAGAGAAGTCGTACCCGCCTTCCGCTGAAGCTTGAAAATCTCCCCGAGCCGTGCGACCGAAGAGCGGCACGAAGGGGGGACCGACGATGCGAAAGCTCGCGTGGATCGGCACGGCGCTTCTTCTGGTGAGTTGCGGCAACGGCGGGAGAGACCGCCCGACGGTGACGGTTCGCGCCGGCGAATCCATCCAGGCCGCCGTCGATGCGGCGGCTCCCGGAACGACCATCGTCGTGGAGCCGGGAACCTACCGGGAAGGAGCGGGGAGCGAGCACGCCCTCGTGATCACCAAGCCCGACCTGCGGATCGAAGGCCGCGGAGACGAGGATTCCCCGGTCGTCCTCGAAGCGTCACCCGGACAGGAGGTAGGAATTCTCGTCGGTCCCGCCGAAGTCGCGGCCGACCGGTCCGCGGTGCCGTGCGTCGCGGGAGACGATTTCGCCGGGCCCGAGACGTTCCTGCGGGATTTCGGCCTCGAGAACGTCGTGGTCCGGGGCTTTTCCGAGTACGGCGTGTTCCTCAAGTGCGTCGACGGCTTCGAGCTCCGGCACGTCGACTCCGAGAGCAATCTCGAATACGGGCTTTTCCCCGAGTTCAGCCGCAACGGCGTGCTCTCGAACTGCCGGGCCACGGACACGCCGCTCGACGCGGCCATCTACGTGGGCAAGAGCGAGAACGTGCTGATTACGGGCAGCGAGGCGCGAGCGAGCACGATCGGGTTCGAGGTGGAAAACAGCCGAGGCGTCGAGTTGCGGCAGAACCGGGCCGAGGACAACACGGTGGGTTTCCTGCTCGACCTTCTGCCCGGCCCTCCCCTGAAAACGCAGGCGCGGATCGTCGTGGCGGACAGCTTCGCCATCGCCAACAACCGTCCCAACGCGGCTCCCCCCGAGGAGCTCGCCGGAGCGGTGCCCCCGGGGCTCGGGATTCTCGTGATCGCGGGGAACGACATCGAAATCACGAGAAACCGCGTCGAGGGAAACGGTTTTGCCGGGATTGCCGTGGTGAGCTTCGGAACCGTGTCGCTGGTCTCGGGAATCCCTCCGGATCCGATGGGAATCGACCCCGATCCCCGACGAGTCCGGGTGTTCGCCAACACGGTCGTCGGGAACGGCACCTCCCCACCCGACGACCCGCTCTTGCAAACCTTCGCGGCGGACCTCGTCTGGGACGGCGTCGGAACCGAGAACTGCTGGGAAGGAAACGGCGAGGACGTCACCTCCGTCGTCCTTTTCGGCGAAGAGCTTCCGGCCTGTTCGCAAGGCTGAGGAGGGCAACGCGTCCGGAGACGGAAAAGATCGCCCCCGGGGAAGAAGAGCGGAGTGGCGGCGGTCCGGATCGAACGGACGACCTAGGGATTATGAGACCCTCGCTCTAGCCAACTGAGCTACGCCGCCGTGCTCCGGCTACGCTCCGGTCGATAGAGAAAGACCCGCTGCCCGTCAAGATCCCGTCTAGCGACCGCGCACCCCCGGCACGGCCACCGGAAGTCCCGTGGACGCGTCGACGACGGCCGCCGAGACGACCTCCTTCGCGGCGCGATTGGCAAGAAACGTCGGGGTCGGGGGGCTTCCGTCCGCAAGAAGGCAGTTCGCGAGGGAAACTTTCTGGACGACGTTGCCCGTCGGCGGAACCGTGACCGTGGGACACACGACTTCCTGGTCCACGGCGGTCCACTGCGTCGTTTCGTCCGTGACGCGCAAGACGAGACGGAGCGCGAGCTGCTTTCCACCGAGCGGGGGAACTCCCGTGTCGCGGCGGGCCTGCGTCGAGCTACTCCTCAGCATCCAGAAGACGCTCGGGCGCCCGGTGGGAAAGACCCGGCTCCGGAGGACGAGCTTGCCGCGCGAGAACGGGGTTCCGTCGAGCTCGCCACCGGCGCAGGCGAGCGTACCGTCCGGAAGCGTCGTCGCGGCCGTGGGGTCGCACTCCTCGAACGCCTGCACGAGGGAGGTCCGGTAGAGGGACGCCGAAAGACGCGGATCGAACCGGAATCTCCGGCCCACGACGAGTTCGGCGCTTTCGACTTCCAACCGGTCGTCGGTGCCGCCGAGTGCGAACCGGAGCTCCATCCGCGCCGAAAAGGTACTGCCTCCGGCCACGGAGAGAGGTCCGTGTCCTCCCGAGAAGGGAAAGGCCTGGAAGCCGGGATCGGGTGCGGAGACGAGGGGACCCGAGGGGGGCTCCACCGCTACGCCGCCGACGAACGCCTGGAATTCCAGCGTGTTTCCGGGCGCGAGAGCCCCCGGCGCGTCGTGCACGTGCCGTCCCTCGATGCCGTCGAACGCTTCGAGCGACAGAGGGAAAGGACCGAACGTCTCCTCGACGCTCAACGTCGTCGTGCCCCCGGGCGCCCCCGGAGGCCGCCCCGCGCGAAGGAAATCCAGGCCCAAGGCCGCGAATGCCTCCAGGCTCGCACCGCTCGCACCCGAAGGCTCGAGAGCCACCCTACCCGCCACGGCATAGCCCGTGGGCAAGGAAAAACCCGCTCCGCCGGGAGCCTCGCTGTCGAACGACACGACGCCCGGCGCAGGGTCGAGGTCCCGCGGGCCGTTGTCGCCGACGACGACGCCGTCGATCGTGACGGAGAGACCCCAGGCGACCGAAGGCAGGGCGGCGAAAAAAAAGGCGCCGAAACGCCGGGCCCTTCGAGCGAACACGTCCTCTCGAGTCTACGGGTCGCCGAGACCGTGGGTCAAGCGGAATCTCGCCCCGAGGAGCGCACGAGGCCCGTTTCTTTCACGCCCCACCGCGGGGCGAGCTCGGTCGCAGCGCCCGCTCCCAACGGAACTCGAGCTCCCGCACCTCTTTGCTTCCCCGACGCACCTGAAAAAGCCGAGGCTCGCCGAGCTCGAGACACGAAAGCTTGTTCCCGTAGACGAGCCCCGTGTCCAGGCCGACCTTGTAGGGCAAGTCGACGAACACTTCGCGGTGCGGCGTGTGCCCGAAGAGCACCGTGAACCCGAAGTCGTGCGGATTCCAGAGAAACTCCTCGCGGATCCAGACCAGATCCTCGGGGTCCTGCTCCTCGAGGGAGCGGCCCGGCCGGAGTCCGGCATGCACGCAGAGAACATCACCCAGCCGCTCCCAGAGGACGAGCTTCTCGAAAAACCTGCGGTGTGTCTCGGGGAGCCGAGAGGCGAGCTCCGACCGCGCGCCCGCTCGGAGTCCGTAGCTTGCGAGAGTGGCCTCGCCGCCGTTGAAGAGAAACGCGTCCCCGTGCCGGCCGCCGAGCCCGAGGTAGTCGAGGAACATGTCTTCGTGGTTTCCCCGGAGAAACGTGCACGGAACGCCCCGGCTTTCGAGGTCGAGAAGGATCTCGACGACGTCTTTCGGAGAGGGGCCGCGATCGATGTAATCGCCGAGAAACACGAACCGGTCGTCCGGCCGGGGCCGGAGCGCCTCGAGCAAGGCGGCGAGCTCGTCGGGACATCCGTGGATGTCCCCTACGACGAAGACCCTTCCGCTCACGGTCCCGAAACCCCTCCTTCCGGTGTCTTGCGGCCTTCGGGCCGCAGCAAATCGGCGGCGTCCTCCGCATCCAGGATTCGCAAGACGGCCTCGAAGGGCTCGACTTCTCCGCGATCGACCTGCCCGAGGAGCTCCGCGAACCGTCCGTTCTCGAGGGCTGCCTCGATTCGCCGGCCGATCTCTTCGGCGAGCATCTGCCGGAATTCTTCGCGCCGCACCCGGGCCGCCCGCTCCTCCCGGGAGCTCGAGCGCGCGAGGAAGTCGCGGTGTTCGAGGATCCTGGCGGCGAGCTCGTCGATCCCCTCTCCCTTCTCCGCGCTCGTGAGCAGCACGGGGACCTGCCATCCCGAAGCCGGGCGCAGCTCGAGCATCCCCCGTAGCTCCTGCGCGAGCCTCTGCGCTCCCTCCCGGTCCGCCTTGTTGACGACGAAGATGTCGGCGATCTCGAGAAGCCCCGCCTTCATCGCCTGCACCGTGTCCCCCGCTTCCGGCACGAGGACCACGACCGTCGTGTCGGCCAGACGCGCGACGTCGAGCTCCGTCTGTCCCACGCCGACCGTCTCCGTGAGGACGAAATCCTTTCCGAAGGCGTCGAGCAGCCGAACGACGTGGCGCGTGGCCCGGGCGAGTCCACCGTGCGTCCCCCGAGTGCTCAAGCTCCGGATGAAAACCCCTTCGTCGAGAAAGTGTTTCTGCATCCGGATCCGGTCGCCGAGCACGGCGCCGCCGCTGAAAGGGCTCGAGGGATCCACGGCCACGACCCCGACCCGGTAGTTGCGCTCGCGAAGCCAGGCCGCGAGCCGGTCCACGAGGGTGGACTTGCCGGCGCCCGGAGGACCGGTGACACCGATCGTGTAAGCGCGGCCGCAGTGCGGGTGGATGGCCGAGAGAATCCTCGGCGTGTCTGGGTGCCGGTTTTCGACACGCGTGATGAGCTTGGCGAGCGCCAGGCGATCCCCGCCGAGCATCCGGCTCACCAGTTCCGTGCTCTCCGGCTCCACGACTCGACGTTCCGCCACGTCCGCGATTCTATCCGCCTCGAGCCCGCGAAGGAACACCGCCGTCTTGCCCGGTAGCAAGCAGCGTGGTACCCGAACGCCGCCATGCCAAAAAGGCCCAACCCGCTCCCCTGGATCGGCCTGGCTCTCCTCGTCCTCGGTGCCGGCAACTGGGCCACGGCCGGCCTCAAGCTGGCGCGCTACCGGGCCGAACTCCAAGGGGCGGCCGTCCCCTCTCCGCTCGCGCCTCCCGCGGGATTCTCGTACCTCGACGAGACGAACAATCGGCGACTGCTCGCGTGGCTCGACCGGCGCGCCGCCGTGCGCTCGCGCCCGGCGGCCAAAGCCACTTTCTACCGGACCGTGGCGGCAGGCGGGCGGCTTCTCGTCCTCACGGGGTCCGTCCTGCTGCTTTCCGGCCTCGTGCGCGAGAGAAGCGCGCGGAGAACGGGAAGGCGCTGAACGTTCGTTCCCTTCTCCCCCGCCCCGATGCAGGAATTCGCCCGCTCGTTCCTTTTCCTTTTCGCCCAGCTCTCGGTCGGCGGGCTCCTCGCACTCGCGATCCCCCCCTTCCACGAGGTGGGACGCGGTTTCTACAAGTCCACGGCCGCCGTCTACGTGGGGGCGGGGGTGGCATACCTCTGCGGGGAGTTCTCTCTCTGGCTGCGTGCCGGAAATCCTCCTGCGGGACGCACCCTCGCGCTGGCCGTGTGGTTCGCCTACTGCGTTCTCGCCGCGACCTACCTGGCGAGCCTCTGGGGCGAACGCGTCCGGTTACGGGCTCGGGCATACGCCGGGGCCGTCCTCGCCGGGCTCGGTGCGCTCGCGATCGCGGCCGGGACTTACGCGCCGGCTCGGGCCCTTTCGGTCGAGTCCTTTTTCTACCCCCTGAGCTTCGCGTTTTCGGCGGCCGTCCTCGGAACCGTGAGCGGGGGGATGATGCTCGGCCACTGGTATCTCATCGACCCGGGACTTTCTCTCGAGCCTCTCGAGCGCTTTTTGCGCCTCTTTCGGGCGTCGCTCCTCTGGCAGGCGCTGACGACCGCCGCGGGTCTCGGTCTCCTTGCGGTCGCGGGAAGCGACGCCGCGACGGCTCGGTTGTCGTCCCTTTTCGCGGAGCACCGCCTCGTTTTCGTTTTCCGGCTCGCCCTCTCGCCGCTCGGGACTCTCGTTCTGGCCGAGATGATCCGGCGTACCCTCCTCGTCCCGCAGACGATGGCCGCGACGGGGCTTTTCTACATCGCGACCCTTTTTGCGGTGGTCGGAGAGTTCCTCGGCCGCTTCCTCCTCTTCCGCACCTCTCTGCCCCTCTGAACGCGCGCTGCGGGAAAACGAAAAGGGCACCGAACCCCGGCAGCGGGGCCCGGTGCCCTTTTTTCGTCCCGGAGCTACGGAGTCTCAGAACTCGGGCGGTGGGGTCGCGGCGGGCTTTTTCTCCTCCGGTTTCTCGGCCACCATGGCTTCGGTGGTGAGCAGGAGCCCGGCCACCGAAGCCGCGTTCTGGAGTGCGATGCGGACGACCTTCGTCGGGTCGATGATCCCCGCCTTCACGAGGTCCTCGAACTGTTCGGTGGCGGCGTTGAAACCGAAACCGCCCTTGCCCTCCTTGATCTTCTCGAGCACCACGGATCCGTCGTGACCCGCGTTGGCCGCGATCTGCCGGGCGGGCTCTTCCATCGCCCGGCGAACGATGCGGACGCCGAGCTGCTCTTCGTCGGGCAGCTGGAGATCGGCCAGGGCGGCCGCCGCCCGGACGAGTGCCACACCGCCACCGGGCACGATGCCTTCTTCGACCGCGGCACGGGTGGCGTGCATGGCGTCCTCGACACGGGCTTTCTTTTCCTTCATCTCCACTTCCGTCGCCGCGCCGACCTTGATGACCGCCACGCCGCCCACGAGTTTCGCGAGACGCTCCTGCAGCTTCTCGCGGTCGTAGTCCGAGGTGGTTTCTTCGATCTGGGTCCGGATCTGCTTGATGCGGGCCTCGATCTCGGACTTCTTCCCCGCTCCGTCGACGATCGTCGTGTTGTCCTTGTCGACGACGACCCGCTTGCAGCGACCGAGGTCGTCGAGTGTCACGTTCTCGAGCCGGACCCCCAGCTCTTCGGCGATCATCCGACCCCCGGTCAGGATCGCGATGTCCTCGAGCATGGCTTTGCGCCGCTCACCGAAGCCCGGGGCCTTGACGGCACAAGCCTTGAGCGTGCCCCGGATCTTGTTGACGACGAGCGTCGCCAGAGCTTCGCCCTCGACATCCTCGGCGATCACCAGAAGAGGCTTCCCGGACCTTGCCACCTGCTCGAGCAGCGGGAGCAGGTCCTTCATGGAGCTGATTTTCTTCTCGTGGATCAGGATGAAGGGGTCCTCGAGGACGGCTTCCATGCGGTCGGGGTCGGTCACGAAGTAAGGCGAGAGGTAACCCCGGTCGAACTGCATGCCCTCGACGACTTCGAGAGTCGTGTCGAGGCTTTTCGCCTCCTCCACCGTGATCACGCCTTCTTTGCCGACCTTGTCCATGGCCTCCGCGATGATGTCCCCGATCGTCTGGTCACCGTTGGCCGAAATCGCGCCGACCTGCGCGATTTCCTGCCGCCCCTTCGTGGGCTTGGAAATCTCCTTGAGAGCCTCCACGGCCTTGGCCACGGCCTTGTCGATCCCGCGCTTGAGGCTCATGGGATCGTGACCCGCGGCCACCATCTTGCACCCCTCGACGAAAATCGCGCGGGCCAGAACGGTCGCCGTCGTCGTTCCGTCACCCGCCACGTCCGAGGTCTTGGAGGCGACTTCCTTGACCATCTGCGCACCCATGTTCTCGAACTTGTCCTCGAGCTCGAGCTCCTTGGCGACCGTGACCCCGTCTTTGGTCACCGTCGGGGCACCCCAGGACTTCTCGATCACGACGTTCCGCCCTTTGGGCCCGAGCGTGACCGTCACGGCATCCGCCAGGATGCCCACGCCGCGCAGAATTCGCATGCGTGCTTCCTCGCCCAGCTTGATCATTTTCGCAGGCATCGCACCGTCCTCCTCTTCGCTTCTTTTTCGCCCTCCCGGTTCTACTCTTCCCCCTCCCGGGGGAACGCCCGAACCGCTAAGCACGGCCCGGCACCGTGTCAAGAGGTCAGCGCGTCAGGAGCATGCACCCCCCGACCGGCCCCCCACCCACGCCGACCACCGCTACCTCGCAATCCGGAACCTGTCGTTCGCCGCACTCCCCCCGGAGCTGCCGACACGCCTCGGCCAGAAAACCGAAGCCGTGGAGCCTGCCCCCCGAAAGCTGCCCGCCCCAGGTGTTCAGGGGAAGTTCGCCCCCGAGTGCGATGCGGCTCCCCCCCTCGACGAAAGGCCCGCTTTCGCCCTTCCCGCAGAAACCGAGGGCTTCGAGCCACACCAGCGTGAGGAACGAAAAACCGTCGTAAAGCTGCGCCGTGTCGACGTCGGCCGGCCGAAGCTCCGTACGGGACCACATGTGCCGCGCCGCGTCCCGAGCGGCCATGGTCGTGATGTCCGGCCACTGGTCCCAGACCGGGCGCTTCCCCAGGGCCGTCCCTACCGCGTTGACCCGGACGGGCGGGTGCGGCAGGTCCCCGGCCGCGTCGGCAGTCGAGACGACGACGGCCGTCGAACCGTCCACGGGAACGTCGCAGTCGTAGAGACAGAAAGGGTCGCTCACCATCCGGGCGGCGAAGTAGTCCTCCATCGTGAGCGGTTCGCGGTAGACGGCCGCCGGATTCAGCGCGGCGTGTCGCCGGTCGGTCAGCGCGATCGCCGCGAGATGCTCCCGTTTGGTCCCGTACTCGTGCATGTGTCTGCGGGCATAGAGGGCCAACCAGTTGGCGGCCGACATGGCCCCGAACGGTATCAGGAATGCTCCGAAACCGCGGATCTCGGCCGAGCCCGCGCCGATCCCGCGGCGGCCCGTGTCCGCCGCCGCCGTGGACTCCGTGACCGTGCGGTAGACGAGCACGTGGCGGGCAAGACCGGCCGCCACCGCAAAGCAAGCCGCAATCACGGGCATGATCTGCCCGGGGCCCTCGAGTCCCGAGAGATGCCAGCGGACTTCGATTCCGAGCGCGTCCTGCACTTCGTAGATGCCCGGCCCGCTGAAACCGGGACCACCCTGCACGGGCCCCGGATACGCGGCGATCCCGTCGATGTCGTCGGGCCGGAGTCCCGCGTCGGCAATGGCCCGGAGCGCGGCCTCGCACGTGAGATCGAGATCGTCCCGAAAAAGCCTCCTCCCGATCGCCGACTGGCCGACGCCGGAAAGGATCGCGCGCCGCTCGAGGGGTTCCGTCACCTGCCCTCCTCCGCCGGTTCGAAAAGCGGGAGTGCGACCTCGTCGTTGAGGACCTCGAAAACCACGCGGACCGGCAGACCGATCCGGAGTCGCTCGGGGGGGCAGTTCACGATGTTCGTCGTAAGCCGCAGTCCCTCTTGCTCGGCGAGCTCCACGAGCCCGATGACGTACGGGACCTCCTGGCCCGGATACCAGGCCTTGTGGTTGACGGTGTAGCTGTAGAGAACGCCCCGGCCGCTCACCGCGCGCCGTTCGAGCTCTCCCTGCCGGCACCTCGGGCAGATCGGCCGGGGAGGATGGACGAAGTAGGAGCACCGGGGACAGTGGAGAAATTCGAGCCGACCGGCCCGGCAAGCCCGCCAGAAGGGAGCGGTCAGGGGCTCGAGCGCGGGAAGGGGGCGAAAAAAGCCGGCCATCGGCTCCGCACTCTAAGAAACTCGTCCGCCGAAGCAAGGCCCCTTCATCCCTTCTCGAGACTCGGCTAGAGTGGCGACGTGGAAAACCGTCCGGCAGTCCTCTACGACGGTCGTTGCGCCTTTTGCGTCGCGCAAGCCCGCCGGCTCGAACGGTGGGTCGGAGCCGGGGTCGACTGGTACTCTTTTCGGGATGCAGGGGTGCTCGAACGCTACCCCCGGATCTCCGCCGAGGAGTGCGAGCGGGCCATGCAGCTCGTCGAGCCCGACGGGCGGGTGTTCTCCGGGGCGGAAGCCGTCGCTCGGCTCCTCGCGCGCCGCCGACTCCTGCGACCTCTCGCACGGGTCTACTATCTCCCCTTCCTGCGACCCGTTTTCGATCGAGCCTACGCCTGGGTCGCGAGAAACCGCTTCCGTCTCGGTGGCCGCTGCGAGGGCGAATTCTGCCACCTTCACGACGGCGAACGTCGTCCTCAGCGCGGTCCGAGCGGGAGGCGGGCGAGCGCACCCACGGTCGAATAGAGCGGAACGACCGCGAAAACCCACCCGAGAACGCGGCTTCCGAGGAGATGGAGGCCGCATGCCTCCTCGACGGCCAAGACCCCGACGAGCACGTAGTTCGCCACCCCGCCCCAGTGCCCGAGCCGGCTCGGGACGAGCCGCGGAGTGTCGGGCGTGGCGAGCCACCGGGAGTGGAGGACGAAAAACACGAACGCCCCGAGGACGGAGCCCGGAACCCACCAGGGTGCGATGCCCGCATACCAGGCCGCCCCGAGGGCACAGGTGACGAAAAGAATGTCGGCCCCTGCGTCGAAAAAAGCACCGCGGGGCCGGACCTGCCCCCGGCGCCTGGCGAGCGGGCCGTCGAGGACGTCGGTGAGACAGGCGAGCCCGTAGAGCCCGAGAGCCGTCCAGCCCCACCGCGCATCCTCGAGAGCCCGGAGAAAGGCCCATGCGTAGGCGGGCGCGAGAAGAGCGCGGAGGCCGGTGAGAAAATCCGCCATCCTAGCGGTCTCTCTCCTTTTCGAGCGCCGCTCGCAGCGCGCTCGCCGCCCGGTCGATACGTTCGGCTTTCGCGCAAACGTCCTCCGAAGCGGAGCGCCATTCGGCCGCGTCGAAACGCGCCCGATCCGCCTTCCGGACCGTCGCCTCGAAGATCTCGGCTACCTCCGCGAGATAGCGGTGCGAGGCTTTCCCGGATTCCGACCGGTGCTCTTCGAGAAAGGCACGGGTCCGCTCCAGGGGATAGCGGAACTCCCCGAAAGCTTCCGGCCCGGGCGGAGGCGCGTCGCGGGCGAGGTGGCAGAGCTTTCGGGCGAACGAGGCGAGAAGCTCGGCGTGGACCTCCGCCGTTCTCTCGTAACCCCGCGTCCGGCATCCGGGCAAGATCGCCGCGACCCAAGCGACGGAGAGAAGCCCGAGGACGCGGCGATTGAGACGACCCCGTAAAGAGTGTAACAGGGCCGTGGGAAGGTCGGCGGAGATGGCCATCGAGTTCACCCCGCTCTACAGGCTGCGAGCACGCGGAACGCTCGAGACGCTCGGGCGCATGCCCGAAGGGGAACGCTTCAAGGTCGAGTTCCGGGGCGAGACGGAGCGCGACTCGCAGGTCTCCGGCAAGGTCCGCGGCACGGACTGGATCCTGGTCGACCCCCTAGGTGCGGGCCAGGTCGAGTCGATCCAGACGTTCGTCTCGGAGGAAGGAGACCGCTTCGTGGTGCAAGTCCAGGGGTCCTCGCAGAGTACGGAAGGGGAAGATTTTCGCATCAAGGCCGCCGGCGTGATCCGCGCGAGAAGTCCCCGCTTCGCGCACCTGGACGGCCACCTTGCCGTCGTCGAGGAAATCGTCCATCGGGACGAGGTCGAACTCACCGTCTACCACGCCTGACCTTACCAGGCCGTCCAGCCACCGTCGACTCGCACGACGCTGCCCGTCACGTACGAAGAGTAGGGCGAAACGAGAAACAGAAGGGCCGTCCAGAGTTCCCGCGGCTCGCCGAGTCTCCTCATGGGCGTCATGCGGAGGATTCTTTCCGTCTTCTCCGGGCTCTCGAGGATGGAAGCGTTCATTTCCGAGGGAAACCACGCCGGCGCGATGGCGTTCACCGTGATCCCGTGACGCGCCCACTCCACGGCGAGCTGGCGAGTCAAGTTTTCCACGGCCGCCTTCGTCGCGACGTAGCCCACGTTGCGGAAAATCCCGCAGGCAACCGAGCCGAACACGGAGGTGACGTTCACGATCCTGCCGCCGCGCCCGAGCTCGATCATCCGCCTGCCGACGATCTGGCAGCAGTCGAAAACGGCGTCCAGGTTGGTCTCCACGGCCTCTCTCCAGGCTTCGCGGGAGTGCGTCTCGGCGGGACCGTACGGAGCCACGCCGGCGTTGTTCACGAGGATCTCGACGGGCCCGAGCTCGGACGACGCCCGCTCGACCGCCCGCTCGATTTCCTCCCGTCGCCGCACGTCGGCCGGAAGGGCCAGGGCGCGAACGCCGGAGGACGAAGAGAGCTCGGCTGCGACCCGCTCGAGCCGCTCGCGCCGCCGGGCGAGCAGCGCCAGGTCCGCCCCCGCGAGTGCCAGAGCGCGGGCGAACTCGACCCCGAGCCCCGAGGAGGCGCCGGTGACGAGCGCCACCTTGCCATGCAGGCGGAAGAGGTCCGCGAGCTCCATGGCTCGTTCAAGGGCGCGGCTTCGGCCCCGAAAGTTGCGCCTCGACGGCTTCGAGAAGCTGCTTGGTCGTGAAGGGCTTCGAGAGAAATGCGTCGCACCCGACTCGCCCCGCCGCCTGCGCGATCTCGTCCCAGACGTGCGCCGTGACGGCCAGGATGGGCAGGTGGGCCGTGCGTTCGTTTTCCCGGAGGCTTTTGATGAGCGCGACACCGCTCATCTTCGGCATCGCGAGATCGGTGACGACGAGGTCCGGGAGCTCCCGGTCCACCTTCCGGAGCGCGTCGTCGCCCCCGTAGGCGAGGACGACCTCGTATCCCGCCCGTTCGAGCGTCTGCCTCACGATCTGCACGATGTCCGGGTCGTCTTCGACGACCAGAATCCTGCGCTTCATCGTCGAGTCCATGCTACTGGAACGGGCCCTCCGCAGGCAATCGCCCGCCCTTTTTCGAGCACCGGATCTTTGCTACGGAGGCCGGTCGAAAGGAGGTGGACACCGATGGCTTCGCTCCTCGAGGAAAAAGACGCGATCCGCGAGCTCCTCGCGCTCTACTGCCACACGATCGATGCCGGCGAGTACGACCGCTGGGTCGAACTCTTCACCGAAGACGGTGTTTTCGACCTCGGCAACTTCGGGCGCTTCCAGGGACGCGAAAGCCTGCGGAGCTTCGCGAACCACATTCCGACGGAAGACGGAAAGCCGACGCTGCGGCACTGCGTGCTGAATTCCATGATCGACGTGGAAGGCGACCGAGCCCGGGCACGGAGCTACGTCGTCGTCTTCCAGGGAAAGCCGGCGCTCGCGGTCTCCGTGGTGGGTCGCTACGAAGACGAACTCCGGAAAGTCGGGGGCTCGTGGCGCTTCGCGGTGCGCAAGGTTTCCCTGGAATTTCTCGCGCAGGGCTGACGGGAGTCCCGTGACCGACCGCCCGCCCGAGCGCGCGGACCGGCAGGGACTCCACGGTGCCCGCGCCCGGTCGGCTGCACGCGCCATCCTCGCGCTTTTCCGCGACCCGAAGGTGGCTTCGCGGGTCCATTTCGTGGCGGCGTGCAGGGACGGGATCTACGAAGCCTGGGGCCGCCGGGGGCTCGTGCGGTTCCGACGGGCCGTGGACGAGGGCGGCCGTCTCGTCTTCCCCGTCGTCGAGCGAATCGGCGAGGACCCGCTCGCCGATCAGGACCACCGGGCACTCGCGACGCTCGCCGAGGAAACCCGCGCGCCGGGAAACCTACCGGCCGCTTCGCCCTTCGCCTACGAACGGATCGCACAGCTCTTCGACAGCCCCTTCGCCCCGGACCTGGTCGTCTCGACGGTGCCCGCGGGGTACGGGACCCAGCCAGGGCAGCACGGCTCGCTCGACGTCGTGCACTCGCGTGCACCGCTCGTCTTTTCCGGACCGGGAGTGAGGCCGGGCTGGTACGACCTCGCGGTGCGCGAAGTGGACATCGCCCCGACCGTCTGCCGGGTTTTCGGGTTTCCGGAGATCGTGGGCACGGACGCGACCGGACGCGAGTCGGCGGGGCTCTACCTCGCGCGGCAGGACGGACGCGTACTCGAGGAAATCCTGGACGAATCGGGGCGTCCCGAGAGGGCGTACGTCCTCGTCCTCGACGGACTCGCTCACACCGAGTTCTGGCACCTCGTTGGCTGCCGTCATCCCGCCGTGCGCAACCTCGCCAGGATCGTCCTGCGGGGGGCACGGTTCCGCTACGGCTCGGTCGCCACCTTCCCCTCGATCACGTGGCCGAGTCATGCGACGCTCGTCACCGGAGCCTGGAGCGGGCACCACGACATCGTGAACCCGGCGTTTTACCTGAGGGAAGAAGGGAGAAGCGTGTTCCCCCAGGACGAAGGGGTGGAGACGGAACGGTACCTGGGCCCGCAGGTAGAGACGCTCTACGAAGCTTTTCACCGCGTGCTCGGTCGCGGGGCGATCACGGCGTCGATCCACGACCCGCAGGGTCGGGGGGCGGACCACGCGGTGCTCGAGCGGCGGCGGATCGGCTCTCGGGAGGAACTCAAAGCCCGGACGGAGGAGGCCTTGCGGACCGTCCGGCCGCGGTGGCGCCGCGACGGGTTCGACGTCGTGCAGCGCGAAGCCGTGCTCGACGCCCGCGGGCTCGCGCAGGCGATGGTGCTGTTCTCGGACCCCTCCCACCCTCCCCCGACCCTGGTCGTGCACGAGTTCGCCCTCACCGACGGAGCGGGCCACCACTACGGGCCCCACTCCGAAGGCCTGCGGGAGGCGCTCGAGGAGACCGACGAGCGGATCGGCCGAATCCTGGACCTGCTCGAGCAACGGCGCCTGCTCGAAGGAACGCTTTTCGTCCTGACGAGCGACCACGGCATGGCGACCCAAGAGATCGACCCGACCGGGCATCCCGCCACGCACGTGCTGCGAGCGGGAATCCGGGCCGTCTGCCACGAGCCCATGCTCTGGCTCCGAGACCTGGACGTCACCCTCGAGACCCGGGCGAAACGGTTGCGCGTGAGGGTGCGCGACGCCGACCGGCCCGAAAGGCCCGTGCCGGGGGCGACCGTACGCGGGCGGATTCGGGGCGGCCCCGAGTTCGCCGGGGTCACCGGAGGGGACGGACTCGCCGAGCTCCGCCTCCCGCTTCCCGCCCCGCCCGAGGCGGTCGAGGTCGAGGTCGAACACCCCGAGTACAACCCCTACCGCTCGGAGCCGGAAGCCCCTCCGGAGGAAATCCTCTACGGACGCTAGCGCGACGCGTGGCCGGGCCGGCCGCGCCCGAGGTGGTAGCGCTCGAACTCCGGGAGAAAAGCAAGCGATTCGAGACTCTTCATCCGGTCGAGAAACACCTTCCCGTCCAGGTGGTCGCATTCGTGCTGGACGACCCGGGCGTGGAAACCTTCGACGACCTCGTCGATTTTCCCGCCGTTCCGGTCCCAGGCCCGCACCCGGACCCTGACCGCCCTGGGGACCTTCCCCCTGAGGCCCGGCACGCTCAGGCATCCCTCCCAGTCCTCTTCGGTCCTCTCCGTGAGAGGAACGATCGTCGGGTTCACGAGAACGCGCAGTGGAACGGGATCGGCGTCCGGGTAGCGCCGGTTCTCCTCGACCTCGTACACGACGATACGTCGCGACACGTGGACCTGCGGAGCTGCGAGGCCCGCCCCGTCGTACTCGCGCATCGTCTCGATCATGTCGTCGACGAGCCTCTGGATCTCCGGCGAGCGGATCGCCTCGGGCGGCACGGGTTCGGCAACCTGCCGGAGGATCGGATGGCCGAGATGGGCGACTTTGAGGATTGCCATGAAGGACCTGATACCCGTTCGGGGCTCGGAGTGCCATGTGAGAAAGCAGAAAGCAAGCCGGAGAGCCCTACCCGCCTGCCCGAATTCGGGCAAATTTTCCTTGAAAAAGCTCTCGAAACGTGGTTTTTGGGTTGGCGTATGTCGAGCGACCTCGCCGACCTGATCGACCACCTCGAGCGAACGGCGGGGCTCGAGAGACCCGTGGCCGAGCATGTCCTGCGCGAAGTCCTGGCTTATTTCGGCGAGACGCTCAGGGAGTACGTGCTACGCCGCCATGCCGAGCTCCGCAGAGAACACCTCCGCAACGAAGAAATCTTCGTCCGGATTCGAGCCGACCTCGAATCGCGCCGCTTCCGGGCCGAGCCACCGAGCGTGCGACAGCTTCGTCGTATGGTTTACGGCTGAGCACCCGCTCGAGGGGAGAGAGCGCCGATGTGTGGAATCGTGGGTTACGTGGGCAAGCAAGACGCGCTGCCGATCCTGATCGCGGGACTCTACCGCCTCGAGTATCGGGGCTACGACTCGGCCGGCGTGGCGCTCGTCGCACGCGGAGGACTCAAGGTACACAAGCGAGCCGGGAAGATCCGGCAGCTCGAGGCGTCGCTGCCCAAGCGGCTCAAGGGCCACATCGGCATCGCTCACACCCGTTGGGCGACCCACGGCGCCCCGAGCGACGCGAACTCCCATCCCCACCTCGATTGCAAGCAGAAAATCGCCGTCGTCCACAACGGCATCATCGAGAACGCCGCGGAACTGCGCGCTCAGCTCGAACGGCAGGGACACGTCTTCCGTTCGGAGACGGACACCGAGGTGCTCGCGCACCTGATCGAGTCGGCGAACGGCCGGGATCTCACCGAAGCCGTGAGGCTCGCCCTCGGTGCCGTACGGGGCACCTACGGCATCGCCGTCCTCGACGAGCGTTTCCCCGACCGGCTCGTCGTCGCCCGCAACGGTAGCCCCGTCGTCATCGGCCTCGGAGACAGGGAAATGTTCGTGGCCTCGGACGTCGCCGCTCTCGTGCGCCACACGCAGCACGTCGTCTTCCTCGACGACCGCGAGATCGCCACCGTCGAGGCCGGGGGATTCCGGACCTCGACCCTCGACGACGAGCCGCGGGAAAAAAGCCCCGCGCGGGTGCAGTGGGGTTACGAAGCCTACGACCGCGGGAGCTACCCCCACTACATGCTCAAGGAAATCATGGAGCAGCCCGAAGCCTGCGAGAGGACGCTCAAGGGCCGGCTCGACCACCAGTTCGGGACGGCACGGTTCGGCGGGATCCACCTCTCCGCCCGCGACCTTCTCGAGATCCGCCGCGTGAAAATCCTCGGGTGCGGCTCCGCGTACTACGCCGGCATGGCCGGAGCCCACATGATCGAGACCCTCACGCGCATCCCGGCCGACGCCGAGCCCGCCTCCGAGTTCCGCTACCGGAACCCGGTGATCGAAAAAGAAGCCCTCTACATCGCCGTGAGCCAGTCGGGCGAGACCGCCGACACGCTGGCCGCGGTCCGGGAAATCCGCCGCAAGGGAGGCCACGTGATGGGGATCGTCAACGTGGTCGGGAGCAGCATCGCGCGGGAGTGCGGCGGGGGAATCTACATCCATGCGGGCCCGGAAATCGCCGTGGCCTCCACGAAAGCTTTCACCTGCACGCTCGTCGCCTTCGCGCTCTTCGCCCTCCACCTCGGCCGTATCCGCGACCTCTCGCCCGGGGAGGGCAAGAGGCTGATCGACGCCCTGCAGAGGCTCCCGGGCCAGATCGCCGAGGTGCTGCGAGGTGCCGAGCGGATCCGCCGGACGGCCCTCAAGTACGCGCGAGCCGCGAACGCGTTTTTCATCGGCCGCGCCCAGGGGTACCCGGTCGCCCTCGAAGGCGCCCAGAAACTCAAGGAAATCTCCTACATCCACGCCGAAGCCTACCCGGCGTCCGAGCTCAAGCACGGGCCACTCGCCCTGATCTGCCCCGAAACCCCCACCTTCGTCGTCCTCCCCCACGACGACCTCTACGAGAAGACGCTTTCCTCCCTCCAGGAGGTGCGGGCGCGCAAGGGCCCGGTCGTGGCCGTCACGAACCCGGGAGACGAGCGGCTCGCCTCGCTCGTCGACGACGTCCTTGTCGTTCCGCCCACCGAGCCCGTCCTGAGCCCGATCCTCCTGACGATCCCGCTCCAACTCGTCGCTTACTACGTCGCCGTCGAGCTCGGGCGCGACGTCGACCAACCCCGGAACCTGGCCAAGAGCGTCACGGTCGAGTAAAGAAAGCCGTGTGGCCGCCGAGAAACACGAGAGCCGAGGGCGCCCCCACCTGACGCACGTGGCCCTCTTCGTCCGGGACGTGGACGCGACGGTCGCCTTCTACTCGGAATTCGCCGGCCTCGAGGTCGTGCACGACCGGACCGACGGCGACGTGCGCGTCGTGTGGCTCGCCGAGGAGCCCCACGACCCCACGTTCGTCATCGTGGCCATCGGCGTTCCGCCGGGCGAAACCCGAGCTTCGCCGCCCCGCTTCGCCCACTTCGGCTACGACGTCCCCTCTCCGGACGCCGTCGACGCGATCGCCCGGAAGGCCCGCGAAGCGGGCGTTCTCGTGCAAGACCCCACCGACGGAGGCCCGATCGTGGGGTACTACTGCATGCTCCGGGACCCCGACGGGAATCTGGTGGAGTTCGCCCACGGACAGCCCATTCGTCCTTCCGACGCTTCCGTCCGGCGGCCGGAGTCGGGCTCGACATGAGAGAACCGGCGGGAGCTCGTCCCTTCGACCTTTACGCTCCGACCGAAGAGCACCGGATGCTCGCTCGCACCCTCGAGGAGTTCGTTCGGAACGAGGTGGAGCCGCAGGCGGACGAATCGAACCGGGCCGAGCGCTTCAACCTCGGGCTCTTCCGCCGCGCGGCCGAGCTCGGGCTTCTCGGCCTGACCGTTCCCGCCGAAGACGGCGGCGCCGGCCTCGACGCGGTGGCGGCCGTGATGGTACACGAGGCGCTTTCCACCTCGGACCCGGGCTTCGCGCTCGCCTACCTCGCGCATTCCGTTCTCTTCGTGAACAACTTCTACCGGAACGCGAACCCCGAGCAGCGCCGGGCCATCCTGCCGCACGTTCTCTCGGGAGAGTGGGTGGGCGGGATGTGCATGACGGAGCCCGAGGCCGGAACGGACGTCCTCGCCATGCGAACGACGGCGCGGCGCGAGGGCGACCACTACGTGCTCGACGGGCGGAAGATCTTCGTGACGAACGGGGCGATCGACGACACGACCCCCGGGGACGTCTTTCTCGTCTACGCCCGGACCGGAGAGCGGGCCATCAGCACGTTCGTCGTCCGGAAGGATTTCCCCGGGTTCCGGCTCGGGCAGCGGCTCAAGAACAAGCTCGGCATGCGCTCCTCCACGACCGCGGAACTCGTCTTCGACGGCTGCCGCGTGCCGAGAGACCACCTCCTCGGCGAAGAAGGGCAGAGCCTCCTCCACATGATGCGCAACCTCGAGATCGAGCGGGTCACGCTCGCCGCCATGTCGCTCGGCATCGCGCGGCGCTGCCTCGAAGTCATGGTGCGACACGCGAACGAGCGAAAGACGTTCGGCGTACCGATCCGCGAGCATGGCCAGATCCAGCGCTACATCGCCGAGTCCTACGCGCGCTTCCGGGCCGCCCGGGCCTACGTGTACGCCACGGCGAGCCGGATGGATCTCGATCGGGCCGGGGGGCGACCGGATGCCGACGGCTGCAAGCTCTTCGCGGCCACGGTCGGCAAGGAAATCGCCGACCACGCGATCCAGGTGCTCGGCGGCTACGGTTACATGGGGGAGTACGTCGTCGAGCGGCTCTGGCGGGACGCGAAACTCCTCGAGATCGGGGGCGGCACGCTCGAGGCGCACCAGAAAAACATCACGAAAGACCTCTGCCGCGACCCGAGCTGGCTCGACCGCTGAGTCAGCGGGGCTCCACGTAGAGGTCTTTCATCTCGCGCTCGACGGGATCGGTGGGGTCGAACTCCTTTCGGCTCCGCAGGCGGCGGAAAATCCCCCGGCGACGCCGGATGTCTTCGAGCTCGCGTTCTTTGCGCTCCTGGGCGTAGAACTCCTCTTCCGTGAGCTTCTGGCCTTCCAGCTCTTCTTCTTCTTCCACTTCCACCGTGGCTTCTTCGAGTTCGCGGCCCTCTTCGATCGCCTCCTCGATGGCTCGCCTGCCGCGCCGGGAAAGCTCCCGGCGCCGTGCGGGGAACCGCCCGTAGGACTCGAGACAGAAAAGCACCCAGGAATCGTCCGTTCGGAGCCTCTCGGCCAGGGCTCCCACGCCCGGCGGCGACCCCTCGAATTCCCGCACGTGCCGGTGGGCCTCCGAGAGGACCTTCGTGCAGGGGGGGCGGGACTGTGCCAGGGCCGGAACCGCAAGGCCCCAGACCGTGCCCAGAAGAGCGCCGAAGACGAGACCTCTCACGCGCCCAGTCTACTCCGGCTCCCGCGGTTCGTCCACGACGAAGTCGTGACCGGGTTCCCGCACCGGCAGCAGGAACCCGATTCCCAGAGCCAGGTAGCCGACGACGCTCAGAAAGAGAGCCGGGTAGCCGAGATTGGGCCCGAGCCCGTTGAAGAAATCGAGCAGCACCCCGCCCACGCCCGGTGCGATCACCTGCGGCAAGGTGCCGGCGATCATCCAGATTCCGAGCGACCTGGCCACCGCTCCGTCTCTCGGCAGCAAGTGAAGCGCGAGCGACCAGTCCGAGGTGAAAAAAGCGCCGTAGAAAAACCCGAAGAACATGCCGAGCACCAGCACCTCGGGAAAGCTCCGGACCGCGATCAAGCCGAGCGAGACGAGAGCGAGCCCGAGACTCGACGCCACCACCCAGGCCTTGCGCCGGCCGTGGCGGTCGATCCAGTAACCCACGGCCACCGAGCTCGGAAGCGTGGTGAGCGACGAGGCGGCGAAGAGGTAGCCGAGCTTCGCGTTCGCTTCCCGAATGTCCGCCACGCCCAGGTAGTCGTGGATGTAGTACAGCAGGAACGTCGTGATCGTCGCGAGGGCGAGCATGTTCGCCCCGCGGGAGAAAAGGAGCCAGGCGAAATTCGGCTCGGCCCGCACGTCCAACCGGAACGCCCGCCGCCAGAGGCTCCCGCGCCGGCTCGCCGGAGGCGACTCCGCAGGGGGGTCCTCCACGGCGAGAAGGGTGACGACCAGGGCGACGAGAAGCACGCCCGAGGTGATCGCCACGAGGGGCAACATCGGGCTCGAGCGGACCGAGACGGGCAGAAAGGGCAACATCCCGCCGAGAATCTCGGCCCACTCCGGAAGGGAAACGAAAAGTCCCCCGACGATGGCGCCGCAGAGCCTTCCGAGCACGTCGGCGAAGCCCGCGAATCCGGTGGCCCTCCCCTTCTGCCGGTCGGTGACCTGATCGGGCAGCAGCGCGGTGTACGGCGCGCTCGCGACGTGCAGAAAGAACTGCAGGCTCGCGACGGAGAGCAGGAACCCGGCGAGCGTCCTCGCCCCGACCAGTGCGAAAAGAGAGGCCGAACCCGCGACCACTCCGAGGAGCAGAAAAGGCTTCCGCCTCCCCCAGCGCGATCGCGACTCGTCGCTCAGGACGCCCGCCAGAGGCGAGGTGAGCATGGCTACGAGCGCCCCGAGGACGGTGACGAGTCCGAGAATCCGCCCTTTCGTCGCGGGCGTGGAAAATTCCAGGGCACGCGTCGGAAGGATGTTGTTCGAAAGCACCGTCCAGTGGAACGAGAGCGCACCCCAGAGAACGACGAGGAGCAAAAGGTACCGCGTTTTTCTTTCCCTGGCTCCCATCGGGCCGGCTTCAGGAAGGCTTTCTCGCCGTCAAGAGGAAAAGCTCGGGTTCCCCCGGAGAGTCCTCCCGGAGCGGCGCGGCGAGATCGCCGTGACCCTGCCGGGTGAGCACCTGCGCGAGCCGCTGCCGGGCGATCCCGACCGTCGGAGGTTCGGGCGAACCTCCGAGCGGGTCCACGCGGAGCTCGACGAAGCCCGCCTCCCGCACCGCCCGCCGCGCCTCCTCCGGATCGCTCGCGGCGACGGCCAGATGCCCTCCCGGACGAACCACGCGCAGCGCTTCCGCAAGACGCGGATCCCCGGCCGCCCAGCGGATGGGACGCGCCGACCACACGTGCGTGAAGCTTCCGCCCCGGAAGGGGAGAGCCCGGCCGAGCGCCGCGACGAAACGCGTGTCCGCGGAAAATCCGGAGCGAGAGGAAAGAAAGGCGGCGGCTCGCGCGAACTCGAGCGCTTCTTCCACACCGACCACCCGGCAGCCGAACACCGCGTTCCACCACCTCGCCGTCGCGCCGAGACCAGCACCGAGCTCGAGAACCGTCTCGTACTTCCGGAAGATGCCGCGTTTTCCGAAAGCGCCGAGGTCCGGCAAGCCACCCGGCGGCGCGTCGAGACCGAAAAACGGCGCCCCGCGGGGGGCCGCGAACTCCCGCCTGAGTTCCCGGGCCACGGCTTCCACCGCGGCCGCCCACGCCCACGCCTTTCCGGAAGGTCCGAGGACGCCGTAGAAGTCGCTGCCTCTCGACGTCACGGCGACTCTTCGTTGACTCGAGCCCGAGCCTTGTCCATGATCCCCCGAACCCGGGAACAAGAACCATGGCGACCGTTCGAAAGCAAAAGGGGAATTTTCTCGAAGATTTCGTCGTCGGGCACGTCTACCGGCACAAGGTGGGAAAGACGCTCACCGAAGGGCTTCTCGCCCATTTCACGGGATGGGACATGACGACGAACCCCCTCCACAAGAACCGCCGCTACGCCGAACGCTACGGGTTCCGTGGCATCGTGGCCCCGCCGGGGCTCGTGATGAACATCGTCTTCAGCCAGAGCGTGGAAGACATCTCCGAGAACGCCCGCGCCAACCTGGAATACATCCGGATGCGCTTCGGGGCACCCGTTTACGTGGGCGACACGATCGAGGCGAGCTCGACGGTGCTCGGAGTGAAACCCTCGAGCCGGGACCCCGACCGGGGCGTCGTCCACGTGCAAACCACGGGACGGAACCAGGACGGGCGCGTCGTCCTCACCTACGAGCGCAAGGTACAGGTCTGGAAGCGGGACCCTTCGGCGCGCGTCGAGGAAGCTTCGATCCCCGCTCCCGAGGTCCCGTGCGAACTCGAGCTCCCCCCCTACGACCCCGGACGCCGCTACGCGGAGCTCGCGCACCTGACGAACCCCGACACCTACTTCGAGGACTTCCGGCCGGGCGACGTCCTCGAACACTCCCGCGGGCGCATGGTCACCGACGAACACATCGCGCTCACGGCGATGCTCGACAACACCTCGCAGGTCCACTGCAACCGCACCCTGATCGAGCGCTCCCCCGAGAAGTACATCGGCGGGCAGCTCATCGTCTACGGCGGTATCCCCTTCCATCTCTGCCTCGGGCTCTCCTGCCCCGACGTGGCCGACAACTCCCTCGGCGACGTGCTCTACACGACGGGCCGGCACACCGGACCCGTCTTTTCGGGCGATACCGTCTTCGCGACCACCGAGATCGTCGGCAAGGGCGACTACCCGGGGCGGCCCGATCTCGGCCTAGTCGACACGATCCTGAGAGGCCACAAGTTCGTCCGCAAGGGCGAGGACTTCGAGAAGGTCGAAGTCTTCTACCTCGAGCGGCGGCTGGCCGTGAAGCGGCGGAGCCACTACGGCTAGCGGGCTCTCAGGTTTTCAGAGCTCCGCGCCGCCAGGCCTGGTAGTGCGTCGCGCAGTAGCCCCGCGCGAGATGCGCCCGCGTGCAGCCGTCGACCGAACACGTGCGGCCCGCTCGGGGCCGGCCCCGGCGAGCCCGCCGGCGCGCCGCGCGAGAAACACCGGCCGGCGGCTCGTAGCCGGCCAGGAGTTTCTCGGAGGCGGCGAGTCCCTCGTTGAGCAGCGCGATCACCACCTCGGTTTTCGACGCGCCCAGGGCGGACGCCACCTGCCGGATCCGTTCGCCCACCAGGGTCGGGATCTTCACGTTCATGAGCTTCGCGGGGACGCGTTTCCGCTCCCGCAGGTCGTCGAGACGCAAGTCTGCGCGCATGGTGCCTCCTTTTCCGGGCCGCCTCGGCCATCCCGCGCCCGACGGCACTTCGCCTATCGAGTCAGTCGGGCGGCAACTCCGCGACGAACGAGCCCCGCAGAGCTACCTCCCCTTTCTGCGTCACGCTCTCGAGTTCCCCGGCGATGTAGCATCGCCCGTTCTCCACGTACTTTTCGGTGACTCGCCCGCGGCACGTCACCGTGTCCCCGGGCCACACCCGGGTCGCGAACCGAACGCGGAACTTCCGCAAATTCCCGACCCCCACGTAGTCCGTCACGCACTTCGCGAGAAACCCGGCGTTGAGCATTCCCTGGGCGAAGACGGTCGGGAGACCCGCCGCTTCGGCGAAGGTCTGGTCGTAGTGGATCGGGTTGAAGTCCCCCGACGCCCCCGCGTAGCGAACGAAATCGGCCCGCGTGAGTTTCTCGACCACGAACGGAGGGATCTCGTCTCCCACCTTCACGTCCGGGTAGCGGAGAGGGGGCTTTTCTTTCATCGTGCGCCCTCGCGGTCTCGGACGACCTCGCCCGTCTCGATCAGGGTCGAGCGAGCGATCGCGACGAGCTCCCCGCGCTGGTTGCGAAACTCGGTGGCGAGCACCGCGAACTGCATCCGTCCCCCGCGCGAGCCCGTCTTCTCGTACATCTTCTCGACTTTCCCCTGCGCCGTGAGCACGTCACCGGCGTAGATCGGGGCGAAATACTCGAACTCCTGCTCGCCGTGAAGGGTTCTCCTCCAGTCCAACCCGAGATCGATCCCGCGGCCGTCGTTCCAGAACGCGATCGTCATCAGAAAGGTCGGCGGTGCGGGAATACCGCCCACCGTGCGGCGGGCGTACTCCTCGTCGAAATAGACGGGATTCGTCTCTTTGATCGCGCGGGCGAACTCGCGGATCTTTCCCCGCTCGACGTACATGGTCACGGGGTCGCCCCGTTTTCCGAGCGCCGACTTATCCATGGGCCGCCTCGCCGGACTCTTCCGGTCGGTCGAGCACCATGCGGGCCACGAGCTCCCGGTTCCACGTGGCGTCTCCGTAGGTCACCTCCGACGCCTTGGCCCGCTTGAAGTAGAGGTGCATGTCGTGCTCCCACGTGAAGCCGATCCCTCCGTGGATCTGGATTCCCTCGCCCGCGACGTACCGGTAGGCGTCCGAACAGTACGCCTTGGCCATCGCCGCGGCGAGCCTCGCGTCGGGCGTCCGGTTGGCCACGGCCCAGGCGGCGTAGTACGTGGCGGACTTCGCGCTCTCGACCTGCACGAGCATGTTGGCGCATTTGTGCTGGATCGCCTGGAAGCTGCCGATCGGCCTTCCGAACTGCTCGCGCACCTTCGCGTACTCCACGCTCATCTCGAGAACCTTCTGAGCCCCCCCGCACATCTCGGCACAGAGCGCCACCTTGGCGTGGTCGAGAATGTCCTCGAGGAGGGGCCAGCCCTTGCCGACCTTCCCGAGGACCGACGAGCGCGGCACGACGACGTCCTCGAAGCGGACCTCGCAGAGCTTCCGCGTCTGGTCCATCGTCTTGAGCAAGCTCACCGAGACGCCCGGAGCGTTCGTGGGGACGAGGAACAGCGTGATGCCGTTTTCCCCGCGTCCCGACGTCCTCGCCGCGACGATCATCCAGTCCGCCACGTGGGCGTCGGGGACGAAAAGCTTCACCCCCGAAAGTCGGTACCCGCCTTCCGTGCGCACCGCCGGCAGCGCGATCCCCTCGGCGTCCCACCTCCCGCTTTCCTCGACCTGCGCGAGCGTTCCCCTGGATTCGCCCCCGACGATTCCGGGAAGGTAGCGTTCTTTCTGCGCCTTCGAGCCACCGAGGAGAACGCCGAGACCCCCCAGCACGACCGTCGAGAAAAAGGGTCCCGGGAACACCATCCGTCCCATTTCTTCGAGGACGACGACCAGGTCCACCAGGTCGAGCCCCGAGCCCCCGTACTCCTCGGGGAAGACGAGCCCGAGCCAACCGAGCTCCGCCATCTTCCGCCACTTGTCCTCGAGGTAGCCCGGGTCGTGCTCCATCATCTGGCGCGTGTAGGACATGGGAGCCTGTTCCTCGAGAAAGGAGCGCACGCTCTGGCGAAGCATTTCCTGTTCTTCAGTAAAGCCGAAATCCATCGATCGAGTCTCCCGAAAAGGTAGTTTCGCCTTGCTTCTGTTCGAACGATTTTTCTCGTCGGCTCTCCTCGTAGGAAGCGAGCGGCTCCAGCGCTACCACAGGGATACCGGCCACGCAATGCCCCTCCGGTCACGCTTGCATCCAGCCGGCCTTCCCGGTTTGCTAGGGCGCGTGCGGTACGAATTCACCCCGGAACAACTCGCCTGGCGCGACGAAGTGCGAGCGTTCCTGGCCGAGAACGTCACGCCGGAGCTGCTCGACGAGATGCGCGAGCTCGGCAACGAGGGGCAAGGCCCTCACGCCCGGGCCTTCCAGAAAAAGCTCCAGGAGCGGGGGTGGTGGGGGCTCGCTTGGCCCAAGGAATACGGCGGGCTCGAGCGTTCGGCGATCGAACAGTGGATTTTCGTCGACGAGCTCGAAACCGCGGGAGCGCCCATGCTGCCGTTGACGGTCACTTCGGTGGCGCCCACCATCATGCGTGTCGGGACGGAAGAACAGAAAAAGACCTGGCTGCCGCGCATCCGGTCGGGCGAGGTGGAATTCGCGCTCGGGTACTCGGAGCCGGACGCGGGAACGGACCTCGCCTCGCTCCGGACCCGCGCCGTGCTCGAAGGGGACCACTGGGTCGTGCAGGGCCAGAAGATGTGGAACACGATGGCGCACACGGCCACCCACAACTGGCTCGCCGTCCGCACGGAACCGGACGCCCCCAAACACAAGGGGATCTCCATCCTGATCGTACCGATGGACGCGCCCGGCGTGACGGTGCAGCCCATCTACGTCTGGCCCGGGCTGCGGACCAACGCCGTGTTTTTCGACAACGTGCGCGTTCCGCGCGACTACCTGATCGGCGAGCGCGGCATGGGCTTCTACTACGCCGCCATGGCGCTGAACTTCGAGCGGCTCAGCATCGGCTCGGTCGGCATGTGCCGTCGCTTTTTCCGCGAGCTCGTCGCCTACGTCCGCGAAGCCGTAGTGGACGGCCGCCCGCTGAAGGACGACCCCTGGGTGAGGGAACGGGTGGCGCGGCTCGCGGTGGACATCGAAGCGGCGCGCATGCTCGGTCTCGAGACGGCGTGGGCCATCGACCAGGGACGGGTTCCGGCCGCCGAGTCTTCCATGGCGAAGGTGTTCGTCAGCGAGCTCGCCCACCGCCTCGCGGATTTCGGCACCGAAATCCTCGGCCTCCAGGGCCAACTCCACATGAACGAGCCCCGTGCGGCGATCCGAGGCCGGCTGCAGTGGCTCTACCGCACCGCACCCATGCTGGCCTTCGGAGGGGGCACGAACGAAGTGCAGCGCAACATCGTCGCGATGCTGGGCTACGACCTCCCGAGGAAGTGAGCGCCGTGGACCTCGAGTTCGCCCCCGAACAGCGGGAGCTGATGGCCGCGGTTCGCCGCTTCTGCGACGAGAACATCGACGGCGAGCGGCTTCTGCGGTGGGAGAAAAACCCGGGCGGGATCGACGACGCCACCTGGGAAGAAGTGACGCGGCTCGGCTGGCTGGGAATCGGAGCTCCCGAGAGCGCGGGTGGTTCGGGTCTCGGCCTTCTCGACGTGGGCTGTCTTCTTTTCGAATGCGCGCGGGGGCTCGTGCCGACGCTCGTCTCCCACTCGGTACGGGCCATCTGGACACTCTCGCGGCTCGAACCCGAGGCACCCGAACTGCCGGATCTCGTGGCAGGACGACGGCGCTTGGCCCTGGCAGTCGACGAAGAAGCGACGTCGCGGCCCGAGCATTTCCGGACCCGGGTGGACTCCGCGAGCGGACGGCTGGACGGCGAGAAATGGTACGTCCCCCACGCGGACGTCGCGGACCTCTTCCTGGTCGCGGTCCGAGACGGAGGCGAGACCGCCTGGGCGCTCGTCGGTCGCGATCGGGTGGAAGTCCTGCCACTCCGGAGCTTCGTCACCGGAGAAACGCAAGGGATCGTGCGCTTTCGAGGTAGCGAGGGCCGCCGACTCGCGCGACCCGACTTCCCCTTCGAGCAGTTTCGAAAGGAACAGACCGCCCTCGCCCTCGCCGAGATGGTCGGCGGGTTCGAGCGCGTGCTCGAACGGACCGTGGCGTACGTCAAAGAGCGCGAGCAGTTCGGCCGGAAAATCGGCGCGTTCCAGGCCGTGCAGCACCAGGTGGCCGACATGGCGACGGCGTTCACGGCCTCGCGCCACCTCTCGTGGCAGGCGCTCAGCCGCGTCGCCTCGGGACACGAGGAGCCGATCGACCTTCCCGCCGCGGCGGCCTTCGTGGGACAGGCTTTCAAGCGCGCCACGATGACGGCCCACCACCTGCACGGAGGCGCGGGTTACGTCGTCGAGCATCCCCTGCACCACCACAGCGAGCGGGCGCAGAGCCTCTGCATCCGCTACACCCCCGAACGCGAAGCCCTCGAGAGCGTGGCCACTCTACTCCTCGATACGCCGCGCTGAGGGGCGATGGAGCTCGAGGAGCGCATCCGCCGCCGCGCGCTCGAACTCGGCTTTGCGCTCTGCGGGTTCGCCCGCCTCCGGCCCCTCGAAAGGGAAGCTTACGTTCGTAGCTGGGTCGCGGAGGGCCGGGCCGGGGAGATGCACTACCTCGAGCGCAACCTGGAAAAGCGGCTCGACCCGCAACTCGTCCTCCCCGGAGCCCGCAGCGTCGTCGTCCTCGGCTGGCCTTACCGAGCCCACGTACGCCCGGAGGCCGTCCCCGACTGGCGGGAAAAACTGCTCGGGCGCATGGCCTCCTACGCCCTCGGTCCCGACTACCACGACGTCGTAGGACGGAAACTCCGCGAGCTCTCCGGCTGGCTCGAGAGTCAGGTCCCCTGCCGCACGAGGCCGTACGTCGACACGGGCCCCGTCCTCGAACGGGAATGGGCACGACTCGCCGGAGTCGGCTGGATCGGAAAGAACACTCTCGTCCTCGACCCCTCGCACGGATCCTGGTTCTTTCTCGGCGAAATCCTCACCGACCTTCCGCTCGAGGACTCGGAGCTCCAACCCGACCGGTGCGGCGGGTGCCGGCGATGCCTGGATCGCTGCCCGACGGGCGCCCTCGACGAGCCCTACAGGATGGACGCGAGGCTCTGTATCGCCTACCTCACGATCGAGCTCCGCGGCCCCATCCCGAGGGAGCTGAGGCCCGCCCTCGAGAACTGGGTGTTCGGTTGCGACCTCTGCCAGGAAGTGTGCCCCTGGACGCGAGAGGTGCCATCGGCCGAAGGGACGTGGTTCCTCCCCGAGCTTCTCCTTCTCGATCAGGAGGGCTTCCGGATCCGCTTCGGCCGGACCGCCGTCCGGCGGGCGAAGCGCGAAGGGCTCCTGCGGAACGCGGCCGTGGCGCTCGGAAACACGGGTAACCCCGACGCGGTCCCCGTTCTCACGCGAGCCCTCCAATCGGAGCCTTCGGCGCTCGTGCGGCGCCACGTCGCGTGGGCGCTCGGGCGGATCCCGTGCGCGGCGAGCCGGCGCGCGCTCGAAGCGTGCGTCCGCGCCGACCCCGACCCCTCGGTACGCGAGGAAGCCCGTGCCGCACTCGAAGCGTCTCCTTGAGAGGCTTTCCCGAAACCGGGAGATTCGGAGGGTCGGGGCGTCTCTTTTTCCGGAATCGTAAGCGAAAGCCGAGCGGAGAAAACAAGGAGAGACTTCTGGCACGGAGGTCGCTCGGCCGACCGGCGAGACGCCATGTTCGACTTCGAACGAGCCCCCTTCCTCGTCATCTGGGAGGCGACCCAGGCTTGCGATCTCGCATGCACCCACTGCCGGGCTTCGGCCCGTCCGCAGAGGGACCCCGGGGAGCTCGACACCGAGGAAGCGAAGGCGCTGCTTTCCGAGATCGCGGCCATGGGGACCCGTGTGGTCGTGCTGAGCGGCGGGGATCCTCTCAAGCGGCCCGACATCTTCGGTCTCGTTCGACACGCCAAGGATGCGGGACTGCGCGTCGCCACGATTCCCTCGGCGACCCCGGCGCTCGAGCGCGACGTGGTCTTCCGCCTCCGAGACGAAGGTCTCGACCAGATCGCCCTGAGCCTCGATTTCCCCGACCCGAGGCTCCACGACTCTTTCCGCGGGACGCCGGGAGCTTTCCGAAAGACGATGGAAGCCGCCGGTTGGGCCAGAGAGGCCGGCCTGCCGCTCCAGATCAACACGACCGTGTGGGCGCGCTCTTTCCCCCACTTTCCCGCGCTCGTCGACCTCCTCCGCCGTCTCGAGGTCGTCTTCTGGGAAGTGTTCTTCCTCGTCCCCGTCGGCCGGGGAGCCACGCTCGAGGGACTCGACGCCGAGCTGTGCGAGAGGATCTTCGGTTTCCTCCACGCCGTACAGAAAAACAACTCCTTCGTTCTCAAGGTCGTCGAAGCCCCGCAGTACCGCAGATTCGTCTGGCAGCGAGAAAACGGCGGAAAGAGCCCGAGCGAGCTTCCGCCACTGCTCGTCCGAAAAGAAGGTCCGGGGCGGTCTCTCGGGCTCGCCCCGGCGGCGGTGAACGCGGGAAAAGGGTTCGCCTTCGTCTCCCACACGGGCGAAGTCTACCCGAGCGGATTTCTCCCCCTCTCCGCGGGGAACGTTCGCACGAAGCCCTTTTCGGCCATCTACCGCGACTCGCCGCTCTTTCGAGCGATGCGGGACCCCGGTCGACTGCTCGGACGCTGCGGCCGGTGCGAATTCCGGGAGCTCTGCGGAGGATCGCGGTCGAGGGCGTTCGCGCTCACGGGGAACCCCTTCGCGACCGACCCCTGGTGCGCCTACAGGCCGAGCCGGCACTCCGGGTCGAACGCCGCTTGCAACTGAACCCCCGGCGGGCAAAGTTGGAGCCGTGGAGGAAGCCAGGCTCCAGCTGGCGGGACCCATCCTGCGTGTGGTGGCGGGCGTCGTGCGGCGCGCCGACGGGTGGTTCCTCGTCTGCCGCAGGGCGGCGGACGCCCAGCACGCGAGGAAGTGGGAATTTCCGGGGGGGAAGGTCGAGGAGGGCGAGGATCCGGAGCGTGCGCTCGTGCGGGAACTGCGCGAAGAGCTCGGGCTCGAGGTGGTGCCCGGGCGCTTGCTCGACCGCGTCGTGCACCGCTACGACCACGGCCCCGCCTGCGACGTGAGCTTTTTCGAGGTCCGAGAGTACACCGGAGTTCCCGAAAACCGGATCTTCGCCGAGATTCGCTGGGTGCGGGCCGAGGAGCTCGAGGGGCTCGAGTTCCTGGAAGCGGACCGGGACTTCGTCCGGCGGCTCGCGCGCGGAGGATAGGCCCGGACATGGCGCGATCCGGAGCCACGTTCGCCGAGAGAGCCGAGGGCCCCGCGAGGGACGCCCGGCTTCACAGGGCGCTCGAGCGGGCTTCGGTTCCCTACCTGCGCAAGCGAGCGCGGGCGCTCGAAGAGCTCGAGGATCTCGAGGAGCTGCGCACCCACGCCCGCGAGGTCAAAGAGGAAGCGCTGCGCCACCTCCCCTTCCTCCTCGAGGAGCTGGAACGGCGTCTGCGGCAGCGAGGGGCCCGGGTCGTCTGGGCCGCACGGGCCGATCGAGCCCTCGAGTACGTTTCCGAGCTCGTGCGGCGGAAGGGGGTGCGTCTCGTCGTCAAGGGGAAGTCGATGACGACGGAAGAAATCGCCCTGAACGCGGCGCTCGAATCGCAGGGGGTCGAAGTGGTGGAAACCGACCTCGGGGAGTACATCGTGCAGCTCGCCGGGGAGCGCCCCTCGCACATCGTCACGCCCGCCATCCACCGGACACGAGCCGACATCGCCCGTCTCTTCCACGAGCGGCTCGCCGTGCCGCTCGGCTCCCGCCCCGAAGAGCTCACGGCCGCCGCACGACACGTTCTGAGGGAGAAGTTCCGGCGCGCGGAGCTCGGTGTGACGGGCGTGAACTTCGCCGTCGCCGAGAACGGTGCCCTCGTGGTGGTGGAAAACGAAGGGAACGCCCGCCTCTGCGCCACGGCTCCGAGGATCCACGTGGCCGTCGTCGGCATCGAGAAGGTCCTCGCCCGGGTCGAAGACCTCGAGGTCCTTCTCCGACTCCTCCCGCGCAGCGCCACGGGACAGAAGCTCACGAGTTACGTCTCCTGGGTCCTCCCTCCGGAAGCCGCCGGCGCGGACGGCCCGGAGGAACTGCACGTGATCCTCCTCGACAACGGGCGATCCGAGCTTCTGGCCGACGCGGTCCTTCGCGAATCGCTCCTCTGCATCCGATGCGGGGCGTGTCTGAACGCCTGTCCCGTCTACCGCAAAGTGGGCGGCCACGCCTACGAATCGCCCTACCCGGGGCCGATCGGCGCGACGATTTCCCCTCGGCTCGTCGGGCCGAGGACGCGCGAGCTCGCCTTCGCCTCGACGCTCTGCGCCGCCTGTCGCGAGGTCTGTCCGGTGCGCATCGACATCCCGCGGCTTCTGCTCGCGCTTCGTTCCGAAGCCGTGGAGCGGACGGAGACGGCCTGGTGGGAAAGGATCGGGATGAAGTTCTGGCGCTGGACCATGGTGGGCCGGCGCCGGTACGAGCTCGCGGGCACGCTGCTGCGCTGGGCGAGCCGCTTCGGGAACGGTTCTTTCCGAAGACTTCCCGGCCCACTCCACGGGTGGACGCGCTACCGGGACTTGCCGGCTCCCGCCCCGAAACCCTTCCGCACGCTGTGGAAAGAGAGAGTCCGTACCGATGGACGACCGAACTGAGGTACTCGAAAAACTCCGCAGGCTCTGCGAAGAGGGGAGCCCGACGCACCGGGCGAGGAAGTCCACCCCGAGCCGGCCCGGCTCCGAGGCGACCCTCCCGCAGGAGTTCCGCTCCGAAATCGAAGCTCTCGGAGGGGAGCTCTACGAAGAGCCCGACGAGGCGGCCGCCCTCGAGCGGTGCGCCTCGATCTTGCGGGAAGCCGGGGCCCGGCGGATCGTGGCATGGTCGAGCCCTCTCGTCGAAGGACTCGCTTCCGTCCTTTCGCCGGAAGCCGCCGTCCGGACGCCCGAGGGCGACATCGCCCGCTGGCGCGAGGAGTGTTTCGAGGCGCAGGCGGGTGTGACCGAAGCCGACTTCGGGATCGCCGAGACGGGCACTCTGGTTCTCGCCGACGGGCCGGGGCGGTCCCGACTCGCCTCGCTGACCCCGCCCCTGCACGTGGCGCTCTTGCGGCGCACGCGTCTGCTCGCGAACCTCGGGGCGTTTTTCGACCTCCTGGCACGCGAGCCGGACTGGAAAGGTCGGTTCCTCACGTTCGTGACGGGGCCCAGCCGGACCGCGGACATCGAAAAAAAGCTCGTTCTCGGAGTCCACGGCCCCGAAAGGCTCGCCGTCGTGCTCCACGGATGAAAGCCAATCTCTTCGTCACCTGCCTCGTCGACCAGTTTTTTCCCCGGGTGGGGGAAGCCGTCGTGCGGGTCCTCGAACGCGTCGGCGTCGAGGTCGGGTTTCCGCGAGACCAGACCTGCTGCGGCCAGCCGGCCTTCAACGCGGGCTACCGACGCGAAGCCCGGGCGGTGGCCGAACGGCTGCTCGAGACGTTCCCGGCCGACGAAGCCGTCGTCGTTCCTTCGGGCTCCTGTGCCACGATGCTGCGACGCTTCTACGGCGAACTTTTCCCCGACCGGCCGGACCTCCGCGCCCGTTGGGAGGAGCTTCGGAAGCGGATCTTCGAGTTCTCGGAATTTCTCGTCGACCACCTGGGCGTCGTCGACGTGGGAGCTCGGTTTCCGGGACGGGTCGCCTACCACGACTCCTGCCACCTCCTCCGGGAGCTCGGCATCGCCGAGCCGCCGCGCAAGCTGCTCGGGGCCGTCGAGGGGCTCGAACTCGTCGAGCTCGACCCCGAGAAGACCTGTTGCGGCTTCGGAGGACTCTTTTCGGTCAAGGAAGCTCCGGTCTCCGACGCCATCCTCAGGGGGAAACTCGAGCAGGTCCGCCGCAGCCGCGCCGATTTCGTCGTGGCGAACGACATGGGCTGCCTCGTGCACCTGGGCGGCGGTCTTTCCCGGCACGGCTCGGCCGTGAAGGTCCTCCACCTGGCGGAAATTCTGGCCTCTTCGAAAGACGGGTCCGGACCGACGGAGGAAAGGAGTCGCCTATGACGGACGCGCGAGCGCTGGAGAACGTCGCCCCCGAACGGTTCTTCCTCGACCGCTTCGGACTCGAGGAGCGGAATCTCGAGGCCGCGCTCGGCACGGCTCTGGCCCGCGGCGTGGATTTCGCCGACCTTTATTTCGAGTTCACGACCGTGGAGAGCCTCGGCCTCGAAGACGGACAGCTCCGGCGCGCGACGAAAAACGTCGTCCACGGTGTCGGCGTGAGGGCCGTCGCCGGGGACAAGACGGGCTACGCCTACTCCGACGAGATCACCCTGGAGAGCCTGCGGCTGGCCGCGCGGACGGCCCACGCGATCTCGCAGTCCTCGGCCACCGAGAAGCCCGTCGCCGTCCGTCCGCGCGAGAAGGGGCACGACCTCTACGCGCTGCGGAAAAGCCCCCTGGAGGATCCGCTCGAGGAACGGGCGGAGCTTCTCTCGCGCATCGACGTCGCCGCCCGACGCTACGACTCCCGCATCGTGAACGTGCTCGCCTCCCTCACGGTGCAGGAAAAGTGGGTACTCGTCGTGAGCTCGGAGGGCTTTCGCGTCGCCGACGTGCAACCCCTCCTCCGGCTGAGCGTCGTCTGCATCGCGCAGGAGGGCACGAACCGGCAGCAGGGAAGCTACGGCGGAGGAGGTCGGGTGGAGTACGGGTTTCTCCTCGAGAACGACCGTGCCCTCGAATTCGCCCGCCGTGCGGCCCGGCAAGCCGTGGAAAACCTCCGCGCGGTCGACGCGCCCGCCGGCACGATGACGGTCGTGCTGGGACCCGGTTGGCCGGGCGTTCTCCTCCACGAAGCCGTGGGGCACGGACTCGAGGGCGACTTCAACCGCAAGAAGACCTCCGCGTTCGCGGGACTCCTCGGGCAAAGGGTCGCTTCGCCCCTCTGCACGGTGGTGGACGACGGAACGATCCCGGGGCGGCGCGGCTCGCTCAATTTCGACGACGAGGGAACCCCGACGTCGCGGACCGTGCTCATCGAAAAGGGCGTCCTCCGGACCTACCTGCAGGATCGCCTGAACGCCCGGCTCATGGGGATGCCGCTGACGGGCAACGGGCGGCGGGAAAGTTTCGCGCACATGCCGATGCCCCGGATGACGAACACCTTCCTGCTTCCGGGCGACACGCCCCCCGAGGACATCGTGCGCTCGGTGTCCCGGGGTCTCTACGCGGCGTACTTCAGCGGCGGGCAGGTCGACATCACGAACGGAAAGTTCGTTTTTTCCGCCAGCGAAGCTTACCTGATCGAGGACGGAAAGCTCGGCCGGCGCGTCAAAGGAGCCACGCTCATCGGCAACGGCCCCGACGTGCTCACACGGATCGGCATGGTGGGGACGGACCTCCGGCTCGACGAAGGCATCGGCACCTGCGGCAAGAACGGCCAGTCCGTTCCCGTGGGCGTCGGTCTTCCGACCGTTCGGATCGACGGCCTCACCGTCGGGGGCACGCGGACATGAGCGAGTGGAAGCTCGAGGACGCCGTCTCGTTCGTGCTCGAAGAAAGCCGAAGGGCCGGGGCCGAAGCGGCGGACGTTCTCGCCGTCGCCGGAGACGAGCTCTCGGTAGGAGTGCGGCTCGGAGAAGTCGAAAAGCTCAAGAGGGCGAGGGCCAAACAGCTCGGCTTGCGTGTCTTCACGGGCTCTCGCTCGGCGGTGACGAGCACGGCGGACCTCACGCGGGACGGGCTTCTCTCGCTCGTCCGGGATTCCTTGGCGCTCGCGCGGCTGGTTCCACCGGACGAATGCGCGGGCCTGCCCGCCCCCGAGGAAATCGCGAAGGAAATTCCTTCCCTCGACCTCGACGACCCCACACAGCTCGAACCGGCCGAGGCGCTCGACTTCGTCCGGCGGGCGGAAGCGGCGGCGCGGGCGGAAGACCCTCGCATCGTCAACTCCGAAGGCGCCGAGCTCGAAGCCAGTGGCCGGGACGTAATTTACGGGAGCACGGCAGGTTTTCTCGGGTCCTACCGGGTGTCGAATTTCTCGCTCTGGGTGGTCCCCGTGGCGGCTCGGGACGGCGAGATGCAGAGGGATTCCTGGTACTGCGCCGGCAGGAAAGCTTCCGTGCTGGCCGAAGCCGAGGCCGTGGGCCGGCAGGCGGCGCGGCGTGCGCTCCGCCGCCTCGGGGCCCGACGCGTGCCGACCTGCGAGGTGCCGGTCGTTTTCGAGGCACCCGTGGCCGCCTCGCTCTTGCGACACCTGGCGGCGGCCGTCTCGGGGTCGTCGCTCTACCGGGGCACGTCCTTCCTCGCGGGAAAGCTGGGAGAGCGGATCGCTCCCGAGACCGTCACGGTCGTCGACGACGGACGGATGGCCCGGGCACTCGGCTCCCGACCCTTCGACGCCGAAGGGGTACCCACGAGACGGACCCCCGTCGTGGAGAGGGGCCGGCTTGCCCACTACCTTTTCGACACCTACTCCGCGAGAAAGCTCGGCGCCCGCTCGACGGGTAACGCGGTTCGCTCGGTCGGAGGTTTCCCTTCGGTCGGAACCCACAACTTCTATCTCGAAGCGGGGCCGTGGTCGCCCGAAGAAATCGTGCGCGAAACCGACCGAGGCTTGTGGGTCGTCGAACTCATCGGCCAGGGGGTGAACCCCGTGACCGGGGACTACTCCCGAGGTGCCGTGGGACTCTGGATCGAAGGCGGGGAATTCGCTTTTCCCGTCCACGAGGTCACGATCGCGGGCAATCTCCTCGAGATGTACCGCTCGATCGACCGGGTGGGAAACGACCTCGAGTTCCGCTCGGCCACCGCTTCTCCGACCGTCCGGATCGCGCGGATGACGGTGGCCGGCATCTGAGGTCCCGCTCGCGGCATGCCCCCCGCGCTCCGACGGCGCTTTTCCTCGGCTCTCACCTTTCTCGAAAGGCATCCCCTCCTCGAAGCTCCCCTCGTCTTCGCCGTCGCTTTTCCGGCGGGCCTCTGGCATCCGGTCTTCTGGATTCTCGTCCCTCTCCTCGTCTGGAGAGCGCAGGGGCTCGACGACCGGAAGTTCGGCGTCTGCTGGGCTTTCGGTAGCCCGGCTTTCCACCTCGTGACTCTCGGGGTCACCCTCGGGGGGTACGCCCTCGCACACGCAGCCGTGGCCCGTCTCTGGCTCCGCCTCCCCTTCGAGCCACACCTGCCCCGGGACTTCCTGCTCCTCGTCCCACACCATTTCTTCGCCGTGGCCCTTCCCGAAGAATTCCTCTTCCGCGGTTACCTCCAGACCCGGCTCGACGATGCGTGGGGACGCCCCTACACGCTCCTCGGTGCGCGCTGGGGAGCCGCTCTTCCGGCAAGCGCCGCGGTTTTCGCGCTCTGCCACCTCGTCCACGGGGACGTGACCCAGCTCAAGGTGTTCTTCTTCGGTCTTCTGGCCGGCTGGCTCCGGGAGAAAACGGGCGGGCTTCTCGCCCCGGTCTTCTACCACGCCCTCGGAAACCTGCTCCTCGAACTGCTGCTCGCGACTTTTCCGGGAAGAGGCTGAGGCGCGTCAGGACGATAACGTCCGCCACACCGAGAGCCCGGCGGAACCGTGCGGAACCGGCCCGTATCGCCCCTGGCTTGTCGCTTGCTACGGGCCTTCCGCCGGAGGAGCGTCGGATGGACATCACGCAACTGCTCACTTTTGCACACCGCGAGGGAGCTTCGGACGTCCACCTGGCGGCCGGAGAGCCGCCCATGCTGCGCATCCACGGGGACATCAAAAAGCTCGACCACCCGCCGCTGACCCCCGAGGAAGTGCACCGCATGATCTTCGACATCATGAACGACGCGCAGCGCAAGCAATTCCAGGAAACCAACGACATCGACTTCTCTTTCGAGCTCGGCGACGTGGCCCGCTTCCGCGTGAACGCCTTTCGGCAGCGCAAGGGCGAGGGGGCCGTCTTCCGCACCATTCCGTCGGCCGTCATGACACTGCAGGAGCTCGGGCTTCCCGAGGTTTGCCGGGAGGTGTGCGAAAAGGAGAAGGGACTCGTCCTGGTCACGGGGCCGACGGGCTCGGGCAAATCGACGACCCTCGCCGCCATGATCGACTACATCAACGAAACGTACGAGGGGCACATCCTCACGATCGAAGACCCGATCGAGTTCGTCCACAAGTCCAAGAAGTGCCTGATCAACCAGCGGGAAGTGGGCTCGCACACGAGATCCTTCGCCGCGGCGCTGCGGGCCGCTCTGCGCGAGGACCCGGACGTGATTCTCGTGGGCGAGATGCGGGACCTCGAGACGATTTCGCTGGCGCTCACGGCCGCGGAAACCGGTCACCTGGTGTTCGCGACGCTCCACACCTCGAGCGCCCCGAAGACCGTCGACCGCATCATCGACGTCTTCCCGCCGGCGCAGCAAGAACAGATCCGCATCATGTTCGCGGAGTCCATCGAAGCCGTCTTCACGCAAACGCTCGTCAAAAAGAAGGTGGGCGGAAGAGTGGCTGCCATGGAAATTCTCCTGGGCACGACGGCGGTCCGCAACCTGATCCGGGAAGGCAAGGTCCACCAGATCCCCTCCGTGATGCAGACGAGCCAGAAACTCGGCATGCAAACCATGGAAATGGCGCTCGTCGACCTGGTGAACCGCGGCATCATCACCAAGGAAGAAGCCATCGCCCGATCCTCGAACCCGAACCTCTTCGGGCCCGCCCCTCAGGCGGCCAAACCCGCGGCCGGCGGCTTTTCCCGCTTCGGGACGGGGCGATAGACGGGATGGACATCCGCAAGCTTCTCGAGGAAATGGCGAGGCAGGAAGCCTCGGACCTCTACCTGACGGTCGACAGCCCCCCGGTGTTGCGCGTGGAGGGCGAGGTTCGGCCCCTGCCGCTGCCGCGGCTCACGCCCCCGGACGTCGAAGCCCTGGCCAACTCGATCATGACCGAGAGACAGAAGGCGGCATTCGAAGAGAAACTCGAAATGAACCTCGCCATCTCGTCCGAAACACTGGGCCGCTTCCGCGTGAACATTTTCCGGCAGAGGGGCTGCGTGGGCGTCGTGATCCGCCGGATCCGTGCCAAGATTCCGACGCTCGACGAGCTCGGACTCCCCCCGGTCCTCAAAGCCATCGCCATGAGCCGCCGCGGCCTCGTGCTCGTCACGGGTGCCACCGGATCGGGCAAATCGACGACCCAGGCGGCCATGATCGCCTACCGGAGCCAGAACGAGGCGGGCCACATCGTCACGATCGAAGACCCGATCGAATTCGTCCACCCGCACGCCCGGAGCATCGTGACGCAACGCGAGGTAGGCTTCGATACCTTTTCCTTCCACGAGGCGCTCAAGAACGCGCTGCGGCAGGCTCCCGACGTCATCCTGATCGGCGAGGTCCGCGACGTGGAGACGATGGAGGCGGCGATTTCTTTCGCCGAGACGGGCCACCTCTGCATCGCCACGCTCCATTCCAACAACGCGAACCAGGCGATCGAACGGATCATGAACTTCTTCCCGCACGCCCGGCACCAGGAAATCTACCTCCAACTTTCGCTCAACCTCCGAGCCATCATCTCGCAGAGGCTCGTCCCCGGGATCGACGGCAACCGCGTCGCCGCCCTCGAAATCCTCGTCGACACGCCGCGGATCAAGGACCTGATCAAGCGGGGCGAAGTCGACCTCCTCAAAGAAGCCATGGAGCAAAGCACCCCGGAGGGAAACCAGACGTTCGACCAGGCCCTTTTCGACCTCTACGCGGCCGGCAAGATCACGGCGGAGACCGCTCTCGCGCACGCGGACTCGGCGAACAACCTCCGCATCCGGATCCAGAACCTCGACATGAAGAGGGCTCCGAAGTCACCGAAAACCTCCGACCCCGGACCCTTCCGCATCCAGGGCCGGGACCCCCACGCGAAGCTCCGCGACTGGTAGCGGCGCCCGCGCCTTCAGCGCGGGGGGACCTCCTCGCCGAGCCACTCGAGGTATTCCTCCGAGCCTCCGAGAACCGGCAGGACCAGAAGCTCCGGGAGCTCGTAGGAGTGGAGTTCCCGGATGCGCGAGAAAACCTCCTCGACCCGCTCGGCACGTGTCTTGACGAAAAGCAGAATCTCCGGGTCTTCGGACACCTCGCCCCGCCACCGGTACGTCGAGCGGACCGGACACGCGTTGACACAGGCGGCGAGCCGCTCTCCGACGAGACTTTTCGCCATCCTCGCCCCTTCCTCCTCGCCCCCGACCGTCGTGAGGACCACGACGAAACGCCCTTCTTCTCGTTCCATCTCCCGACACCTCCCGAAATCTTCTCCGTTCAGCGGGCCGCCCGGAGCTCCGCGGCCAACGATCGGTAGTCGATCGGGGGCAGCGCGGGCGGCGGCGCGGCCGCACGGAACCACCCCTTCCAGAAAGACGGCTCGCGCAAGGCCGCCCAGCGTCCGGCCAGGTACTCGGGCAGTTCGCCCCGCCGGAAGAGCCCTTCCCGCACGAGAGACCGGGCGAGCCGCCGTGCGTCCCGCCGGCTCACGTGCCCCCGCCGGAGCAGGTCGGCGAGCGAGTTCGCGAGCCTCCTCCCGTCGTAACCCGCCTCGGCAACCAGGGCTCGGCCCACCTCCGCCACGCCCCGGTCGTCCATCACCCCCTCGCATCGGAGGCACACGGCCGTCTGGAAGTAGTTGAAGGTGGGAACCAGCCTCGAACCGAACGACCGGAGGTTCGCGGGCGGCGTCCGCCGCTCGAGGTGGATGAAGATCCGCCGCACGGCATCGCGGCGGGGGAGCGTCCGCATGGAATCGAGCACCCGAGAGCGCAGCTCGGGGTCGACGCCGAGGAGCCGGAGCACTTCCTCCACTTCGGCGGCCTCGACCCGACCCGAGACGATGTCCGCGTAGAGAGAGTACGCGAGCGGATCGGACTCCCAGTCGTCTCCGAAGAGAAACTCCACCGCTTCTTCGGGCAGCGAGCCCCGGCTCGCGAGAAGCTCGGTGAGCTTGAATCCGACCTGCTCGCGCAGGTTGGCGAAGCGCCCCCGGAGAAGGTTCTGCAGCTGGTCCTTGAACACGATACCGTCGTGCACGATGCCGTCGAGGGCCAGCTTCTCGCGGATCGCGCGGCCGATCTGCGGCGGCGAGGCGGTGAGGAAGAAAACACGGACCTCGCGTCCTTGCTCCTCCGCCACGCGGCGGAGCGACCGGATCAGCGTGGCGACGCCGGGTGCCGCCACCTTGTCCGTCGCTTTCTCGAAGGCCGTCCGAACGAGGTCGCGCACCCTGTCGAACTCGGTCTTGAGGTAGGTCTTGTCCAGGTCCCACCGAAACACGCAGAATCGCGGGGGTGCCTGGGCGGCGCGCCGCAAGAACGTCCTCATAGGAGCTGCGCGATTCCCGCCGCGATTTCCTCCGGGACTCGATCCCGGACGGCCTTGGCGGCGACCTTGACGGCGTTCCCGATGGCTCGCGCCGTCGAACGGCCGTGTGCTTTGATGACGACCTTCTCGAACCCGAGAATCGGGGCGCCCCCGTAGGACGCGTAATCGGTGAGGTCCCGGAGACGGCCGATCCCGCCGGCGAGCATCATGAGCCCGAGCTTCCAGCGCCAGCGCTCTCGCGAAGCCAGACTCGCCAGGTCCACGACGATCTCCGAGATGCCCTCGAGGAGTTTCAGCACCACGTTCCCCAGAAGCCCTTCGCAAACGATAACGTCCGCTTTCCCCTTCGCCAAGTCGTCGCCCTCGATGTTCCCGATGAAGTTGATGCCGGAGAGCGAGCGAAGCATCCGGTACGCCCGCACGAGCACCTCGCCGCCCTTGTTTTCCTCCTTGCCCATGTTCAGCAGAGCGACGCGGGGGCTCGCCGTCTTCGAGATCCGCCGGGCGTAGACTTCGCCCATGAGCGCGAACTGAACGAGCTCGACGGCGTCGCACCGCACGGTAGCTCCCACGTCGAGCAGAAGCGCCAGGGGATCCTGCCCCGGGTACTCCGTCTGCCGGGGAAACACGCTCGCGAGCGCCGTCTTCCGGATGCCGCGAATGGTGCGGAAAAACCGGCTGCACGCGAGCACCAGCGCTCCCGTGTTTCCCGCGGTCACGAGCGCATCGCCCCGCGAGTCGGCCACGGTGCGCGCCGCCACGAGGAGCGACGCCTGCTTTTTTTTCTCGACGGCTTCCTTGGGGTCCTCGTCCATGCCGATCGTCTCCGGGGCGTGCAGGACGGAGATCTGCTCGGGGTTGTAGGCACAGCGATCGAGTTCGGACTGCACCTTCTTTTCGTCCCCGACGAGAACGCACTGGATGGAGGTCTCGAGCGACACGCTCGCCACTCCCTTGACGACCTCCTCGGGGGCGAAGTCACCCCCCATCGCGTCGACGACGATCGTGGGCATGGGACGGGGGCGCGCCGGCGGCCGAAGCTAACCGCGGCCCGAAGGGCTGTCAATCGCGCCCGGGCGCCGGCTCCACCGCCGCACCCGGTCGCGGAGCTCGCGCTCGGTGACACGACCTTTGGCGATCTTTTTCGTCCCGAAAAAGAGAACCGGGACCTCGGTTCCGTAAAGCTCGCCAAGCCGGGGGTCGGCGTCCACGTCCACGACGGTCAGGCGGGCCCCGAGCTCGCGGCTCACCTTGCGCACGACGGGTTCCATCTCCTCGCAGAGGCAGCAGTCGTGGCGGGTGTAAAGGACGAATTCCATGCCCCGAGAGTGCCGCAGACCGGCTGCGGACGGAAGACCCCCTTCGTTGACAATGCCGGAGCCCCTCCGGTAGATTCGTGCGTTCGGACATGTCGGAGTACGCCATCATCAGGACCGGGGGCAAACAGTACCGGGTCGAGCCCGGGGACGTGCTTCGCGTCGAGAAGCTCGACCGGGCCGTCGGCCAGGAAGTGGAGTTCGACGAGGTGCTTCTCGCCGCGCGAGAAGGAAAAGTCGAAGTCGGGACTCCTCTTCTGCCACGGTGCCGCGTCCTCGGAGAAGTTCTCGCACAGGGCAAGAGCCGCAAGGTCCTGGTGTTCAAGAAAAAGCGCCGCAAGAACTACCGGCGGCGCTACGGACACCGGCAGCCGTACACCGAAGTTCGGATCACGAAAATCGAGACCGGGGGAAGCCATGGCGCATAAAAAAGGGCAGGGAAGTAGCCGCAACGGCCGGGACAGCCAGGGGCAGCGGCGAGGCGTCAAAGTTTTCGGCGGAGAATGGGTACGCGCCGGAAACATCCTCGTCCGACAGCTCGGGACGCGGATCCACCCCGGCAAGAACGTGGGGATGGGGCGGGATTACACGCTCTTCGCGCTCACGGACGGGCTCGTGCACTACGAACGGATGGGCCGGGATCGGCGCCGCGTCCACGTACTTCCCGGGCCAGCCGTTTCCCACTGACCTTCGCGTCGTCGACAGCGGGGCTACCCTGGGGCACAATGGCCCCGAGAGGCCCATGCGCTTCGTCGACGAAGTCCGGATTTCCGTTCGGGGTGGCCGCGGCGGGCGCGGCTGCGTGGCGTTCCTGCGCGAACGGTTCAAGCCTCGTGGCGGACCCGCAGGGGGCGACGGCGGTGACGGGGGAAGCGTGATTCTGCGCGCCGACGAAGGCCTTTCGACCCTGCTCGATTTCCGTTACCGCCCGCTCTTGCGGGCGAAAAACGGCGAGCACGGCAGGGGCAAGGGGCAACACGGCCGCAAGGGCGAGGACCTGGTGGCCCGCGTGCCGGTCGGAACCATCGTGCGGGATGCGGAGACCGGGGAGATTCTGGCCGACCTGGTCCGGCACGGGCAGTCCGTCGTCGTGGCCCGCGGAGGGAAAGGAGGTCGGGGCAACGTGCATTTCGCCACCCCCACACGGCAGGCTCCACGTTACGCCCAGCCCGGCCTTCCCGGCGAGTCACGGGAGCTCCTGCTCGAACTCCAGCTTCTCGCGGACGTGGGACTTCTCGGCTATCCGAACGTCGGCAAATCGAGTCTCGTCCGCGCCATCTCGGCCGCTCGGCCCCGCGTCGCCGACTACCCCTTCACGACCCTCGTACCGCAGCTCGGGGTCGTCCGTTTCGGCGACACGGACTTCGTCGTCGCCGACATCCCGGGGCTCGTCGAAGGGGCCCACCGGGGTACGGGGCTCGGGAGTCGTTTTCTCCGGCACCTCTCCCGCACCGCGCTCCTGCTCCACGTCCTCGACGCGAGCCCGTCTTCCGGCCGCGACCCCGTCCGCGACTACGAGGTCATCCGCGACGAACTCGGGGCCTTCGACCCCGCTCTCGCCGAGCGCCCGGAAATCGTCGCCGTGAACAAGATGGATCTCCCCGAGTCCAGGGCGCGATTTTCCCCACTCGCCGAGTACTTCGGCCGGAGGAAGATCCCCGTCTACCCCGTCTCCGCACTCACGGGCGAGGGGCTCCGCGAACTCCTCCGAGCCCTGGTCTCGGCACTCGAGAGGGAACGTGGCGCGGCCCGGACGCGCTCCGTCGCCGAGGGATGAACGGAAACCACCTGGCCGAAAAAGCCCGGCTCCTCTCCAAGGTCCGCAGAGTCGTCGTCAAGATCGGTTCGGGTCCGCTTTCCGGCCCCGACGGGGTGGACCGCGAGCGCATCCGGGCCCTGGCCGAGGAGATCGCCGAGCTCGGGTCCCGCGGAGTCCAGGTCGTCCTCGTCACCTCGGGGGCCGTCGCGACGGGCGCACGAAAGCTCGGCCTCGGGGGCAGGCCCCGCACGATCCCGGAGCGGCAGGCCGCCGCGGCCGTGGGACAGATCGACTTGATGGCGCTCTACGAGGAATGTTTCGAGCGACTCGGGAAACACGTGGGGCAGGTACTCCTCACCCACGACGATCTCGCGAACCGCAAACGCTACATCAACGCACGGCACACGCTCGACACCTTGCTCGCGGCCGGCGTCGTGCCGATCGCGAACGAAAACGACACCGTGGCGATCGAAGAGCTCAATTTCGGCGACAACGACAACCTCTCCGCGCTCGTGGCGACCCTCGTCGAGGCGGACCTGCTCGTGCTCCTGAGCGACGTCCCCGCGGTCTACACGACCGACCCCCGGACCGATCCCTCGGCGAAACCCGTGCCGCTTCTGCGCTTCGACGGCCAGGACCCTCCGGTCCGAGCGACCCGCGGAGGCCCGCTCGGCACGGGCGGTATGGAGGCCAAGCTCGGGGCGGCCCGAAAAGCCGCCGCCGCGGGTATCCCGACCGTGATCGCCGACGGACGGGATCCTCGCATCCTCGCGAGGGTCTTCGACCCCGGGGTGGAAACCGGGACGCTCGTGCTCCCGTCGGGAGACCGCCTGGCGAGGAGAAAGCACTGGATCGCCTACACCTTGAGGCCCGCGGGAAGCCTCAGGGTGGACGAGGGAGCCTATCGGGCCCTCCTGCGGGGAGGCAGGAGCCTCTTGCCCGGTGGGATCGTGCAAGTGGAGGGGCGCTTCCAGGCGGGCGACTGCGTTCGGTGCCTAGCGCCCGACGGCCGCGTCTTCGCGCAGGGCCTCGTGAACTACGACGCGGCGGAAATCGAGAAAATCAAAGGCCGCCGGACGGCGGACATCGAGGCCATCCTCGGCTACAAAATCCGGGACGAAGTGATCCACCGGGACGATCTCGTGCTTCTTCTCGGAGAGAGGTGAGTCGCCGGGGGGAGCGGTGGGGAAGCCGAGACGGCTCGGAATCTTCGGCGGGACCTTCAACCCCGTCCACCTGGGTCACCTGCGAACGGCCGAAGAAATCCGCGAAGAGCTGGAGCTCGATCGCGTCTGGTTCGTGCCGGCGGCTTCGCCGCCCCACAAGCGCGGCGACGATCTCGCCCCGGCACGGCACCGCATGGCCATGGTTCGACTCGCCGTGGCCGACAACCCCGCCTTCGAGGCTTCCGCCCTCGAGGTCCGGCGGCGCGGCCGATCCTACTCCGTCGACACCCTGCGGCAGCTCCGGAGGCGGTTCGGAAGCTCGACGGAACTCTTCTTCGTGCTGGGCCTCGACGCTTTTCTCGAGATCGAGACGTGGAAGGAATACGAAAAGCTCTTCACGCTGTGCCACCTGGTCGTCACCACGCGTCCGCCGAGGACCCAGCCCGAGCTTCGCTCGGAGCTTTTTCCCGTTGCCGTGCGGGGCGAGTTCTGCTATGAGCCGGGGCAGAAAGGATTCGTGCACCGAGAGGGAAAAAGAGTTCTGTTCCGGAGCGTGACGGCGCTCGATATTTCCGCATCCCGGGTGCGGCAGCTCCTGCGAGCGGGCAAGTCGGTGCGTTACCTCGTCCCGGATACCGTCGCCGCTTACATTGCCCGGCACCGGCTTTACGAGCCGAGAGTTCCGAGACCTTGAAGTCCTTGGGTTCGCGCGAAACGGCTCTGCTCTGCGTTCGTTACGCGCTCGAGAAAAAGGCCTACGACCTCGTGGTGATGGACGTGGGCCAGTGCGCGTCGTTCGCCGAGTACTTCGTCATCTGTAGCGGCCGTTCCGACACGCAGGTGCAGGCCATCGCCCGTGGCATCGAGGAAAACCTCGACCGGCTCGGCGTCCGGCCACTTTCGGTCGAGGGATACTCGCTCGGGCACTGGGTCCTGCTCGACTATGCGGACGTCGTGGTCCACGTGTTCTTCCAGCCCGTGCGCGAGTACTACGACCTCGAGCGGCTCTGGGGCCACGCGCCTCGGCTGGCGCTGCCCGAACCCTACCGGACCCAGGCACGAGAGCTGCGTCTGGCCGGTCAGGGCTGACTGGCCGGAAAGGAGCGCGTTTTGTAAGGGACGGGGCTCATGCGGTGGCTTGCCTATACCGTGGGCACGGCTCTGGTGGCCGGTGCTCTCGCCTACCTCTGGTGGTCGAACCCGGGGTCCGTGGAGCTTCGTCTCGGCGAACGCGTCGTGCTCCATGCTCCGCTCGCGTTGCACTTGCTCGTGGCTTTCGGTGCCGGCGCGGGGCTCGTGCTCGTCGGCGCCGTCATGCGGGAAAGTCGCCGTGCGGTCGCGGAGTGGCGCCGGCGCAGACGCGCACGCAAAGAAGCGAGGGTGCAGGCGCTCGTGCGCGAAGCTCGCGAAGCTCTCTGGGCCGGCGCAGCCGACCGGGCCCGAAGCCTTCTTCTGAGGGCCTGGAAGGCCAGGCCGAGTCGGGAAGCCGCGCTGCTTCTGGCGGAGGCCTGCTTGCAAACGGACTCCGCCGGCGAGGTCCGGCGCCTCTTCGAACAGGCCGAGACCGGAATCGCGGAAGACCCCGACGTCCTCTGGGCGCTCGCGCGCGTGTGCGAGCAGGTGGGAGACCGGGTCGGTGCGATCACGGCACTCGAGCGCATCCGCGCGCGACACCCGCGTGCGACCCCCGTTCTCTTGCGGCTGCGCAACCTCTACATCGAGGCGGGGCGGTGGGAAGAAGCCGCGTCCGTACACGCGGCGTACGCGGCAGCCCGGACTCAGACGCCTTTCGACCGCGAACTTCTGGCCGGTATCCGTTACGAAAGCGCGATGCGCATTCCCGGCCGCGAAGCCCGGCTCTCGGCCCTCGAGGAGATCGTCTCGGCCTACCCGGGCTTCGTCCCCGCCGCGGTGAGCTTCGGGGACGAGCTCGCGCAGGCGGGCCGGACCACGGACGCCTCCCGTGTCTGGGAGCAAGCTCTCCGGAATAGCCCCCGTCTCGTCCTGGCCGAACGGCTCGCCTCGGTGGCCGGCGACGCGAAAGCCCGGGAACGCCTCCGCACGCTCGTGCGCAAGCTGCGGGCGAACCGGCTCGACGAGAACGCAGTCCGTTGGTTCCAGGCTCGGCTCCACCTCGAGGACGGCAACGACGACGCGGCGGAGAAAGAACTCGAGGGGGTCGCCCCCGAGGCTCGGTCCACGCCGTACTACCTGACGGCCGGAGACGTCCAGCGCAAGCGACAGCAGAACGCGGAGGCCGCACGGCTTTACCGGGAGGCAGCGACCCTCGCCCCGCTCTACCGCTGCACGGGATGCGGGCGGGCCGCGAACGGTTGGGTCGCCTTCTGCTCGTCCTGCCGGCGCTGGGACAGCTACCGTGCCGTACTCGATTTCGTGCGCGAGACTCCGGCCTAGGACGGAAAGAGAAACCCGGCCATCCGCTCGAGCCCGCCGAGGTCGTGGACGTCCGTCTCGAAGTTCGGGACGATCGCCACGGCTACCCTGCGTCCCAGTTGGCGGCGAAACGCATCCATCCGCACCCCCTCGCCGCGCGCAAGCCGCTCGTAGTCGTCGAAGTTCCGCAGGAGACGAGCGGCGGATTCGGGTCCGACCAGCTCGCGCAGCGTCTGCTCGCCCGCTCCGCGCAGCGGGCCCGTGTCGAACTCACGGTGGATACGGTTGAAGACCACCGCGCGCAGCGGGATCGAAAGCTCCCTCATGCGGCCGTGGAGATACTCGGCCTGACACAGCACCGGCTCCTCCGCGCTCGTCACGAGCACGAACGCCGTCTCCCGCGCGCGGAAAAGCTCGTACGCCCGCTCGACGCGCTCCTGGAATCCTTCGAAGAGCCCGGCCATGCCCGTGAAGAATTCCGAGATCTCGAGCAGGACCGAAACGCCCGTGGCCTCCTCGAGGCGTTCCAGGACGAAACGGGCCGTGCGGTTCGCCACGCGGAACGCCGACCACCCGGCGGCGACGTAGGGCCGGACGAACCAGCGGACGATTTTCCGGTCGAGAAACCGCGCGAGGCGGTCGGGGGCTTCGAGAAAGTCGAGAGCGTGCTGGGAGGGCGGCGTGTCGACCACGATGAGATCGAAGCGCCCGCTCTGCCGCAGCGAACAGAGCTGCTCGATGGCCATGTATTCCTGCGACCCCGCGAAGCTCTCCGAAAGGTGGCGGTAGAATCTGTTGGCGAGAATCCGGTCGCGGACCTCGGGGTTCGGCGTGAAGCGCTCGACGAGGGCGTCCCACGCACCCTTGGCGTCGAGCATCAGCGCCACGAGGCTTCCCTCTCCTTCCTGCCGTACCAGAACCTCGCGACCCGGCTCGAGCCCCGCGAGCCCGAGCGCGTCCGCCAGCCTGAGGGCCGGGTCGATCGTGAGCACGACGGCCTTTTTCCCCTGCCGGGCGGCGTGGAGCCCGATCGCCGCGGCCGTCGTCGTCTTGCCCACCCCACCGCTCCCCGCACAGACGACGACGCGGTGTCCGAGAACGGTGCCGAGCCCCGTCATGCTTCCGAAGCCGCCGCTCGGCTCGCCGCCGCCCGACCGACGAGCCTTTCGCCGAGGCTGCGCACCTCGGCGAGGCCGAACTCTTCCGAGTAAAGAAAGGGCAGCACGAGGAGGGGAACCGGAACGTGCCGTCGCAGCCGCTCGATGTTCCGGCGGTTGATCGCCACCCAACCGCGTTCCTCCCGCGCCCGCTCCAGCACCTCCTCGAGAAAGCGTCGCTCGCGGCCTCGGACCGAGGAAAGTCTCGCCGCGAGCGCTTCCACGTCTTCCGGACGGAGCGGGGACTCGTGGACGCGGTTCACGACGACGCAGGGCACGGGAAAGCGCAGCTCCCCGGCGAGCTTGGCGTACATCGTGAGCGTTTCGTTGATCGGGATTTCCTCGGCCGTCGTCACGATCACGTACGCCGTCTTCTTCCCGTCCCTCAGGAGCTCGAGCACCCGCAAGGATTCCTTGCGGACGAGACCTGCGCCGAACGTTTCGGCCGCCGCCTGCGGCATGGCGAAGTACTGGAGGGAGTGGCCGGTGGCCGGTGCGTCCACCACGACGAGGTCCCAGAGCGGAGTCCCGCTCTCGGACTCCGTCCGCTCGGCTTCGTACCAGATCTTACCGACGGTCATGAGTTCTTTGAGCCCCGGAGCCGCCGCGACGAAGTACTGGTAGATCTTGCTCCGGAAGACGGCCTGGATGACCCGGCGCACCGGAACGACCAGGGTGAGGTACTCCTCGAGCGCCGCTTTTCCCTCGACCGCCATGGCGAAGAGCCCCGGAACGGGCGTCGCCACCGCGACACCCGGGTCCCGGAGCGGCACTCCCAGGAACTGAGCCGTCCGCCCCACTCCGTCCACCTCGACGAGCAACGTCTTCTTTCCCGCTCGCGCCGCCTCGAGGGCCAGGGCCAGCGCCACGGTCGAGCGGCCCACCCCTCCTTTCCCCACGACCGTCAAAAGACGGCGGTCGAGGAGCTCGCGGACATTCACGAAGGACCCCAGCGCCGGAAGGCGAGACACGCGTTCGTGCCGCCGAAGCCGAACGAGTTGGAAATCGCCACCCGAATGTCCGCCGGCCGAGGCCGGTTGGGCACGTAGTCGAGGTCGCACTCGGGGTCGGGATCTTCGTAATTCCACGTGGCGGGAAGCACGCCCCGCGAAAGCGCGAGAAGCGTGTACGCCGCTTCCACGGCGCCGGCCGCACCGAGGAGATGCCCCGTCTGCGATTTCGTGGAGCTCACGGCGAGCCGATACGCGTGCTCCCCGAAGACTTTCTTGATGGCCTGCGTCTCGACGATGTCGTTGTACGGGGTCGAGGTACCGTGCGCGTTGATGTAGTCGACGTCCCGGGGTTCGAGGCCGGCATCTCGGAGCGTCTCGACGAGGCACCGGGCCGCGCCTTCGCCCTCGGGCGCAGGTGCGGTGATGTGGTGCGCGTCCGCCGTGGCTCCGTAACCCAGGATCTCGCCCAAGATCCGGGCCTTTCTCCGGAGAGCGAACCCGAGCTCCTCGAGCACCAGGATCGCTGCCCCTTCGCCCACCACGAACCCGTCCCGGCCGCGGTCGAACGGCCGGCTGGCCCGCTCGGGCTCGTCGTTGCGGGTCGAGAGGGCCTTCATGACGGCAAATCCACCGACGCCGAGCGGCGTGACGGCCGCCTCCGAGCCACCGGCGAGCATGACCTCGGCGTAACCGTCGCGGATCCTGTGGAAGGCCTCGCCGATCGCGTGGTTGCCGGAAGCACAGGCGCTCGTCGTCACGTAGTTGGGGCCCTTCCAGCCCAGATGGATGGCGAGCTGACCGGAAGCCATGTTGGCGATCAGCCGGGGGACGAAAAACGGGCTCACGCGTTTGAGACCGTCTCGGAAATAGGCGAAGAGGTTTTCCTCGATCGTTTCGATCCCGCCCATTCCCACGCCGAGGACGATACCGGCGCGCTCCCGCGCGTCCGGCTCGAGCTGCAAGCCGGAATTTTCGACGGCCATACGAGCTGCCGCAACCGCGAAATGGGAGAACCGGTCCATCCGGCGCGCTTCCCGTTTCTCGAGGAAGTCCTCCACGCGGAAGTCCTTCACCTCGGCGGCGATCCGGACCGGAAAATCCGAGGCGTCGAATCGCGTGATGGGACCCACGCCCGAACGCCCCTCGAGCAGCGCCTGCCAGTTCGGCTCGACGCCCACGCCCAGAGGGGTGACGAGCCCCATCCCGGTCACGACCACACGGCGGCCGAGACTCATAGAGCCCGACTTATGCCCGGGCGAATCGACCCGTCAAGGCGCGGGCGGGAAAAGGACTCCGACGAGACAAACGAGGTCCGCTACGGTCTCCCTGCCGTCTCGGTTGCAGTCGAGCGAACAGGAACGCCCGGGTTCGAAAAGAGCCGGCACCGCGGCCTCGAGATCGGCCTGGTCGAACCGCCCGCTGCAGTCGACGTCACCGGGCAGCGACGCGGTGGGGGTCGCGGTGGCGCTCCGCGAGGGAGTGGGCGTGGCGGTCGGGCCCGCCGGGCTCGCAGTGGGGGTGGGGGACGGAGAGGGTGTAACGGTCGGAGTCGCCGTGGCAGGGCGGCCTTCGAGGACGGCCTCGACGGCCGAAAGGATATCGAGCTTTCCGAACCCCCATCGATCGTTCGGCACGCTTCCGGTCGACGCGTCGCTCCGGGCGACTTCGGCAAGCAGCCGAGCCACCTCGGATCCGTCGAGCGTGGGATCTACCTCGAAGAGAAGGGCGACCGCGCCGGCCACCTGCGGCGCCGAGAAGCTCGTCCCGCGCCCGACTACGTGGAAGCCCGAAGGCGCGATCCTGGCAGGGTCCGGCGGTACTCCCGCAAGACCCGAGCCCGAGCCATCCGCGGCCGACCAGGCCCCGAGAACCACCTCGCCGCCGGTCACGAGGTCGGGCTTGGGACGCCCGTCCCGCGTGGGACCCACGCTCGAAAACGAGGCGAGCTCTCCCGGAACCACGGCCGGGTCGTGGATGGGGCCTACCTGACTCGGCCAGTCGACCCTCGCCGAAAAGGCTCCCACCGTGATGGCCCCCCGGGCCGTGCCCGGCTCGGCCACCGACATTCTGCCGTCGGCGTCCCGGCGGAACTCCTGGCCGTAGGCGGACCAGCAATCGAAGTGCCCGAGCCGGACGCCACCCTCGTCTCTCAGGTAGAACTCCCATACCCCCGCGGAGATCGGTGCCGAGCCCGTGGTGGGCTCGACCAAAAAGAGAACCTCACGGTCGCCGTTCGAGGGATCGGGCTCTCCGACGCAAGCCGTCACGGTGTTCACGGGATTGCGCGTCTCGCCGCAATTCCCCGGCCGGACGTTCGCGTCGGACCGCCCGAGACCGTTCGGATCCCGGAACCCCACGTCCACCACGTCTTCCCCCGAAAGCCAGCAATCGACGAGAATCACGTCGGCTTCGCCCCGCTGGAGCAGCTCGAGGGTGTGGCCCCCTCGTGCCGAGCCTGCTGCATGGATGGCCTGCGCGCCTTCGTTCCCCGCCGAAACCACGACGGCACGACCTGGTTTCCGGGAGAACTCCTCGATCGCGATCTCTTCGGGGGAGCTTCCGTCGTGGGCTCCCGTGTGCCCACCGAAGCTCATGTTCACGACGACGGGGCGCCCGAGCTCCTGCGCGCGCTCCTCCACCCAGGCGAGTGCGGCCACCACGTCCCCGTCGATCGTCGGGTCCTGCTTGCTCCTTCCCCCGAGCCGCACGACCAGAAGTTCGCTCTCGGGTGCGACGCCCACGTAAACCGGGTCCTCCGGAGCTCCGGCGCTTCCGTCACCTGCCGCGGCACTGGCCACGAGCGTGCCATGACCCACGAGGTCGAGAGACCCGACGGTGCGCCGGCCGTCCAGTGCCGCTTCGAGGTCTTCTTTCGTGTACACCGTGCCCATCGGAGTTCCGTCTTCCCGGAGAACCGGGGGAGCACGTCCCGTGCTCCCGCCGCTCGCGAAAAAGGAATCGTCGAGCTGATCCCAGAGGAAGAGGACACGCGAGCTTCCGTCCGGCCGAAGAAAGTCCTCGTGCCGGAAGTCGATTCCCGTGTCCAGGACGGCAACGAGCACCCCACGGCCCGCGAGCCCCGTCGTCTCGCGCGCGACCCGAGCGCCGTTCTCCTCGGTATTGACGTCGAGGTGCAGGCGGAAACTTCGGGGTAGGGCCATGCGGAACACGCCGGCCTTACGGGCGAGCTCCGAAAGCTCCGCCCGCGAGAAGCTACCCGACGCCACCCTGCCGATGCGAGCGTCGAGCGCGAATCCTTCGTTCTCGAGGTCGGTGAGAACCCCGGGCCGGCTCGCCACGACGTAGGCACGCAAAGACCCTCCGGACACCGGCGCAGCGCCACCCCCGCCTCCGGTGAGTTTCGCCCCTGTCCGAAGGTCCAGCTTCGGGGGCACCTCGCGGCTCGCGACCGCCTCGTACGCCCCCGACGCTCCTGCCAGGCCCCGCAAACCCAACCAGAGAGCGAGCCAGAACCCCGCGAAGACTACCATCCGGGCTCGGTCCGGGTGCAAGCCCGGGGCCAGGGAGCCTCCGCCCCTACGTCGGGCGCTCGGCAGAAAAAGAACGCCGCCTCAAGAGCGCCAGAACGAGCCCTGGAAGGAGCGCCCAGAACAGCGAGGGCGTTCCGCCGCTGCGAACGTCGCAGTCGCACCCGCCGCCTCCGCGCCCCCTCCCTGGTCCTGCCGTCGGCTCGGCCGTCGGAGTTCCCCCACCTTCCGGCGCTCCGGCCGTAGGCGTAGGTGTCCGCGCGGGAGGCGACGGAGGCGTGGGTTCCCCGCCGTCCGGGGGCGACGGCGTCGATGTTGGCGGGGCCACGGCGAGGACGACGACGATCGCTCCGTCTACCGCACGTGCTTCCATTTCGCGACCGAAAGTGTCGCCCACCTCGAGGAAAGCCGTCCGCAAAGGAAAGGTCCCCTCCACCGGGCCAGCGCGAAACCGGCAAGAAAACAGCGTCCCGTCACCGAAAGCCTGAACGGGCGGCTCCGTGTCCACCAGACCCAGGATCAGAGGAACCCGCCGAGTCCCGGGGGCCGGAAATACGCCCAGGTGGGTGGCCGCCAGTCGAGCATCCACGTCGCAACCTTCGTAAGAAAGATTGTCGACATCGAAGTGAATATCGCCCAGGTAAGTCGCCGCCCTGTCCTCCCCCCCTTCGGCACGAAACGCGACCGTTGCCACGCCCCCTGGAGGCACGGTCTCCGTGCTCGAATGGATCGTGACCACTGCAAGGAGTGGGGGGCAGAACGCGAGAGAAAAAACGAAAGGCAAAACCCCGAGACCGTAGGGGCCAAAAAGAAAAAGCAGGGGACCCGAAGGTCCCCTGCTCGAATTCCGACGGGGGAAAAAGCCGCGCTCAGCGGCGGCGCCGGAAGAAGAAGAGCACGGCAGCCGGTACCAGGAGCCAGAGCCCGGAGCTTCCGCCGCGCGTCCCGATCTGACAACCGTCGTCATCGTCCCCGCCTGCCTTCGTCGGTGTCGCCGTGGGCGGACGGGGGGTGGTCAGGGTAGCCGTCGGCGTTTCGGTCGGGGTCGACGTCACGGTCGGCGTGCTCGTGGGCGGACGGAATCCGGACCTGGATGGTGCCGTCCGAAGCCGTGGCGTCGAGCACGTTGCCCACCGCGTCGCCGACTTCGAGGAACTCCGTGGAAAGCGGAAAGTCGCCCGTCGTTTTCTCCCGCCCGAAAGTTACAGGAAAACATGGGGCCGTCGCCGAACGTGTTGACGCGGAGGACTGGTGTCGAGAACGGCCAGGATCAGAGGAGAGCCGGCACCCTCGGCCGGGAACTGACCGATGTGGGTCGCCTGGAGTCTCTCGTCCAACTCGCAGCCTTCGAACGTGAGATTCGCCGTGTCGCAACGCCACGTCCGCGGTGTAGGTCGCCACATTGTCGCTCGATCCCGAAATCGAAAAGGTGACCGTCGCGACCTCGCCAGCGCCACCGTGACGGACTCGGAGCTCCACGGTGATTTGAGCCCGCGCCATCCCCGGCCACACCAGGAGCCAGAACGACTGCCAAGACTCCTGCACCCGGCATCATTCCTCGCATCGACCTCTTCGCCCGGCTGTCCCGCGACGCTACCGGCCGAGACCGTAGCTTGCGCAAAAACCCGAGAAGAGCCCAACAAAAGGACAAGCGCCAAGGCCGTAGGACAGAACTTCTTCAGCATACCCAAGCTCGCCATCTTTTCACTCCTTTCCCGATCCGAAATTCGTTCGGTTCCCTTCTTACTGGTGAATGGACGACACGCACGCCTCCCCGAGACCCTGCCGATCGTAGCGCGGTAACGAGGGAAGCAACGACTGCCTGAAACAAGTCACCACGTCGCTGTTGACGAGACTCCCGTTCCCGCCGCAGACAGGGGGATTGTCCGGAGGTGCCGAGTCCATCGCCGAGAAACGTGCCGTATCGGCCGGCGGTCGAGCCGTGGCCAGTAGGGACGCTCTGAAAATCGCCACGATGTCCGCGTTGTTGATAGTACCGTTTCCGAACTGGCCAGCATCGTCGCCACTGGAAGGCACGACGTCACACACGAGGAAGGCTGCTTCGGGCCCTCCCGTAGCCCCGTCGCTCGGAGCTTGCTCGAAGCTCACTTCCACGTGCACGACATCGCCCACGCGTCCTTCCGCGCTACCGACACTCACCTTGACGCACTGGTCGGGGTCGGGGCACGCAACCAGCTGCGCGGAAGCCACGGAAACTCCCCACCCCAAGCCGCCGGCAAGCGCAAGCACCCAGCCGAGCCGATTCCTCATGACAGTTCCTCCTCGGTTTTCACCCTTGACCTTCTGCCACAAACAGGGCCATGGCGACAAGGTCTGCCGCCGAAATTTTCTCGTCTCCGCTCGTATCCACTCCGGGCCCACTTTGTAAAGCCCCACCGGCTACCTGGATCACACCGTCCCCGTCCCCGTCGAAAATCTCCGACAAGATCCGGTCGAGGTCGGCTTCGTCGACACGGCCGTCCACGTTCGCGTCGCCCACGGCGAGGACCGCCTCGTTGAAAAGGACGGAAACGGCGTCCTCGGGGTCCTCCGAGTCGCGGTTCGCCGTGACGAGATCTCGCCTTCGGTCCCCGTCGAGATCCCCGCTCGCGACGGAAACGGGGCCCGAGCCTCCGATCTCGAAGTCCTCCCTCGTCTCGAACGTGCCGTCGGCACGGCCCCGTAGAACGCTCACCGCGTCGGCGTCACCCACGGTACCCGTCACCGCAAGGTCCGGTCTTCCGTCGAGGTTGAAGTCCCAGGCGGAGACCGCCGCCGGAAACTCGCCCACGGGCACGGCACCGACGCCCGCGAACTCGCCGCCGCCCGTACCTTGCAGGATCGACAGCGTGAAATCGTCCTCGTCGACCGTCACGATGTCGGGATGGCCGTCGATATCGAGATCGACCACCTCGAGGGCGATCGGGCCCTCGCCCACGAGAAAGTTCCGGGGCTCTCCGAACGTGCCGTCCCCGTTTCCTGGCAGTACGGCCACGTTGGCGCCGTCGGTGTTGGCAGCCACGAGGTCCACTCTACGGTCTCCGGTCACGTCGATGGCACGGACCGCCCACGGGCCGGTGAAAAGCTCCGAATCCTCGGGCACGGTCTCGAGCTCCAGGGCAAGGCAACTCCCCTCGCCGCAGTCCGAATCCGTATCGCAGGGCATCCCATCCGCGCAAGCTCCGGCAAAAAACGTTCCGTCGCCCCGCCCGAACCTCACGGAGAGAGTTCCCACGAGCTCGAACGCGTTGGCCGTCACGGCGTCGAGCATGCCGTCTCGATTCAGGTCCGCCACGTCGAGCCCCGTGGGCCCCTCGCCGGTTTCCACCTCGACGCTTTGCGTGAACGTACGTGGCGGCCCCTGGACGAGGACGAGGAGCACTCCGGCGATGTCGTGGGCCACGACGATGTCGGGGAGGCCGTCCCGGTTCATGTCGGCGACCCTCACGGCAGACGGCCCCGCGGCAACGGGAAAGTTCGACGGCGAGCCGAAGGTCCCGTCCCCGTTACCGAAGAGGACGCTCACGTCGTCGGAGTCCGCGTTCGCCACGACGATATCCCTGGCAGCATCTTTGTCCACGTCGGCTACGACCACCGCACTGGCTGCGGGGCCGGCAGGCAACTCCACGCTCGGGGCAAAAGCGCTCGGTACGTCGGATCCGACGGCTGCGGGCGCGGGCGAAGCCACCACGCCCGCGAAAAGACACGCCAAACCGAACGGTGCCAAACGGCGCATACGCATTCCTTTCCGGTCTCGGTAGATTCAGTGCTCGATCTCTCCGACCGCCAGTTCGCGCCCGGTCCCAGGGGACAGAGGCTCGGTGCTCGGAGAACCCGTACGAAGACCCATGGCCGCTACGACCAGAAGCGCGGCGCAGTATTGTCGGATACCACGTACGTTGTCAAGGTAAGCTCGAAGAGGCCCCCTTTCCGCGGGTTCGAGCAGGCGGAAAAAACGACCTATCGAGGCGGTTCCGGCCGACGAACGGGCCCGCGAGAGGCCCTTCGGGCCTCGGCCGGCTTTCCGACTCCGGGCTCGCCCGAGCTTGACAAGAAGCGGTCGCTCCGGGATTCGTGGAACATGCCCCGCGACGGTTTCGGCCGGGAGATCGACTACCTCAGGATTTCGCTCATCGATCACTGCAACTTGCGTTGCGTTTACTGCATGCCGCTCAACGGCATCCAGTTCACGCCGCCCGCGGAACTTCTCGGGCCGGACGAAATCGAACGCGTGGTCCGCGTCGCGACCCGTGTAGGCTTCCGCAAGTTCCGGCTCACCGGTGGCGAGCCCACGCTCCGGTCCGACCTCGTCGAAATCGTGGGGCGCATCGCGTCCGTCCCGGGTGTCGCGGACCTCTCGATGACCACGAACGGGATCCTCCTCCCGCGTCTCGCCAAGCCGCTCGCCGAGGCCGGTCTGCGTCGCGTCAACGTGCACATCGACAGCCTCCACCCGGGCCGCCTCCAGCGCATCATGCGTTTCGGTACCGTCGAGGAAATCCGCGCCGGAATCGAGGCGGCAGAAGAGGCGGGACTCGTCCCGATCAAACTCAACGCCGTGGTTGCCCGAGGGTACAACGACGAGGACGTCGTCGATCTCGCGCGGCTCACGCTCGAGCGCGACTGGCACGTCCGCTTCATCGAACTCATGCCGCTCGGTGGCGGCGAATGCGCCAAGGTCGCCGTCACGCAGTTCGTCTCGAACCAGGAGGTCCGGGCACGCATCGAAGCCGAGCTCGGTCCGCTCGCGCCGCTGCCGCCGTCGCACCCGTCCGAAGAATCGGAGAATTTCCGCCTCCCCGGGGCACGCGGCGTGGTGGGTTTCATCTCCCCCGTGAGCCGCCCGTACTGCGGGAGCTGCAACCGCATGCGGCTCACGGCCGACGGGCGCTTTCACCTCTGCCTGTTGCGGGAAACCGAACTCGACGTGAGGGCAGCCTTGCGGAGGGGAGACGACGAAGCGGTGGCCGAGATCCTCCTGCGGGCCGTCCGCCACAAGCCGTCGGGGCACGCGCTCGAGGCGGGCGTGGCACCCGAAGAGCGCAGCATGTACCAGCTCGGCGGCTGAACCCGCTTCAGCTCGCCCCGAAACGCTCGACGGCACGCAGAAGCCCCGGGCTCGCGTTGGCCCGAGCTTCGACGCGAGCGTTCAGGTCGGCGATGTCGAGGCCGTCCGTGGTGCGCGAGAGATCGTCGACGAGACGGGTGAGCTCGCCGATTTCTTCCGGGCTGAACGCGCAAAGGCTCGCCCCGGGAGACGCCGACCGGTAGGCGAGAACGAGCCGGACGACGGTTTCACTGACAGCGCTCAGGTCCTGCTCGAGGGCGAAGACGAAGGCTCGAATCCGGGTGCTCCCGGCACCGACCTGAAGAAGGAGGCCACAGTCTCCCACGCCCACCCCTCCGAGCAACGGTACGGAGAACCTTCCCGCCTCGGTCACGTCCGAGGCCAGAAACAACGGCTCGTCGATCTCGCCGTCCGCCGCGTCCCCGTCGTCGGCAAGGTAAAGACCCACGCGCTCGGGCGTCCTCACCGGCAGGACGGAGGGAGCCAGGGCAAAGGCATCCGGGACGATGCTCCCGAGGAGGAACCCCCAGGGGCTTTCCAGCCTGGCGAAAATTCCCTGCGGCACGAGAACTTCCCCTACCACTCTCGGCGGGGGCGGCGTCGGAGGGACAGCGGGAAAGCGGGCATCGATTTCCGCGTCGTGACCGCAGGCCGCGCAGAGGACGAGTACGAAAACGGGGAAAGCCGGAAAAAGTCGTCTCATGGCGAGCGCGCCCCAGAACAAAAACTGACCACCAAGAAGCTCGGAGAGTCAAGGAAATTCCGCCTTCGGGGCCGACCTTTTTCGCTGGACTCGGAACGGAAGCTCGGATAGCCATCGAAAAAAGGGCCTTCCCGTGCCGATGCCTCACCGAAGACCCGAAGTCGTCCGCCAGCTCTTCCTTGCCAATCTGGGCCTCCAGGCTTTCGACGCGGTCGCGACCTATCACGGCGTCCGCCTGGGGTTCGGAGAAGCCAACCCACTCCTGCGGGCCGTCTTCGAGCAGGTAGGGCTCCTCTGGGGCCTGCTTTCGGCGAAGGCGGTGGCGGGAGGGCTCCTCCTGCTCCTCTACCGCCTACGAGCTCACCGCGCAGTGGTTCCGGCGCTCGCCTTTCTCGCGGCGGCGTACTTCCTCCTGTCTTTCGTTCCCTGGACGGCACGCCTCACGCTCGGCGTGCCGTAAGAGCCCGCGCGACCCGAAAACGAGCCCTCTTCGGAAATTGCACCGGGCATCGAGGGACGGCCTCCCGACGAGCGGGCCCGCTGGCGGAGCGACGATCCCCAGAGACCGGCCCACGACGTACGAGCAGCGGGTGAGCGGGAAAAGTCGGCCCTGGAGCGAGGCTTACCTGCGAGGCCGGTCTCCGGGCGGTGGAGAGCCCGAAGCGACCGGATGGCCGAGAGTCCGACTGCGGTTCGAATGGGCGTTCAGGCGGCCTGGGCGACCGGCTTACGGCGTTTGCGCTCTCTGAGCGGAACGATTTTGTGGCGCCGGGCTGCACGTAGCCGGACCCGCGAAAATTTGACGAGCGGAGTGCCGTCCGGTCTCAGATGCTGCTCGCGCCAGCGCACGAGCCCCTTTCTCAAGAACTCGGCCTCGATCCCGAGGGCCTGGCAAATCGACTCGAAAGAAAAAACCCAGCCCGAGTTCTCCCGGTCGAAAATCCACTCTTCCGCTTCCTGGAAAATCCGATGCGCCCTGCCCGACTTGGCACCGGCATACTTCTGGTAGCAGGAGATGGCGTCTTCCATGATCGCCAGCATGAGCCGTTTCTCTCCCTCCAGGAAGTGGTGACCGGCAATCAGTTCGTAGTACTGCGAAGGCAAGAGGACCTCGGGCTCCACGAGCCTCGGGACGTGCCTCTCGGCCGTCGTCTCCCGGTTCGTTTGCGACTCCATACAACCTACCCCCCTGAGCGACCGTTCCTGCTGGTTGCCCGGCGTAAAGAGCAGGGCCCATGCCACCGAGCCCCACCCCACCGAGCGCCCTTTGCGAGCGGCAGGAGCGTTTAATCTGTCTTAAAATGAATCAACGCTCAGTAACGAAACGTTACTTTGCCACGCCGCGGCAAAAAGTGCAACAGCAAAAAGGGAGAGCCTCGGCGTCCGCCCCGCCCGCCCGGGACGCGTCGCCATCGTCACCCCCCGGACGCGACGGAGCGCGTCCCTCCGGGCCGGACGCAGCGCTCCGGGCGTGCAATCGGAGGGACCCGCTCTGTCGGGTCCGTGTTCATTCGTGGCATCGGCCGCGATCGGACACACGATGAAAGGTGTGTCCCCCCCCGGGGACGCGACGGAGCGCGTCCCTCCGGATGGCCGTGTTCGCATGCGGCCGGGACGTCGATCCACGCACGCAAACGGCAAGATCCATTCCCCCGCCCCCCCCGGACGCGACGGAGCGCGTCCCTCCGTCACCGCCTTCCGAGGATCACGACGCAGGACACGGCTCCGGGGCCCCCTACATTGTGGGCAAGTCCGATGTCGGCCTTTTTGACTTGCCGTTCTCCGCAGCGGCCGCGGATCTGCTCGACGCACTCGTAAATCATTCTCACCCCGCTCGCCCCGATGGGGTGCCCGAAAGACTTGAGCCCCCCGCTCGGGTTCACGGGCAACCTTCCGTCGATCCGCGTGGCACCTTCCTCCACGAGCTTCGGCCCCTCTCCTTTCTCGCAGAAGCCCAGATCTTCGATGTTGGAGATTTCCGTCCAGGTAAAGCAGTCGTGGACCTCGGCGAAGTCGATGTCCCGAGGACCGAGGCCCGCCATCTCGTAAGCCTGCCTGGCCGCCTTTTGCGTCGAGCGAAAACCCAGGTAGTCGAAGGTCGGGTCGAAATAGGGCCGGCCCGTGGTCACCGCGAGACCGAAGCCCTTCACCAGCACGTAGTCGTCGGTGAACTCGCGCGCCATCTCGGCCCGACAGACGATCGCGGCAGCGGCACCGTCCGTCGTGGGACAACAGTCGAAAAGGCCGAAAGGCCAGGCGATCATCGGGGCCGAGAGGACCTGTTCCTCGGTCACTTCCATGCGGAGATGCGCCTTCGGGTTGCGGGCGCCGTTGGCGTGGTTCTTGACGGCCACTTTGGCCAGGGTCCTGCGGTCCACGCCGAACGTGTGCATGTAGCGGTTCGCGGCGAGGGCGAAGAGCCCCGGTGCGGTATTCCCCTTCGCGAGCAGCGGGTGCCCGATTCGCGGGAGCCCCCTGCCGCCGCGGTCCTTGAGCTTCTCGGCACCGAGCACGAGCACGACGTCGTACGTGCCCGAAGCAATGGCGAGGCAAGCGTTCCGGAACGCGTCCGTCCCGGTCGCGCAGTAGTTCTCGACCCGCGTGATCGGACGGTCGTAGAGGCGCAAAGCGTCGGCGAGCGACACGGCCGCCTTGCCGCCTCCGGGCCCCGGAAGGTAGGTCCCGAGATAGGCTGCGTCGATGCGGTCCGGTTCGATGCCCGCGTCCCGATAGGCCTCGAAAGCCGCATCGCAGATGAGTTCCTCGTAGCTGCGGTCGAACCGGTCGCCGAATTTCGTGCAACCGACCCCGATCACGGCCACTTCGTCTCGCATCGGAATTCCCCCGGTCCCTTCAACGCGGCGGGCGCGCCTTCCAGAAATAATTGTGGTTCCCTCCCCCGTCGTGCAAACGCCGGAAGGTGAGAACGACCGGCTTGCCGACGCGGGCCTCTTCCTCCGTCATGTCCGTGCCCTGCACGTAGAGCCGCCCCCCGCCGTTCAGCTCCACCACCAGCATGGGGAGCGGCAGCTCCACGTTCGCGATCAGGTGGTCCACCGTGAAGGTGAAAATTTCCCCCCGCCGCTCGAGCTTGTGCGGCTCGAGTCCGTCGGGGCGGCGGCAGCCGAGGCAAACGCGTGCCATCGGGTACTGCACGAGACCGCAGTGGCGGCAGCGGTTGCCGTGGAGCCGCACGTCCTGCTCGAGTTCCTTGAACTCGAGGACGTTCGTGATCGCCTCTCCGGTCTCTTCGAACGGCAGAAGCCGCCGGAACTTCAGGTACTTCGCGTAGCTCGGCAAGGGGAGGCGATCCCCGAGGTGGTTCTCGAGCGCCGGTTTCTGCACCTTTCGGTGCACCCGCAGGAGCAGGACATCCGCCCCCTCGCCGTATCCCGCAAGGAGAAGCCGGTCGCCCGCGGAGCTCGTCTCGAGACCGCGGACGAGCGCGAACAGGGGATCCGCGACGCCCGTGCTGCCCAATCGGTCGTAGGGGGGAGTGACGAGCTGACGTTCGGGGTCGAGACCGAGGGCCTTGGCCAGGTCGAGGGCCGCCCGGCTTCCGGTGGAAGCCACCACGAGCCGCAGCGAAGTTTTTCCGAGGCGGTGGCGGTCGACGAGGGCACGGGCTGCCTCGCTCACGTCGCGGACGTACCCGTACGTGTCGGAGAACCTGCCCGAGAACACGCGCACCGTACGGGAGTCGTCGAGTCTCCAGAAGTGGGTGAACTCCTCGGAAACACTCGCCGAGTCCACGAACTCGGCCAGGACACCGTCCCTTCCGACCCGAAGGGCGGCAGCGCCGTCTCCGAACCATGCTTCGAGTTCCCCCTCCACCTCCGCGACGCGAACGTCGGCTGCCGTGACGAGGACGTCACGGCAACGTCCGCTCGCCACGGCGTGCCAGGCCGCCAGGACCGCGGAAAGGCCGGCTCGGGCGGACCCGGTGAAGTCCGCACTCCAGAGCCCTCGCGGCAGGTCGCAAACGGTGGCCACGTAGCTCGCGACTTGCTTTTCGCCATAAGGCGAGGAGGTACTCGCAAAGAAAACGGCATCGGGAGACCCGGTGCCGCCCTCGAGGCAACGGGAGGCCGCCTCGGTGGCGAGCGTGAACGAGTCCTCGTCGTAATTGGCTACCGCTCGTTCGCCCTTGCCGCCGCGCCTTCCCCAGGAGCGGGCGATCTCGGACCGCTCGAGACGGTACCGCGGTACGTAGAACCCGTAGTCCGTGATCCCGACCACGCCTAGCACCCCACGTCGCCCTGTTCTTCTTCCGGCTCGGGTTTTTTCGCCGCCCCGGCTCGCCGGCGGGGACGAACGACCCCCTTTTTGGACTCGGGCTTTTTACGCACCCCCGAAGCCCGAGCTTTCTTCTCTCGTGTTCCCGCCTTCATCGGCTTCTGCCCTTCTTCGCCCTCCACCACAGAGCAGAGCCGAGCAAAGCACCGAGAAAAGGCCAGTGCAACCCCGCGTGTCCCGGGCGCACCGAGCAGTCGCCCCTCACGTCGAAAAGTCCCGGCGTCGACGTGACAGTTGCCGTGGGAACGGGTGTGTCCGTGGGCGTCCGCGTCGGCTCGCGCGTTCGGGTCGGCGTCGTCGTAGGAGTGTCGGTGGGCGTCGGAGTCGCCGTGGGGGTCGGAGTCGTCGTGGGGGTGTCGGTAGGCGTGCCCGTGACGGTCGGCGTGCTCGTGGGTGTCGAGGTAGGCGTGGGGGGAGGCTCGCTGCTCAAAAAGAAAGTCACGATACCGTCCTCGCCGCCGAGGGCCACGGGGTCGGCCCGCCCGTCGCCGTCCACGTCGGCAAGGAGCAAGTCCGCCGGCGGAGAAGACAGCGAACGCTCGAAAGCCAGGGAAAACGTCGCGTCCCCGTTCCCGAGGAAAATCCGGAGGAGGCTTTCGGCCTGGTCGGCGATCGCGAGATCGAGGTTTCCATCGAGGTCGAGATCGCCCGCGGCGAGAGCCACGGGGCGACTGCCGGCAAAGAGCCGGGGCACGACCTCGACGAAGGAGAGCTCTCCGCCGACACGGGTGCCGCGGTAGGTCACCGCCTCCCCCGCACCCACCGCACCCGTCGTGAGAAACACGAGATCCACCACCCCGTCGCGATCGAAGTCGCCCAGGGCAAATCCGGTCTGTGCGCGACCGAGAGGAATGTCCAGCACTCGGGAAAAAGAGCCTTCGTCGTCCTGGAAAAACACCTTCGGATCGCCGACGGGGTCGCTCAGGACGACGAGATCCGGACGACCGTCCGCGTCGAGGTCCCCGATGCCGACCCTGGACACGGGCTGCCCTACCACCACCGTCTCGCGAGGTTCGAGCGAACCGTCCGGCTTCCCGAAAAAGATCGTGAGGCTGTTTCCCGCGCTGTTGCCGACCACCACATCGAGCCTGAGATCCCCGTCGAGGTCCCCGGCCGCCACGTCCACGGGGCCCGAACCCGCCCCCAGGACCACCGGCGAGCCGAAGCCGCCCTCGCCGTCCCCCGGGAAGACCTCGAGACCGGCTCGCGTCGCCGCAAGGAGGTCGAGATCGCCGTCGGGTTCGATGTCTCCGGCCGCGACGGCCTCGGGACGCTCCGTGGGCGAGAGGGCCGCGATGGTCGAACCTTCGGGGCAGGAGCCGCGGGCAAAAAGTCCGCGGTTCGTCCGAAGGACGGCGACCTGCCGGCGGCCGGGGTCGACAAGAGCCAGGTCCGGTGTCCCGTTCCTGTCGAAGTCACCCACCGTCCCGCGAGAGACGCTCGACCCGACGCCGACCTCGCAGGCCACGTATCGGGGCAAGCCCTGCGCGAAAGACGATCCGGCCAAAGAACACAAGAGGAGAATCGGCAAGAAGATTCGAGACCCGACGGCCCGGCGCAGCCACGAGAGCAAGGCCGGGAAGAGCAGGAAGAAGACGGGGCCCCAAGGGAAGACCCGCTCGCCCCTGCCGCGAGAGATGCGACACCCCCCGGGCCCGAGCTCGAGATTCCCCATCTTGGTCGGCGTCGGCGTAGGGGTGCGCGTCGGGGTAGGTGTGGGAGTGCCCGTGAGCGTGGGGGTAGGGGTCATGGTCGGCGTGAACGTCGGCGTCACGGTCGGTGTCTCCGTGGAGCTCGGCGTCGGCGTGGTAGAAGGGGTTCCCGTGAGCGTCGGAGTGGCGGTGAGCGTGGGCGTAGGCGTCGGAGGGGGTCGACTGCTCAAAAGGAAAGTGAGGGACGCCTCCCCCGCCGCCCGGCCCGCGTTGAGCGTCACGACGTCGAGCTTTCCGTCGCGGTCGACGTCCGCCACGGCCACGACGATCGGAACGGGACCTACGCCGAGACCCCCTTGCAGGAGGGGGAACTCTCCGCGTCCGTCCCCCACGGCAATCGTCACCTCGTCCCGAGCGGTGTCGGAGACGGCTACGTCCAGTCGGCCATCGCCCGTCAAGTCACCGACCCCGAGCCCTCCCGGGCTTCCGCCCAGGGAACGCCGGACCGCCAGGTCGAAAACGATGTCGCCCGACTGCGAGAAACTCCCCGCGTAGGTTTCCAGAAAGCCTCCGGCCCGGGCCAGCGCCAGGTCCGCGACGGCGTTGCGGTCGAAATCCGCCACGGCAAGGGCCGTGATCTCGCCACCCAGAGCGAAGCGGCCCAAGGACCGGAATCCCCCGGGGCTCGTCCCGTCCTGCACCAGGACCGCTACCTGGTCGCTGGCCACGACGAGGTCGGGCAAGCCGTCTCCGGAATTGAAGTTGCCCGAGCCCAGGTGGGGCGCCCGCAGCCCGGTGGAGACGCTCGTCGCCGGGGAAAACGAGCCGCCTGCCAGACCGAAAAACACGGAAAGGCCCGCCGTCCCGACATCCGTCGCGACGAGATCCTGTCTTCCGTCCCGGTCGAGGTCGAGTGCCAGAATCCCTCTCGGCTCCGAGCCCCCGGAAAGCGTTTCGGCCAGGACGAACGCTCCGTTTCCGTCACCCCGGAGCACGGCCACTCCCCCCGTGACGGAGACCGCAAGGTCGATTTTGCCGTCGGCATCGAAGTCGCGCGCTGCGAGCTGCCGCGGACCCCCGGGCACGGCGACCGTCCGTCCCTCGACTTCCGTTCCGAAGCAAGCCCCGAGATCGAAAAGGCTGTCCCCACCTCGGACGACGAAAACGGCGTCGTCGTCCGGGAAAGAAACGGCGACATCGAGCCGTGCGTCGCGGTCGAAGTCGGCAAGCACGATCCCCTCGGGCGTGGAAGGGAGGCCCCGATCGCACCTCCCCAGAGCAGCCGTCGGAATGGGCGTGGGAGTGACCGTGGGCGTCGGACGCTCGGGCGTCACGGTGGGAGTGGGTGTCGCCTCGCCGGGTCGAAGGGTGTGTGTGGGCGTCGGCGGGGCCTCGCCCGTGTTGTTGAGGAGGATCTGGATCTGAGCGTCCCCGCGCAAAACCACGAGGTCCGGCTTCTGGTCGCGATTGAGGTCGCCGGCCGCCAGATGGTGGCCCTCGGCACCGGCACCGAGGGTGATGCAGGCCTGCGAGGACATCGTGTTCTCCTCCACCTCGCCGGTTCCGAATCCCCTCAGGTAGGCGAGACTTCCGCTGTCCTCGTCCCCGGCCACGAGGTCCAGGTCGCCGTCCAGGTTGAAGTCGCCCGCGACGAGGGAATTCGGTGCCGTTCCGACCGAGGGACGCTGGCCGCTGTCGCGGAACGTTCCCGGGGGAGAGTTGAGATAGAGGATCACGTTCTCGATCTGCTCGAAGTTGTCGACCACCACGAGGTCCGGGTTTCCGTCCTCGAGAAAGTCCCCCACGGCAAGAGCCACAGGAAGCTGGCCCGTGCGCAAAATCCGCGGCGCGCCGAACGTGCCGTCTCCCGTCGCCAGGAGAACCGAAACGTTGTCGTTCTCCATGTTGGCGATGGCCAGGTCCGGGCGTCCATCTTTGTTGAAGTCCTCGGCCACGATGTGGTTTGCCCCGAAGCTTCCCGTGGAGACCAAGGAAACCTCGAAGGGCTCGAACTGCCCCTCGCCCGTGTTCCGGAGGAGAGCAACGTTCTCGTCTCCCAGCAGTGCGAGGTCCACCCGGCCGTCTCGATCCAGGTCGACGGCAACGACGCCGACCGGGTCGAGGCCGGCCGAGAACACGCCCAGCTCGGAAAATGCCGGGGGCTCACCGGGCGGCCGGTCGTCCTGGTAGAGGACCGTAACGGTTTCGTCGAGCCCGTTGGCAACGATGATGTCGTTTCGACCGTTGTTTCGGGTGGAAGCCACCGCCAGTGCTGTCGCGTCGGCACCCACGGGGATTTCGAGCGGGCTCGAGAAGCCTCCCCGACCGTCCCCCGTGAACACGAGGACCGTCTGGTCGAGCTCGTCCGCGAGGAGAATGTCGAGGTTGTCGTCGCGATTGACGTCCCCGAGAACGAGTGCCTGCTGCCGATCGAGGTCGGGGACGGAAAACGTCCCCGGCAAGAAGCGCCGCGTGCAGGTGAAATCCCCGAGCTGAGCCCCGGCCGTCACGGGAACGACGCACGAAAGACACAAGAGGATCCAGAGGAGACCACCGCCGCGCTTCGTTCGCATTCGTGGCGTCGCAGTCTTTCCCCCGACCCGGCATTTGTCAAACTGCCGACGGAGGTTCGGTGGCACGAAGAACCCTTCTTTGCGACGCGGAGAGACTCGAGGCAGAGAGGGCGGGCCCGCCCCTCGCCGAAGGCGTGACCGGTGGAGGACGACGGCGTCCGGAGAGGTCGTCCGACACGAGCTACGTTCGCGGGCTCTCCGGGAAAGAAAAGCTCGACCCCGGAGAGCGGTGGCGGGCTCCCCTCGAGGGAGAGACGAAGAAAAGAGAGGGGCGCCCTCCACCCCACGGCTCCCCGACACCGGGCGCCCCCCGATCGCCCCTTCCCCTACCCCACACCCGTCCCGCCCCTCTCCCGGAAGGAGCGAAGTCTCTCGGATTTCTTCTCCGCTCTCTTCGGCAGTCCCCCTTCGAGGCGGGAAAGAAGGGAGGCCGTGGCCGGGTCGGCCCCCCTGCGACGCTCGATCGCCCGCACCGCGTGCATCACCGTCGAGTGATCCCGGCCTCCGAACTCCTCCCCGATTCGAGCGTACGGAAGATGCGCCCACTCCCTGCAGAGGTACATCGCCACCTGACGCGCGTGGTTCAACGTCCTGTTCCGCCGGTGAGATCTCAGGTCGGCTACCGTGACCCGGAACTCGGACGCCACGCGACTCAGAATCGTGCGCAGCGAAACCGCCCCGGGCTCTCCCCTTTTTTCGGGCACGACTTTTCGTGCCAGGTCGAGACCGAGAGAAGCCCCGCAGAACTCCGCCGTCGCGAGCAGGTTGTTGAGAGCTCCTTCGAGCTCCCGCACGGTCTCGCCGGCGTGCTCGGCGAGGTATGCCGCCACCTCGCCGGGCAGCGCCACTCCCCGTGCCTCGGCTTTTTTGATCAGGATCGAGACCTTCATCTCGAAGGTCGGAGGGTGGATCTCGGCAATCAGACCTCCCTGGAAGCGGCTCCGGAGTTTCTGCTCGAGGCCCGCAATCTCGGACGGAGGCTTGTCCGAGGTGAGAACCACCTGCCGGCCGTCGCGTTGGAGCGCGTTGAAGGTGTGGAAAAATTCCTCCTGCGTCCGGTCCTTGCCGGCCAGGAACTGCACGTCGTCCAGGATCAGGACGTCGAGCTTCCGGTAGCGGTCCCGGAACTCGTTCATCTGGTCGTTCCGGATCGAAGCGATCATCTCGTTCACGAAGTCTTCCGCGGAAAGACAGCCGAGACGACCGTTTCGACTTCGCTCGAGGAACTCGGCACCGAGGGCGTTGATCAGGTGCGTCTTCCCCAGGCCGACTCCGCCCCACACGAAAAGAGGGTTGTATTTTTTTCCCGGATCTCGCGCCACCTCGACGGCCGCGCCGTGCGCTGCTTGGTTCGATTCCCCGACCACGAACGTGGCGAACGTGTATCCGGGCACGAGCCTTCCGAGGACCGGTTTCCTACTGCTTCCCGGCGTCTCCGCGCGAGAAGGGAGAGGTCCGCGCCGTAGCGGATTCTCGTCTTCCGTGGCTCCGCCGACCACCCACCGAAGCCGCGCCTTTCTTCCCGAAATTTTTCCGAGCACCTCCTCGATGTCCGAACGGAAGTGGCGTTCGAGCCATTCCCGAAAAAATGCGTTCGGAACCTCCAGCACGATCGCGTCTCGCTTCTCCTCGCGAACGCGCACCGGTCGGAGCCATGTCTCGAAGTTCCGCTCTCCCACACGAACACGGAGCTCGTCCAACACCTTGTCCCACATGCTTTGCATCGAGTGCCGCCCCCCTCCAAGTACGTAGCCTGGAGTCCCCTGCACCTCGTCTTGTCCACAGGTGGGGAAACGCTCGAAAACGTTCCCCGGTCGACGACTTAGGAGTTCGATTCACTTCCCTGTGCACAGCCGACGCCCGTCTTCCCCTTTCCGACCCCGCTTCTTCGAGCCTCGGGGTCGTCAACCATCTCCGCATGAGCGTGAGGAACGGGCTGCGCGAAGTCTTTCGCGAATCGAGACGCGCCACATAGTCCGCTCGGGAAACGAAGTCAAGATGGTTCGCTTCTCCGAAAGGATTTTCCCGAAAACTTTTTCGCCGCAAAACGCGTGCCCGACCGCATGTCAACAAAAAGTATCGACGAGTCTCCGGAGGCGACGCCGACGGTTTGCGGCCTCGGGCGCCTTGGGCTACACGCAACTCCATGAACCGACGCGGCCCCTCGCTTCTCGCGTGCGCCTTCGTTCTCGTGGCCGCTTTCGCTCCGGACGGAAAAGCGTCGCTCTGCGTCGGGGACTGCGACGCGAGACGGAAGGGTCGTCGTGTCGGAACTCCAGCGCGCTTTCGGAGTGCTCGCCGGAGTCCGGCCTCTTTCGGTCTGCGAAGCCGCCGATGGGGATCGGGACGGAGAGGTGACGACGGGAGAGTTCGAAGCGGCCATCCGCTCGGTCTTCTCGACTCCCGAGACTTGCCCGCGGATCCAGCCGCAGGCCCCGGGAGCCTGCTTCGATGCGCGGGTCGTCCCACTCGAGGAAGAAGGTCAGCCCGTGGCGCTCGCCCTCGGGAACCTCGACTTCGATCCGTTTCCCGAGGTTCTGGTCGTCGATTCGGCGGCTCATTCGATCGTCGTCCTGGACAACCGCGGCGGACGGAACGTCGTTCTGTCCGGACCCTCGCGCTTCGTCGGCGACAACACGTTCCCGTCCTCCGTCACGACCTTCCGCAAGAACCTGGACCAGCTCGACGACTTCGCGATCGTTCGGGCGGCGACCGCCGAGGAAGAAAGCGCGGAGATCTGTCTCGGTTGCCTCACCTACTGGCAGAGCAGCGGCGACGTTTTCCTCCCGCGGACCCTTGCGGTGGGTCTCGACCCCGTGCAGGTCCTCGCCGCCGACCTCGATCGCGACGGCGACGACGACCTGGTCGTCGCGAACTCCGCCGACGACACGTTGACGGTTCTCCGAAACGATGCCTCCGACGGCTTCCCCGAAAGGCGAGACCTCCGGACAGCGTCCTTTCTCTCCGCCGCCACTGCGGCCGACGTGGACGGTGACGGTCTTCCGGAGCTCCTCTCCGCGGGTCTCGACGGAGTGACGATCCACCGGAACTCGGGCGAGTTCGCGTTCTCGAGCTGTCCCGACTGCCCTCTCCTGCCCGCGCGGGGCGCCGCCGTTTTCGTCGAGGTCGCCGACCTGGACGGAGACGGGAGAGCCGACCTTCTCGTCGGCGAAAGCTTCCCCTCTCTTCTCTCGGTGCGGCGGGGCCTGGGCGGCGGAGAATTCGAGGACACCCCTCGCCAGCTCGCCCTCGAAGACGAACCGGGCAAGGGGAAAACGGGGGACTTCGACGGAAACGGAAGGCGCGACGTGGCGGTGACTTTGCCGAACGCGGATACGGTGGTCCTGTTCTTGCAGCGGCACGACGGGACGTTCGATCGTCTCGAACTCTCGCCCCCGCCGGGTGCGGGCCCGAGCGACCTCGCGGTGGGCGACCTCGATCTCGACGGCCGGCTCGACCTGGTCGTCGCGGCCGAGGTCGAGAGCACGATCACGTTCTACTTCGGAGACCCCTGTCCGGATGCGTCCCGTCGATCGCGGCCCTGGTCCCCCGCGCGAACGCCGTCGCGCTCGATCACGATCGCGTACCGAAAAAGTCGCTCGTCGAGCGCACCGCGCACCTCGCGGCCGTTCAGGTAGAACGTCGGCGTCGATTCGATCCCGAGTTCCACCCCCGCCCTGACGTCCGCCTCGACACGGCGTCTGGCCTCGTCGCTGCGGAGACACCGGCGGAAGCTTTCGAGGTCGAGCCCGAGTCGGCGAGCGTATTCCAGGAACGCGTCGCGGCCGAGGTTCGTCTGATTTTCGAAAAGCACGTCGTGGTATTCCCAGAAGTGCCCCTGCTCCCCCGCACACTCGGCCGCCACGGCTGCGAGACAGGCATCCCGGTGCAGGTCGTGACGCAGGATGGGGTTGCACGCCCGGTCGAGCGGGAAGTGGCGGAAGACCATCCGGACGTCCTTCCCGTAGCGGGGCAGGACGGACTTGAGGACCCGGTAGGCTCGGGCGCAGTGGGCGCACTGGAAATCGGAAAACTCGACGATCGTCACTTTCGCTTCGTCGCTGCCGAGGACGTGGCCCGCCGCGCTGCCGTCCCGGGGCAACGAAAGCACAGGCTGGGAAAGGTACCAGCGGTAGAATTCCGGCTCGGCCCGGGCGATCTCGTCGGCCGAAAGCGTGGCACCGGAACCGAACCCCTTCCAGGCCACGCCGCCGGCGAGGAGAGCCGAGACGGCGACCCCGCCCGCGAGAGCTCGTCTCCAGGCGATGGACACCCGGCCCCTGGCGGAAAGCCCCCGGAAGCCGGCCCACGCCACCGGCAACGCGAGTGCGTTGACGACGTAAAGCACGCTGCAGAAAAGGCAGACGGCGTCCAGGACGAAAACGGCCACGTAGGCCATGTACACGGAAAAGAGAAAAGCCCAGACCGAAAGCCCGAGAATCAGGGTAACGAGTCGCCGGCGCGTCGAGACCCGTCCTACCCCGAGGGCGCCGAAGGAAAGGCCGGCGAGCCCCACGTAGTAGAGGGCGGCCCACAACGCCACAGGGACGCCCAGAAAGTGGGCGTAAGGACTTCCGAGAACGACGTCGCAATTGACGGTCTCGTTCACGGCACAGAAGCTCGCAAAGGCCCGCGCGCCGCCCGAAGACCCGTGGAGAAACAGGAGAACGACGCTCGTTCCGAGCCCGAGGGCAGCCAGGGCGAGGAGGGAAAAAAACGGGCCGCGCTCTTTCACCGCGGCCCGATCTTACGACCTTTGTCCGGCGAAGTCAGCACCTCGGCGGCGTCGGCGTGTCCCTCGCGTGTCCGACGGCGCTCGGTATCCGACGAGCCGACACGGTCACCCGGAGGGACGCGCTCCGTCGCGTCCGGGGGGGGCGGAAGAACGACGGCCGTTCGCATCCAGGGACGGACGTCCCCGCCATGCGCGAACATGGCCACGACAGAGCGTGGCCCTCCGATATGTCCCGGGGGGATACGAACGTGTCCCCGCGTTTCCCACGACGCGACGCGCCCAATGGGCCAACACGCCCGGAGGGACGCGCTCCGTCGCGTCCGCGGGGCGGGGCATCGACGGCCCTTGCATCGGACGACGTCCCCGCCATCCGCGAACACGGCCACGACAGAGCGTGGCCCTCCGATCGCGTGCGGCGTCGGCGTATCGGCGTCTCCCTCGCGTGTCCGACGACGCGCGGTATCCGACGAGCGGACACGCTCACCCGGAGGGACGCGCTCCGTCGCGTCCGGAAGGGCCCTCCGGTCGCGTGCGGCGGTCCCCCCCTCAGCGTGCCGTGAGCACGGTGAGGACGGCCCAGTCTCCGGTCTGCTGGTCGAGGGCGGTGAACGCCACCGTAAGACGCGTCCCGCTCACGCTCGCGGGACTGCCCAGAAGCGCCGCACAGTCGAACGGCACCCCGTCGATCGCCGTCCGGCACGCCGCCCCTCGCCCCGTACACCTGCGGTGCACGATCTGCCCACCCGCATTCGCGTTCGCGTCCGCCACCAGCGCCAGCGCCCTGCCCGTCGTCCCAGGCACCGTCGACGGTACCCCCCGCGAGATCGGCGGGTCGTCGTCCGTGCACGGAAGCCCGTCGAGCCCCTTGGTCGGATTGTTCGGCACGCACGTCCCGCCTCCAGGACAATCCGCATCCGACGTGCACGCCCCGCCCGGGTTCGTCCCACCGCTGCACGTCGCCGAGGCACACACCCCACCGCCCCCGCAGTCCGCATCCACCACGCAGTCCACCCCCGGCGTGCTCCCCCCCACGCACTTCCCCGCAAACGAGCACGTCCCGATGTCGTCCAACGTCCCGATCTGCGTCGTCTGCAACACCACCGCGTGCCCGCCCGCAAGCGGACTCCCCGTCACCCCGAGCACCGCCGGACTGTTGCAAACCCCGCGGTGGCTCGCCTTCGCCTGCGGGTTGCACTCCGTCGCACACTGACCGTCCGTCCCGCAGTCCGTATCCTGCGTGCACGGCAATCCCGCGTTCGGACCCGCCGTGCACACCTCCTCCTGCTCCAGGCACGCCTCGTCCCCCGTCCCTACCGGAAGCGGCGGCTCCACCGCCACGCACGCCGCGTCGTCCGGCGCCACACACCGCGAGCCCGGACAGTCCGCATCCTCGTCACAGTACCCGAGAAAATTCCCCACCCCGGGACACGTCCCACCCGGACACTCCGCGTCGTTGAAACACGCAAACCCGTCGTTCGTCCCCCCCACGCAGTACTTCGGCGGCCCCATGCAGAACCCTCCACCCTGCCCGAGCCCCGTGCACGTACCCCCTCCTACACACTGCGCGTTCGTCTGGCACGCCCGCCCGTCGTTCGTCCCACCCACGCACTGCCCGGGACCGTTCGACGGCTCCCCGCTCGCCACGCTGTTGCACCTCCCCACCGCAGACCCGCCGCAGTCCGCATCCGACACGCACGGACTCCCAGCACTCGGCCCCGAAAGACACGTGTTCGGCAAGCTCGTGTTGTGGTCCTGCGCCAGCGTGATCCCGTTCGCCACACCCACCGCTCCGCACGCGATCTCCCCCGAGGACGAGTTCCCCGGCCCGTGCGCCGCCGCGTCCTCCACCCCGCGCACGCACGCGCACGTGATCCCAGGCACCTTCACCGGCGCGAACACCACCGAAGACGCCGGCACCGCCACCGGCACCATCCCGTCCCCGTCCGGCTTGCCCACGTGCACCTGCTGCGAGCCGATCAACGGCCCCACGTTGATCGCCGAAACCCCGAAATCCGCCTCGAGCGATGCCCTCGTCTTCGGCAAACACTCCCCGCCCCCGCACGGATCCGTCCCGCATGTCCCCCCGGGACACTGGATGTCCCCGAAAGGACACAACTGCCCGTCCTTCGTCCCCCCGATGCACCGCAGCACACACGACCCGCCAGGACACTCCGCACTCCCCAGACACAACGCCCCGGGATTCGTCCCCCCCTCGCACTTCCCGAACCGTACCGCCGACCCCGTCGCCGAACTCCCCGTAAAACAATCCGCCCCCACGTTCGGCCCGCTCGTGCACTCCCCCAACCCGAAACAACCCGAACTGTCCGTCCCGCACTCCGACACACACGTCCCCCCGCTCCCGCAATCCGAATCCTTCGTGCACGGCCGCCCGGGCTTCGTCCCACCCACACACGACGCCGCAAAACTGCACGACTCCCCGTCCCTCGCCCCAGCCACACACTCCGCCCCCGCAAACTCGTACGTCACCACCGTCTCCACCGTGCAGTTCGCCGCACACCCGTCCCCTCCAAAACCCCGACACTCCCCACCAGGACACTCCGCCTGCGACACACACAAATTCCCCGCAGCCGTACCCCCGAAACACGCACCCCCGTCGTCGCACTCCTCCCCAGGATCCACCACCCCGTTGCCGCAGAGGGCGGGGTCGGGTGTCGGCGTGATCGTCGGGGTTTGCGTGATCGTCGGAGTGTGCGTGGGCGTGTCGGTGGGTCCTTGCGTCGGCGTGTCCGTGGGAGTCAGGGTGGGAGTCGCCGTGGGACCTATCCCTGTGGGGGTCGGAGTGGCCGTGGGTGGCGGCCCTTCGCTCTTGCACCCCTGATTGCAGCCGTCGCCGTTCGTCCGGTTGCCGTCGTCGCATTCCTCGTGCGGTTGCACGATGCCATCCCCGCACGTGCTCGGGCGGCACTCGAGGCGAAGCACGTCGGAATCGACCTTGTTGAGCGAGTTGGTCCCTCGAATCCGGAGGGCCCTCCGGGCCGGGCGGAGCTTCCCCGTCGAGGTCACGCGCAAGGGAACGACGAACTCGGCCTCCTGGGTGCAGAAATTGCGGACGGAGTTCGGGACGCCGACACTTACCACCTCTCCCGTTCGTTTTCGGATGACGGAAACGCCGAGACCCGCGGGCGGCGGGTCGGCCCCCATGCTTTCCAGGGTTGCCAGGTGAGCCGCATCGACCGCGTCCTTGAGCCGCTTCACGTTCGGCTTGCGGACCTCGAAGACGGCCACGTCCAGGGGCTCGCAGGTGGGTAACCTCGGGTCCGCGTTGTTGACGCAAATCTGTACCCGGAACGTGCAGCTCGCATTGTCGAGGTCCGGGTCGAAGTCGCACGAAGGGTCACCCTCGAAACACGTGGCTTTGCGTTTGGGGATCCCTCGCCGGTCCGGCGGCGGAACGGGCTCCACGAGCCATTCCATCGTGCAGTCCGTGACTTTGCGGCCCCCGCCCGGCACGCACCGGTTGGCAGGGGCGTCGTCCTCGCAGAGACCGGGAATCGGCGTCGGCGTGCTCGTCGGCGTCGGAGTCAAGGTCGGCGTAGGAGTGGGCGGAAAGAACTCGAGAACGAGCCGCGGCCGCTGGCCCACGGTTCCCTCCCGCGAAGTGTAGGTGGCGCGTCCGTCCTGCCCTTCGTTCGACTTTTTGACGAGCCAGCCGAAGTTCGGAGTGCCGCCGAGGAACGCCTGAACGTCGGCCGTCACGTCGAACTGCACGTAGCCCGCAAGGTCGTTCGTGTGCACCACGCTTGCCGTGGCGGGGCTCACGAAACTGCCCCCGCCCCACTGGACCGGGCAGTCCGGAGACCCGTTCGCGGTGTCGGTGTCGTCGGGACAGTTCCAGGTGGCACCGAGCTCCGTCCAGTCCGTAGCCAGACGGTGGACATCCACAGGACGCCCCGAGCTGCCCCAGCGCGTGGCCGATTCGACGAAAAGCTCGAGCGTCGCGGACACGAGAACCGCGCTTCCGATCGCACTCTGGATTTCGGCTTGATCGAAGCGGACGAGCGTTCGGTGGATGGGCGAGCTCCGAATGGAGAGCGGCGTCACCGTACCGTTGTTCGTGTTGGCCTGGCCGGAGTTCAGGTACGTGTCCGCAATGGCCTCGAGGGTGGCCGTGTCGGCGAAGGCACGCGGCAGAAGAGCGAGATACAGCAGCGCTACGACGAGCGAGACGGCAGCTCCGCGCCCGGATAACCCCCGACGACTCACGAATCCCTCCGCGGTCCATTGTGGCTTTTTCCGACGAGGGTCGTCAAGGTATCTTGTGACGTGCGGCGTCGGCGTATCGGCGTGTCCCTCGCGTGTCCGACGACGCGCGGTATCCGACGAGCCGACACGGTCACCCGGAGGGACGCGCTCCGTCGCGTCCGGGGGCGGCGGGGCATCGTACGTTGTCCCTTTGCATCCGAAGGATCGACGTCTCCGCCATCCGCGAACGCAGGAGGGACGCGCTCCGTCGCGTCCGGAAGGGCCCTCCGGTCGCGTGCGGCGGTCCCCCCCTCAGCGTGCCGTGAGCACGGTGAGGACGGCCCAGTCTCCGGTCTGCTGGTCGAGGGCGGTGAACGCCACCGTAAGACGCGTCCCGCTCACGCTCGCAGGACTGCCCAGAAGCGCCGCACAGTCGAACGGCACCCCGTCGATCGCCGTCCGGCACGCCGCCCCTCGCCCCGTACACCTGCGGTGCACGATCTGCCCACCCGCATTCGCGTTCGCGTCCGCCACCAGCGCAAGCGCCCTGCCCGTCGTCCCAGGCACCGTCGACGGTACCCCCCGCGAGATCGGCGGGTCGTCGTCCGTGCACGGAAGCCCGTCGAGCCCCTTGGTCGGATTGTTCGGCACGCACGTCCCGCCACCAGGACAATCCGCATCCGACGTGCACGCCCCGCCCGGGTTCGTCCCACCGCTGCACGTCGCCGAGGCACACACCCCACCGCCCCCGCAGTCCGCATCCACCACGCAGTCCACCCCCGGCGTGCTCCCCCCCACGCACTTCCCCGCAAACGAGCACGTCCCGATGTCGTCCAACGTCCCGATCTGCGTCGTCTGCAACACCACCGCGTGCCCGCCCGCAAGCGGACTCCCCGTCACCCCGAGCACCGCCGGACTGTTGCAAACCCCGCGGTGGCTCGCCTTCGCCTGCGGGTTGCACTCCGTCGCACACTGACCGTCCGTCCCGCAGTCCGTATCCTGCGTGCACGGCAATCCCGCGTTCGGACCCGCCGTGCACACCTCCTCCTGCTCCAGGCACGCCTCGTCCCCCGTCCCTACCGGAAGCGGCGGCTCCACCGCCACGCACGCCGCGTCGTCCGGCGCCACGCACCGCGAGCCCGGACAGTCCGCATCCTCGTCACAGTACCCGAGAAAATTCCCCACCCCGGGACACGTCCCACCCGGACACTCCGCGTCGTTGAAACACGCAAACCCGTCGTTCGTCCCCCCCACGCAGTACTTCGGCGGCCCCATGCAGAACCCTCCACCCTGCCCGAGCCCCGTGCACGTACCCCCTCCTACACACTGCGCGTTCGTCTGGCACGCCCGCCCGTCGTTCGTCCCACCCACGCACTGCCCGGGACCGTTCGACGGCTCCCCGCTCGCCACGCTGTTGCACCTCCCCACCGCAGACCCGCCGCAGTCCGCATCCGACACGCACGGACTCCCAGCACTCGGCCCCGAAAGACACGTGTTCGGCAAGCTCGTGTTGTGGTCCTGCGCCAGCGTGATCCCGTTCGCCACACCCACCGCTCCGCACGCGATCTCCCCCGAGGACGAGTTCCCCGGCCCGTGCGCCGCCGCGTCCTCCACCCCGCGCACGCACGCGCACGTGATCCCAGGCACCTTCACCGGCGCGAACACCACCGAAGACGCCGGCACCGCCACCGGCACCATCCCGTCCCCGTCCGGCTTGCCCACGTGCACCTGCTGCGAGCCGATCAACGGCCCCACGTTGATCGCCGAAACCCCGAAATCCGCCTCGAGCGATGCCCTCGTCTTCGGCAAACACTCCCCGCCCCCGCACGGATCCGTCCCGCATGTCCCCCCGGGACACTGGATGTCCCCGAAAGGACACAACTGCCCGTCCTTCGTCCCCCCGATGCACCGCAGCACACACGACCCGCCAGGACACTCCGCACTCCCCAGACACAACGCCCCGGGATTCGTCCCCCCCTCGCACTTCCCGAACCGTACCGCCGACCCCGTCGCCGAACTCCCCGTAAAACAATCCGCCCCCACGTTCGGCCCGCTCGTGCACTCCCCCAACCCGAAACAACCCGAACTGTCCGTCCCGCACTCCGACACACACGTCCCCCCGCTCCCGCAATCCGAATCCTTCGTGCACGGCCGCCCGGGCTTCGTCCCACCCACACACGACGCCGCAAAACTGCACGACTCCCCGTCCCTCGCCCCAGCCACACACTCCGCCCCCGCAAACTCGTACGTCACCACCGTCTCCACCGTGCAGTTCGCCGCACACCCGTCCCCTCCAAAACCCCGACACTCCCCACCAGGACACTCCGCCTGCGACACACACAAATTCCCCGCAGCCGTACCCCCGAAACACGCACCCCCGTCGTCGCACTCCTCCCCAGGATCCACCACCCCGTTGCCGCAGAATGCCGCCCCGGGCTCGGGCGTGTTCGTGACGGTGGGTGTTTGCGTGATCGTGGGGGTGTCCGTCACGGTCGGCGTTTGCGTCGGGGTGTCGGTCGGACCGGGCGTCGGCGTGTCCGTCGGCGTCGACGTCGGAAGCGCCACTTCGATCGCGCCGTCCGTACCGCCGACAGGCACGGGATTTCCCGAAGCGTCCGAAGCGTCGGGCGTGTTGGCAAGCACCTTCGTACCGAGACTCGCTCCCGGGAGGATGTCGAAACGGCACCGGAACAGCTCGCCGTCGGGAATGGGGTTGGCGTTGGGACTCGCCGGCGGAACGGCCGCGATCCCCACTCGCAGGACCTTGGCCCCGGGCACGGAGCCGGGAGCGAAGCCCGCGACGAGCGCCTTGTCCACGGCCGTGCCCGGGCCGATCGCCGGATTGATCGTGCAGTCGGGAACGCCGCCCACGAGCGGCACGTCCACCTGCGAGTCGTCGAAAACGATGTCGTTCGAGGTCGCCACCACCACTCCACCGCCGTTCGACAACGTCACCGGGACCTCGACCTGCACGCCCGGGGGGCCGCTCGCGGTCCCCACGTCGATCGAAGCCGTGACGGCCGGCGTGGGAGTGGCCGTGTCCGTGGCGGTGGCCGTCGGGGTGGGCGTGGCCGTGGGGAAGGTTGGCGTGAACGTAGGAGTCGGGAACGTGGGCGTCGGGTGTCGGCACGCCCGGCTCGATCTGGCAGGCCTGGTTGCAGCCGTCGCCGTTCGTCCGGTTGCCGTCGTCGCACTCCTCGTGTTTCTGGACGACGAGGTCCCCGCACTTGCTCGGCAGGCACTTGAGGCGCAGCGAGTCCGTGTCCACCTTGCCGAAGGCATCCGTCACACGGATGCGCAGTGTCTTGGACCCCCGCCGCAGGCGACCCGACGCGCTCACCTTGAGCGGAACCACGACCTCCCGGAAGTTCGTGCATTGATCGGGCGTCGTCCTGGGAGCTCCGCTGGAGACCACCGTATCCCTGCGCACCACCGTGACGCCGAGTCCTGCGGGAAACGGGTCGGCCCCGAGCCCTTCCAGAGTCGAGAGAATCGCCGAATCTTCGGGGCCCAGGAGCTTTGCCGGATTCGGCCGCCTCACCTCGAGCGTCGAGACGTCGGAGGGTTCGCACGTAGGAAGGCGGGGGTCGTGGTTGTTGGCGCAAAGGCCCACGAGGAACGTACACGCCCCGTCGCCGACGACGGGTTCCGCGTCGCAGCGGGGATCGCCTTCGAAGCAGAGGATTCGCTGTTTGGGAAAGCCGTTCCGACGTTTTTCGGGCTCGACTGCCGTGATCCACTCGAGAAAGCAGTCCGTGCTCTTCCTTCCTCCACCCGGAATGCAGCGGTTATCGGTAAACCCGCCCGTGCATTCTGGCGGGATGGGCGTGGGCGTCGCGGTGGGCGTGGGCGTGAGCGTCGGCGTCGCGGTCGGAGGAGCCACGACGAGAACGAGCCTGGGCCTCTGCCCGGCAGGTCCCTCGCGCGAGGTGTAGTCCACGCGGCCGCTGGCACCCTCGTCCGTCTTTTTCACGATCCATCCGAAGTTCGGAGTGCCGGTGAGAAAAGCCACCACGTCGGCCGTCACGTCGAACTGGACGTAACCGGAGGTGGAATTCGTGTGGAGAACGCTGTCCGTGGCCGCAGCGGCGAAAATGCCGCCATCCCACTGCGAGGGACAGTCGGCCGAACCGTTCGCGGTGTTCGTGTCGTCGGGGCAATTCCACGTGACCCCGGATTCGGTCCAATCGACTCCGAGCCTGTGGACGTCGACCGTCCTGCCGCTTCCCCAGTTCGTCGCGGACTCGACGAAAAGTTCGAGCGTGGCGGAGACGAGCGCGAGCGAGCCCACGGCCGCTGCGATCTGTCGCCTGATCGAAACGGACGAGCGCGCGGTTCACGCTCGCGCTGCGGACGACGAGCGGCGAGGTCGCGCCTTCGTTGACGTTGGGCGAGCCTTTACGGAGGTAAGAATCCGCGACGGGCGAAAGCGTCGTCGTCTGCGCCGGAGCGGAAGCCGCCGCGAAGAGCAAACCCAGGACGAGCCCGAGCTTCGTCGCCCTCCGGATCTTCGTCTCTCCCCCCTCTTCCGTGGTCACGGTACCCCGTCCCTTCGCCTTATACCCCGGCACCGGACGGGGTCGTCAAGAGACGAAAAACGAGCGCGCGAGCCGCTGGCCTTCAGGTCCTTTCCGAATCCAGGGAACTCTCCCCGGGTTCGCCGGCCGGCTCGGATTCCTCCTCGGGCTCCTGGGCGTCGACGAGAAGCTGGTCCGTTCCGGATTTCCCCGTGGCCTCGTCGCGGATCTCGACGGTAACGGTGTAGAGGCCCGGTGTCCGGTAGACGTGCACGGGGCTCGCCTCTTCGGAGACGGGGCTGCCGTCGCCGAAATCCCAGCGGTAGCGAGGGCGGACGAGCTCTTCGTCCGCTTCCACCGTGAACTTCACCTCGAGCGGCACGGAGCCTTCCTCCGGATGCGCTTCGGCAACCAGCACGAGCGTGAAGAGCAGCTTCCGGTCTTCCGGAGACAGGGTGGCCACGACCGTGGGGTCGAAAGTGGGCGTCGCGGTCGACGAGCTCGCTTTTCGGACTTCCTGTTTGTCGCGGCTCTTGCAGGCCGCCGCGGACAGGACGGCTACGAGCACCAACGCACAAGTTCCTCGTTTTGTCCTGCTCTTCATGGGCCCTACCTCCTTCCGAGCTCGGGGTTCCTCTTCTCCGGGGCGACTTTTTCGCCGTCGCCCGACCGAGGTGTGGGTGCGCCGCGCTTTCCTTCGTCTCCGGCCTCCCGTCCCGCAGCGCCCTCGGAACTTCGATTCCAGAGAAGCGAGAGGTCGCCGCTTCCCAGGTTGGCGACGACGAGGTCGGTCGGGCCGTCGCCGTCGAGATCGGCAAGGGCGACCGTGCGGGGACGCTCGCCGACGGCGAGCGGGACCGAAGGAGCGAACCCGCCCTTTCCGTCACCGCGAAGGAGGCTCACGCTGTTCGCGCTGGTGTTCGCCGTCGCCACGTCCGGAAGACCGTCGCCGTCGAGATCCGCCACGGCAACCGAGCGCAGCCCCACCCCCGCTCTACCCCAGGGGCCGGGCTCGAACACGAAGGGACGGACCTGGAGAAAAGCGCGCACCCCACCGCCCGCGTGCCCCGCGACGATATCCCCGTCGCCGTCACCGTCGAGGTCGGCGGTGGCGACGGCGTAGACCGGAGCGGGCTCGCCCGGACGAAGTCGCAATTCTTCTCCGAACCGGCCGCCGAGATTCCGAAAAACGCTGAGATCGGCCGAAGCCCAGTTGGCGGAAACCAGGTCGGGACGGCCGTCGCGGTCGAGGTCGGCCACGCGGACGTCCGAAGGATTGTCGCCCGCAAGGAGCGCGAGGAGACGGCGGACACCCCCTTTTCCGTCGCCGAAGAGCACGGTCACTTCGTCGCGCTCCCAGGGCATCGTGTTGGCTTCGTTGGCGACAGCCAGGTCCGCATGGCCGTCCCCGTCGAGGTCGGCCGTGGCCACGGAAAACGGAACGAAGCCGGCCTCGTGGAACCGGGTTTCGAAGCCACCCTTGCCGTCGGCGAGAAAGACCGCCACGCCGTCCCTCACCGTCACGGCGACGTCGAGCCGCCCGTTCTCGTCGAAGTCGGCCGTGGCGAGACCTCGCGGGAGGTCGAGGTCGAAGGAATAGCTCGGGGCGAATTCGCGCGGGCCTTTTCGCGTAAGAAGACGCACCCCCTGGTCGACCGAAACGAAGAGATCCTCGAGGCCGTCACCGGTGAAGTCGCCCACCACGGCCGCGTACGGACCCGAAGCACCCACGGGAACCCGCTGCTCCTCGAACCGGAAGTGCTCGGCCCGGGCCGGAGCCGAGGCGGCGGAAGACAACGCCAGGAAAGAAAGGACCGGAGCAGCGAGAAGACGGGCGGACGCCGCGAGCATCGGAAGCGAGGGGAGAGCCGAACGCCGCGGCCGACCTACGGAGCGGCTGGTTCCTTTTTTTCGCCGGGGCTGCCCGCACGCCCCTGGAGGATCTCGGCAAGAAGCTGGTTCGTGACGGCCGTCCCCAACTCGCGGTCGACGAACGCGAACGTGTAGCTCCGGGGGTTGAGCGAAACGACCGTCTTCTCCCCGTACCAGTACTCGCCCATGCCTTGCCGCTTCCGGATCTTGCCGAAGCGATTCTCCAGGTAGGCGAGAATCCCGGGGTCCCGGCCGCAGTCGAAGTCGATCTCGTAGAGCTGATTCCAGGCAAAGCGGAACTGGAGGTCACAGGGAGAAAGCTCGTCGAGAGACTGGCCCTCGAGGCCGTAGACGACGAGCCCCAGCTCCCCTTCGTGGTCGTGACCCTCCGCCGACTCCTTCCGAGGAGGTGGTGCCGTGAGCCGCCGGGCTTCGGGATAGGCCTTTTCGAACTCCTGGATCGACATGCGGAAGCGCGCCTTTCCGTATCCCTCGGGCCACTCGGCGGCTAGCAAAGTCGGAGCCACAAGAACGGAGAGAAAGAGGGAGAGTAACGCAATCATGCGGGTCCATTTCGAGGTCATGCGATCGCTTTTAGAGAAGAGCGAGCAAAGAGACAACTCGCCCAGGGCGCAAAAAAAGAGGGGGGCCGAAGCCCCCCTCCGAACAGAGGCGCGCTCGAACGAGCGCCTCGAACCTCACTGGCACTCGAGGTTGAAAGCAGTGACGGAGTCGAGGCCGGGGGTTGTAGGCGGCGTGCTCAAAAGGGCGTGGAGCGCAGGGAATGCACCCGAGAGGCGCCCGCCGCTCAGAATGCTGCGCTCGACGTCGAGGAGGTTGCCGAAAGCCTGACCCGTGGCGCTACCGCCGAAGCTGGCACCGATGCACTGCGTCGTCGTGCCGAGGGTCGTGCCGACAGCACCGTTGTCGGGCTGGACGACGAGCGCGTTGCCCGTACCCGTGGTGAGCGGAATGGTGCCGGGGATCCCCGGGGGTGCCACGTCGTCGGTCGTGCAGGGTTGGCCATCCAACCCTTTCTGATCAGCCGGGCTGTCCAGGACCACGGTGATTTGCGTCGTGTTCATGACGAACGCGTCTCCTGGCCCGGACGCCGACGGTGCTGAGCTCGATGCAGGCTCCGCCGTTCTGGGCTCCGGAGTGCGCCGTCATGGGATCCGGCTGACTGGGCTGGCAGGTGGCAGCTGGGTGTGAACACGTCGAGGCAGTCGTTGCCCGTGGCGCCGACACCGGTGTTGATGTCGTGGTCCTGGCAGATCGTGTAGTCGACTTTCGGGTTCGCGGAGCCCGACCTGGTCACGTACCCCTCGGCTCCCACGGCAAGAACGCAGGCCGTACCCACGCCCGTGAGAGGCACGGGGAGAAGGCCCTTCGAAGGCGAGCCGATGACGGCGAAGTCGTCGGGAAGAACCGACGGGACGTCACAGAACTGAAGAATGGAAAAGCCCTGGAGGGTCAGGGAAAGGTCCAGAGCCGGGTTCGTCGTGTCGACGCAAACCTTGGACCCCGAGCCGAGAGCACAGGCGTGCGCCGCGCAGGGAGGCTTCGTGAGCTGGGCACAGAGGCCGCCCGCAAAAGCGTCGCAGTCCGCCTCTTCCTGGTCGTTGATCGTCGGGTGGCCGCCCGCGAGCCTCTGGAAGATGTTCATGACGTCACGGACGAGCCAGATCTGCTGGTAGTAGGCGCCCTTCTGCTTCATGATCAGGATGAGGCGGGCGAACTTGTCGCCGAAGGTGTCCACCGGCAGGTGGCCGAGGGCAATCAGGTCGGCATCCGTGCACTTCTCCTTACCCGGGGTAGCGGTTCCGGTTGGAGTCGGGACGAGTTTCAAGAGACCCGTCAAGCGCCTTTGCCATGGCGGATTTTCCGTCGGGGTCGGGGAAACCCAGGTCTTGACGAGCTGCTTGGCGCACTTCTCACCGACACCGCCGGCACCGGTCATCTTGTCGCCCGGGGTGCCTTTGGCCTGGTTCGTGAGAAGCTGCTTCCGGTAGAAGTCCTTGCACTTCTGCAGGGCCTTGATGAGCTTCGATTCGAGCTTGATACCCTCCTTTTCGATGGCGCGCCTGACACTTGTCGAGTGCCGCTTGCGCAGGCCCTGCGTCCACGCAAGCAGGACTCCCCCGGCAAGTGCCGTCACCAGAAGCCAACGTGTTCGCTTCATACGTTACCTCCCCCCTTTTGGTTTACCTTGGTTTTGCCCTCGCCAGGCAGCAGCCCACTTCGTGACCGCGCCCGTCGTGTGGATACCCCCGCTCGGGCTTTCGTGCCAAAGACTACTCCACTCGCAAAACCACAGTCAACGCTTTTTTTCGACTCTCCCGGCCGTGCCTTGAGCGACGTGATGACGGCCGAATCCCCCACTTGCTGGTCGAGAGCAGGGAAGGATGCGGCAATCCTCAAGTTGCCCACGCTCGGCGGGTCGGCCGAGCAGCGCTGCGCAGTCGTAAGGGCTTCCGAGAAGCGATCGCCGCGCAAGTGTCCGCGGGACGGCGGCACCCCGCTACAGCTTCCGTGGAGGATCATTCGACCCGCAACCAGGTCGACATCCGCTATGAACGTGGAGGCAAGGCCCGTGGTCTGCGGAATCGTGTTCGCCACGCCGCGCGAGGTCTCGGGATCGTCGTCGGTGCAGGGCATCGCCGTCGAGGCCCTTGGCCGGGTTCGACGGCCACGCACTCGCCGCCGGGACACTCCGCCCTCGGCTCGCGCACGGCCTGGCCGTTTCTGCGAGCCGCCCATGACAGGTGGCCGAAGCACACGTTCCGCCGGGACAGTCCCGCAGGAACGAGGCAAGCCTGACCATTCTGCGAACCCCCGACGCACTCTCTTCGCCGACGCTGCACGAATCCACCGTCCGAGATGGTGCCGATGGCCGTCGTGGAGAGCACGACGGCCGAGCCCGGGCCACGGGACGGACCACCGACCTCGAGGTGCGTGGGGCTGCGGCAGACCCCCGCGTGACGCGGCTAGTACGATCGGCGCGCAGTCGTTGGCGCAAACCCCGTCCGCCCGCAGTCGGCTCGTTCGCGCGAGCAGGGCTCGCCCGTACGTTGGGCCCCGCAATGCAGACCTCGAGGGTCTCCCTGCAGGCCTCGCCGCCGCTCCCCTCCGGGGGCGGCGGGTCCTGCGCCGTGCAGTCCGCGTCGTCGGGGCTGTTGCAGAGCGAGCCGGGGCAGTCGGCGTGACTGTCGAGCAGAAAGCCAGGAAGTTTCCCTCCCCGGGGCAGCGCGCCGCCGGGGCCGCACTCGGCGTCGTTGTAGCAGGCGCGACCGGGCGCGCGTGCCGCCCGACGCAGACCTTGAGCGGGGCCCATGCAGAAGCCGCCGCCCTGGCCCCGGCCGGTCGCACGTACCCGCCGCCGATGCACTCCGCGTCGTTGCGGCAAGCACGCTCGCCCTTCGACGTCGACCGCCCACGCACCGGCCGGGACCGTTCGAGGGACCCGATCGCTGCCCCACGCCGGCCCCGGGTGGGTCGGCGTTGCACTCGTGGTTCACGGTACACTGCTGGTTTTCCGTGCAGACGAGCCCATTTTGGGCCCGGAAATGCACGTACCGCCCTGGCACACACCCGCGTCCTGGCAGTCCTCACGGCGGACACACGGTTGTCCCTGTCTCGGACCCGTAAGGCAGACGCCCGGGCGGCGTCGTGTTGTGGTCCTGCGCGAGGGTGACGTCGCACGGGAGGCACGCGTCGCCCCGCAGGAGACCATGCCGGAGGCCGAGTTACCGGGCCCGTGGAGCTCCGGGATCGGGAGCCCACGCACGCAGGCACAGAGAATCCCGGGGACCTTCACGGGCTCGAACTGCCCTTCGGCCGCCGGGACGGCAATGTGGATCGTCCCGTCCGGGTCGGGCTTGCTTACGTGCAGGTTCTGAAAGCCGATGAGAGGTCCGACCCGCACGGGCTCGAGCCCGAAGAGGCTACCAGGGCTGCGCGCGGCTCTTCGGCTCGCAGACACCCTCCCGTGACCGCACGGGCTGACCCCGCAGCTTCCCGCCCGGAGCACTGGATATCACCGAACGGACACGCCTGCCCGTCCTTGGTGCCTCCGATACACCTCTGAGTGCACGCCCCGCCGGGACACTCTTTGCGTCGATAGCAGCTCTGGCCGTCTCGCGTGCCGCCGACGCAGGTGTGGACCTTTACCGTCTGTAGGTTTTCGGTGAGGAGGCAATCGGCGCCCACGTTTTGGCCTGCCGTGCATTCGCGCGTCGGCAAAGCACCCGACGCTGTCCGCACCGCACTCCGAGACGCACGTGCCGCCGGTACCGCAATCCTGAAGTCCGTGGAGCAGGGCCGTCCGGGCTTGGGACCGCCCTGACACGCTTGCGCGGAACGTGCAGGGCTCGCCGTCCTTGGCGCCGCCCACGCAGAACGCGCCGCTGTACTGGAAGAGCGCACGGTCTCTCCGTCGGTGCAGTTGAGAGCGCAGCCGTCACCGCCGAAGCCCCGGCATTCACCACCGGGGCACTCCGCCTGCGACGTGCAGAGGTTCCCTGATTCGGGCCGCCGAAGCACGAGCCCCCGTCGTCGCACTCCTCGTCGCCCTGCACCACGCCGTCGCCGCAGAAGCCTTCGGCCACGGGCGTCGTCGGCGTGGGGGTGGGGGTAGGCGAGCCCGGAGTCGGCGTGCGGGTGGGCTGGACCATGGGGGCAGTTGGTAGGACGCAGGATGCTCAACACTGCGGCCTGAAGCTCGTCGGGTGTCACGACCCCGTTGCCGTTGCGGTCGCACGCAGTGCAGGCCGTTACCGCCGTCTTGCGCAGGATGATATTCACGCAGAGCTGCAGCTCGTTGGGAAAGACCCGGCCGCTACTGTCGCAGTCTCCCACGCAAACCGCATCGCCGCGACTCGGCGAGAACGCGAGAAGCAACGTTCCCAAAAGAGCCGACACGAGGCCCTTCGATGCCATCGGTATAACCCCCTTTACGGACATTCCCCGCAGACCGAGGCGCCCTTGACGGTTCGTAGCTCGGAAGTCCGACACAACGGTCACGCTGTCCCTTTCTGGAAGATCCGTTCTTTCACTCGCAGCCTTAACTCACGCTCACCGTGCCCGGAACGAGTCCCATCGGGACGGACTCCGCCTCCGGAGTCGACCCGTCGGCCGTCCCGCCTACCTGCGTCTCTCCCGCTCCCGCTCCCTCCACGATCCGGAAATCGCACTCCATCAATACCCCGTCCGCAATCACGTTGTCGTTGAGCCCGAAAACCACGAAGATCAGCTCCCCGGGACCACCCTCCGACGTGCTCACGTCCTTCTGCGCCGCCTGCGCCGCAGCCCCGGCCCGGCACTCCACCGCCTCGAGCACCGCCGGGTCGAACGTGAGAGTCCCCGACACGATCGAAATGCTCGCCCCTCGCCCCACGAGCGACACCTCCACCGTCACCACCTCCCCGGGCGCTCCCGCCGCATCCCCCACCACGAGCTCGGGGAGCGGTATCGCCACGGTTACGGTCCCCGGAACGAGCCCCATCGGCACCGACTCCGCCTCCGGGGTCGACCCGTCGGCCGTCCCGCCTACCTGCGTCTCTCCCGCTCCCGCTCCCTCCACGATCCGGAAATCGCACTCCATCAACACCCCGTCCGCAATCACGTTGTCGTTGAGCCCGAAAACCACGAAGATCAGCTCCCCGGGACCACCCTCCGACGTGCTCACGTCCTTCTGCGCCGCCTGCGCCGCAGCCCCCGCCCGGCACTCCACCGCCTCGAGCACCGCCGGGTCGAACGTGAGAGTCCCCGACACGATCGAAATGCTCGCCCCTCGCCCCACGAGCGACACGTCCACCGTCACCACCTCCCCGGGCGCCCCCGCGCATCCCCCACCACGAGCTCGGGGCCGGGCGTGGGAGTTGCCGTGAGAGTCGGCGTTTCGGAAGGCGTTGCCGTGGCCGTGACCGTAGGTGTGAACGTGGGTGTATTCGTGAACGTCGGGGTGGACGTGACCGTCGGGGTGAGTGTGACTGTCGGAGTCGTCGTGGGGGCAGGCGTTTCCGTGGGTGTGCCCGTCGGCGTCCCCGTTGGCGTCGAGGTCGCCGTATCGGTGGGAGTACCCGTGGGCGTTTCCGTAGGAGGAACCGTCGGGGTCGGCGTCCTGCTGGGCGTATCGGTGGGAGCTACGGTGGGAGTGCGCGTCGCCGTCGGCGGTGGAATCGTGTGTGTGCTCGTGGCGCTCGCGGTGGGCGTCGCAGCTTCGGTCGGCGTAGCGGTCGCTTCTTCCGGCGTGGGAGAGCCGCGCACGACGGACGCCTCGTCGTCGCCGTTGCACGCGACGAGGTACGAGAAAGCCAGGCAAAGAAGAAAGACTCGACCGATCGTTTTCGCCGACATCATACGCGCAACGCCTCCCTCCACACGAAGCCGCGACTCGGTAGCACCAACGGCGACGCGCAGTCAAGAACCCCGCTGCCCATTTTTCTTCCCAACCGCGCTGCACATCGACTTTTACGGTCCCTCGCCGGTCGGAACGGCTTTCGGGGAAGGCCGGGGCTCGAGAGAAGACGGAGCTGAGCGACCGGAGAGCCTCTCCGTGAAAACTCGAGCGGCCTCTTGACTCAATCGATTGTCCCAGAAAGCGTGCCACCGACCTCGGACGTCCGTTGCAATCGTGACTTTCTCGCCTTTCCAAGTAGGCTCCGGGCCCGGCGCCGGACCGTAACGGCGACGCAAGACGTCGAGCACCCTTTCCGCAGGGTTCGCCCCCCAGTAGACCACGACGGCGTAGAGCCGATCGCGGAAGTATCGGAGCTCCACGGACACCGGAAGCTCGAGGCCCGGAAACTTTTCCTCCGGCAACAACTGCCTCGCGAACTCCGGGCCCAGTGGCGCTGCGGCACCGAGATGCTCCTTGGACAAAGGCTGCGCGTGCGGGAAGAGTCGGCCCACCTCCTCGCGAGACATTCCGAAGCGAGCTTTGCCCCATCCGTCGGGCTCCCTTTCGGGCGTGGGGCCCGACCACGCCGGAGAAAAGAGGCAGGAAAGCAGCACAGCAAGCACTGCCGTGACGCGGGAAAAGCGTACGAGGCGGCGGTTACTACGCATCGCTGGATTTCCGCGTTAGAACCGGAAGATCACGAACGCGGCAAGGCTCCGCCTTCCGCGATCGCCCCGGAAAAACGCTAGCTCACGCTCACCGCGCCCGGAACGAGTCCCATCTCCACGGACTCCGCCTCCGGGGTCGACCCGTCGGCCGTCCCGCCTACCTGCGTCTCTCCCGCTCCCGCTCCCTCCACGATCCGGAAAATCGCACTCCATCAATACCCCGTCCGCAATCACGTTGTCGTTGAGCCCGAAAACCACGAAGATCAGCTCCCCGGGACCACCCTCCGACGTGCTCACGTCCTTCTGCGCCGCCTGCGCCGCAGCCCCCGCCCGAGCACTCCACCGCCTCGAGCACCGCCGGGTCGAACGTGAGAGTCCCCGACACGATCGAAATGCTCGCCCCTCGCCCCACGAGCGACACGTCCACCGTCACCACCTCCCCGGGCGCCCCCGCCGCATCCCCCACCACGAGCTCGGGAAGAGAGATTGCCACGCTCACCGTCCCCGCAACCAGCCCCATCTCCACGGACTCCGCCTCCGGGGTCGACCCGTCGGCCGTCCCGCCTACCTGCGTCTCTCCCGCTCCCGCTCCCTCCACGATCCGGAAATCGCACTCCATCAATACCCCGTCCGCAATCACGTTGTCGTTGAGCCCGAAAACCACGAAGATCAGCTCCCCGGGACCACCCTCCGACGTGCTCACGTCCTTCTGCGCCGCCTGCGCCGCAGCCCCCGCCCGACACTCCACCGCCTCGAGCACCGCCGGGTCGAACGTGAGAGTCCCCGACACGATCGAAATGCTCGCCCCTCGCCCCACGAGCGACACGTCCACCGTCACCACCTCCCCGGGCGCCCCCGCCGCGTCCCCCACCACGAGCTCGGGCAGGAGCCCGCCGACCGTGGGCGTTGCCGTCGCCGTCGGCGAAGGCGTAGGTGTGGGGGGCGCCGGCGTGAAGCTGGGTGTCGCCGTAGGCGGTGGGATCGGTCGGAGTGGGTGTGAGTGGCGGGGCCGTGAAGCTCGGCGTTGCCGTGGGCGGCACAAGAGTGGCCGTAGCCGTAGGCGGTAACGTCGGCGTGTCTGTCGGCGGAGGCGGCGGGGTGGGAGTCGCTGTCGGAGGTACGGGCGTGAACGTTCGCGTTGCCGTGGGTGTGGACGTCGGAGCAGCGACGACAATGGCCCCGTCGATCGCCCCGAGGCTCACGGGATTTCCGTTCGCATCCGACGCATCGGGCGCGTTCCGGAGCGGCTTCTCGCCGGGCGCGGCGGACGGGGAAATCACGAAACGGCAGGTCGCGAGGCGGCCGTTCGGTATCGGGTTCGCGTTGGGGGTGGAGACGCCCGCAATGCCGATGCGCAGGAGGCCGGAGGCCGGCTTGCTGGCGAAAAGGTCCTTGTCGGCCGAGGTTCCCGGGCCGATCGCCGGGTCGATCTCGCAATCCGGCTCCCCGCCGACCGTCGCCACGTCGACCTGAGAGTCGTCGAATGCGACGTCCGTGGCCACGGCCACGACACCCGCCGCGTTCTCGAGCGAGATGTCGATCGAGACCGTCGAGCCGGGCGCACCGGTCGCGGTGCCGAGGCGGAGCGCGGGTGTGCCGGGCACCGGTGTTCCGGTCGCGCTCGGCGTAGGAGTGGCGGTGGGCGTGGCCGTCACGGCAACGGTGGTGGGCGTGAACGTCGGGGTCACCGGCGGGCTCGGCTCGGTAGGCGTACGGGTCGGTGTGAGGGTAGGAGGCGGCACCTCCGTCGGCGTGCGCGTGACGGTGCGAGTCGGCGTAAGGCTAGGAGGAACGACTTCCGTGGGCGTACGCGTGAAGGTGCGCGTCGGCGTCGCTGTCCGCAAAGGCGTCTCCGTGGGGGTGTGCGTGCGGGTGCGCGTCGGGGACGGCACGCGTGCCAGCGCGTCCTGGATCGCTCTCCGCACGCCCTCGTCGGCGTTTGCCATCACGAAAGCGTTCTGGTTGATGGCTTCGGGGGAGTCACCGATCGCGACTCCGGGGGCCTCGCTCACGGCCTGGAGAATCCGGTCGATCTCGGCGTTCGAAAAATCGCAGAGGTTCGCGCCCCGCGCGACCTCCGCGTAGACGAGACGGACGACCGCTTCGCTCCGGAAGTCGATGTTCACGTCCTCCGTCGTGCTGAAAGCAAAAGCGCGGGTGAGCGAACCGCCCGCGTTCGTGTGCACGAGAACCTTGCCTTCCGTCTCGCAGTTCGCGTCGGCCACGCTGTGACCGTCGAGCGGAATCACGTAGCGGCCTTCGGCATCCGTGGTGGCACTTCCGATCTCGACGCTCCCCACGGCCCTGGCAGGCACGTCCTCCGGTCGCAAGAGCGTGGCGCGGACGGTCACGCCGGGCGCGGGAGCTACCTGGCCCGTGAGCGCCTTGGCGGTCGAGACGGCCCAGGAAGCGAAGCGATTCCAGAGCCCCGTTTCCGCAGCGAAACTGCCCTCCGGCAAGAACACGTTGCCGTCGACGGTCTCGGAGGGCGGGAGCTCGCGAACCACGGTGATTTCCGCGTCGCCGCCGCAACCGGGCGCCAGAAACACGAGGGCAAGGCAAAAAAGGGCCCGCCGGACAGCGACGGGGAATCGCAGGCTCATTTGCTTTCCTCCACACATGGTCGACCGAAACGCGCCCGGAAACCGCGGTGAGACGCCGCTTGCGACGCAGGGCTTTCTCGCATTTCTACAACGCCGTCTTCAGGAGACGCAACGAAAAAACAGCCGGCACCACGGTGTTTTTACTAGACGATGCCGCGAACCTCGGGGGCGCCCGACGCCGTGACTCCTTCGCAGCCCTGCCCGAGCTCGCTCCGCTACGGAGCGCCGACGAGCGGGCAGCGGTTCGCGTCCTGGAAGCTTCGGGCGGAAGCCAGGACCTCGGCGATGGACACGCCGCCGTCGCCATCCCGGTCGCACGCGTGACAAGTCTCGACGGGACCCGAGCCCCGAGAAAATTCGCGCGCACCGCACGACTTCCTCGATCCCCACCCTCCCGTCTTCGCTGCAATCCCCCACGCACGGGAGGACGACCACTTCGCCGTCTTCGACGATCACCTGGCTCGTCCCCGACGTGCGGTCGGCGGTCCGGTCGACCGCTTCTCGGTCGGCGACCGAAAGGAGAGCGGTGAAAGGCGGCGGGGGAAATGCCTCCGGGTCGTCGAGTTCGGAGTAAATGTGGAGCGGCAACGTGCCGGTTCCCGCAATGCGAAGGTCGAAGGCCACGAGTTCACCTTCGGGCAAAAGTGGAATTTCGGCCGGTGGCCCGGCCGGGAAGTCTTTCGGACCGAAAACGACCACGTTGACGAAGGGCTCCCTCACCTCGCCCTCTCCCGGGCAAAGGCAACTCTGCCTCGTCTCGCAGAAAAGATTTTCGACGAAGACCTGCAAGTTCTCGGCCACGGCCGGTGGAACGATCACGGCCGGGGTCAGACCGTCCGCGTTCGGACCCGTACAGTCCGCGAGCTCGAGTCCCGGAATGGACAGCGAGAATGCGATCGCCGCGATCTCGTCGGGGCCGCCGAGCTGGCCGTCGTCCCCGGCTTGCTCGAAGCGCACGCTCACGCGAACGACACCTCCGAGCTTCCCCCTCCCTCCCGACACGGAAACCCGCGCGCAGCGGTCGGGCTCGGGGCAGGGAACGAGCTGCGCGGCGGCGGCACGGGGAGAAAACGCAGCATGCAAGTCCCAAGAGAAGGCCGGAGAGCGAGACCCCGACGCGACGTCCGGAGGTACCGGAGCAAGCGGGGGGCGTGTGAAAAAATCCGCCGTGCGCGATCGGGCCCGTCGATTTCATTGGATTTTGGCGAGCATCGTGCACACAAAGCAAAAGGCGCTGCAAGGACCCGGGATTTGCCGTCGCGGGGTCTGCGCGCCCCCCGTGGAGCCGGAAAAGACGACGACCGGGCGCCCCTTGATGCGCCCGGTCCGGGGAGGACGCGGCGGTCCCGGAGGGGACTTGCGAAGGCATCCGAAACCGTCACTTCCCGGCCGCTGGAGCAAGGCGGAGGGCACGGCGGTCACGGAGGGGACTGCGGAAGCCGCGTTCCGGGCTTCCCGTTCGATCCCCCCGGGAGTCCCGCCGCACCGGCTTCGTCCGGAGGAGGTCCGGGACGCCTCGTACGGGCTACCCGGACCTCCCCGGTATCGCCTCCGGGACTAGGGAACGGACACGAAAAGACTCGAGACCGCGATGTCGTTGAGCGGCGGCGGACCCTCCGCAGGGAAGGCACCCGCAAGGCCCGCACCGGCCGGGGCATTGCCCTCTCCGCCGACCGGAACGCTCTGGAAGAACGACTCGAGGTCCGGACACGAGAAGGGAGAACCCGTGACCTCGATGAAAATGTTCACCCCCGGAGCACCGTTGGCGTTCAGCACCACGGCGGTCCCCGTTCCCGTGGTGAGAGGAATCGTGTTGAGGTCGCCCTTGTCCGGGTCGTCGTCGCTGCAGGGTATGCCGTCCGGTCCCTTGTTCGGGTTCCCTGGCTCTTCCGTGCAGAGGGTACCTACGATCGTACCGATCGCCGAGCTACTCAGAATGAGAGCCGAGCCGGGACCCGCAGGACCTCCGGAAAATTCCGTCGTTGTCGGCGACTCCATCGGGCTCACCGAGCTGTCGAGGGTGCTCACGTAGTCGATGTCCGTGAGACCGTCCTCCGTGCAGCTCAACTTCCCCGAGGCGGAGTTCGTGGGACCGTGGATGAAAGAACAGGGCCGGTCCGAAGGACAGATGTCGTCCCTCGGCACGCAGCTTCCGCCGGGACACTGAGCGTCGCTCGCGCACGCATCCCCGGCCGCGTCACCGCCCACGCACGTGGCCGTGCAGTCCTCGTCCGAAAAAGCCCCACCACAGCTCTTCGCGGCGAAGCCCCGCACGCAAGCACAGGCCACACCGGGGCCTACGTCGACGGGCAAAAGCCCCCCGACGTTCTTGTCGATCCTTTGCGCGACCGGGATTTCGCCCGGCAGGAACTCGTCTCCACCTGCGCTGCGCGACCCGTCCGGACCCGTGGGCTCCCCGACTTCGAAGACGAGCCTCCCGGCGAGCGGCACCGGAATGTCGAACGCCGGATTCCGGACGATCGCCTGGCTCTGCGTGTTCGCGAAGGAACCGAGGTTGAAAACGGCCGACCTCTCCTGCGTGCAGTTCGCGGCGCAGCCGTCGCCGCCGAACGGCCGGCAGTAGCCGCCCGGGCAGGGATCGACGCCCGCACCCGCCGGACCGCCCTGGTTGCACGGAAGCCCGTGATTGTCCCCGCCCTGGCAGAGGCCGCCGTCGTCGCACGTCTCGCTGCCCGAGACGATCCCGTCCCCGCAGATGGTCTCGACCGCGCCTTCGGTCGGCGTGAAGGTCGCCGTGATCGTCGGCGCCCCCGGCGTCGTGGGTGTCGGCGTCAGCGTGGGACCGGTGGGAGGGGTTTCCGTGGGCGTCAACGTCGGAGTCCGCGTGGGAGTCCGCGTCGGCGGCACCGGTGTGCGAGTGTGCGTCGGGGTCAGCGTCGGCGTGTTCGTGGGCTCGGGAGGCGGTGGCTCCGTTCCGTCTCCGCAACCGGAAACCCACAAGAGCCCGCTCAAAAAGGAGATTCCCAGTGCCAGTCGCGCCCCTCGCTTCATGTCGTCCTCCTCTTCGGATGCTGCCTCACGGCTCTTCCGCCCGAGCGGGCAACCCTTAACCGAGTCTTTCTCTCGTTGTCAAGCCAAGAGTGCTTCAGTGGAACTTTTCGACGATGTCCGTGATCCCGAGCCGCCGGAGCGCCTCGAAGAGGTGTTTTTTCACGTCTTTTACGGTCGGAAGCTCGAGGATTTCCCTGGCGAGCTTCGCGGCTTCCCGGTACTCGAGGGCCCGGACGACGCGTTTGATGGCGGGCAGGAAGAAAGGCCCCATGCTCAGGTCCGAAAGCCCCATGCCCAGGAGAAGAACGGTACACTCGGGATCCGCCGCCATCTCGCCGCAGAGCGAGACGGGCTTTCCGGCACGCCTGGCGGCTTCCGCCGTCCGGGCGATGGCCCGGAGCACGGCGGGGTGGAGGGGCTCGTAGAGGGGCGAGACCTTGCGGTTGTTGCGGTCGACGGCAAGGAGATACTGGATCAGGTCGTTCGTCCCGATGCTGAAGAAGTCGACCTCGCGGACGAGCTCTTCGGCGAGGCTCACGGCCGAAGGCACTTCCACCATGATCCCCACGGGCATCCGGGGGTCGAACCTCCTTCCCGCCCGCTGCAGCTCGAACTTGGCCTCCTCGAGAAGTTCCTTGGCCCTCCGGACCTCGTCCACGGAGGAAATCATGGGAAGGAGGAGTCTCACGGGGCCCTCGGCCGCGACGCGCAGGATGGCGCGGAGCTGGACCTTGAACACGTCGGCCATCTCGAGCGAGATGCGGATCGAACGCCAGCCGAGAAAAGGGTTCTGCTCGCGCGGCACGTCGAGGTAGCGCGGGTACTTGTCGGCGCCGAGGTCGAGCGTGCGGATCGTCACCGGCAGGTTCGGCATGCCCTCGACGACCTTCCGGTAGAGTTCCACCTGCTCGTCCTCCGAGAGAAAGTCACGGTGCGAGAGAAAGGGGAACTCGGTGCGGTAGAGGCCCACCCCTTCCGCACCCTGGTGACGGGCGAAGGCGAGCTCGCTCAAAAGGACGATGTTGGCCCGGAGCGCGAGCCGCCTGCCGTCGAGCGTCTCCGCGGGCAGTTCGCGGAGCGTCTCGAGCTCGCGGCTGAAGGCACGGTACTCGCGGTCGAGCCTCTCGTACTCGCGGACGATGTCGGCCGGAGGGTTCACGTACACGACGCCGGCCGTGCCGTCGACGACGAGGTGGTCGTCCTCGCGCACCGACCCGGACAGGTCCTCCACCCCCACGACGGCCGGAATTTCGAGCGACCGGGCGAGGATGGAGGCGTGGGAGGTCACGCCTCCCACCGAAAGCACGATGCCCTTGACGACCTCGGGGTCGATCTGCGCGAAGTCGGTGATGGAAAGCTCGTTCGCCACGAGAACCACCGCGCCGCGCGGGCGGCGCCATCCCCCGGGGCGACCGAGCAGGTGGCGCAGGATCCGGCGCCCGATGTCGCGGATGTCGAGCGCCCGCTCGCGCAAATACGCGTCCCCCATCTCGCGGAAGCGAAGCTCGTACTCGGCGACGACGACCCGTAACGCCGCTTCGGCCGAGAGCCCGGCCGCGATGCGCTCTTCCACCTTGCGGCGGAAGGAGTGGTCCTCGAGGATGAGCCGGTGGGCTTCGAACATCGAGGCGTCCATTTCCGGAAGCGTCGCCTGGACGCGCCGGTACGACTCCGCGGTCTCGCGCACGGCCTCTTCGACCGCCTTCCGGAACCTCTGGATTTCTTGCCGGATACTGCCTTTTCGCTTTTCTTCGTACGGCAGGTCGAGGGACGGCGTGTCGAGAAAGAGGGCACGGCCGATCGCAAAGCCCGGCGAGGCACCCGTGCCCGAGAGCCGGGAGCGGGCTCCGGGCCTCTGCCTCTGCTCGTAGACCTCGAGTTCTCGCAGCGCTTCGCCCATCTTCCTCTGGTAGTCGAGCCGCTCCTCTTCCTTGTCGGCGAGCGTCTCGAGAAGGCGGGCTTGCGCGATGATCCCCGTCACGTGGGCGCCGATGGCCCGGAGAAGCCGGACCTCGCGGGGGCGGAAGCGCCGGCGGCGTTTGGTCTGGACGACGAGAACCCCGGCCGGATTCTGCCGCTCGAAGACAGGGACGCCGAGAAACGAGTGGTACTGCTCTTCGCCCGTCTCGGGGAAAAACTTGAAGCGCGGGTGCCCGAGGGCGTCGATGGCGACGACCGGCTGCATCCGCTCGAGCACGTAGCCGACGAGCCCCTCGTGGAGATCCATGCTCACGCGTCCCACGGAGGAGCGGTCGAGACCGGTGGTCGCCCAGAGCGTGAGCCGTTTTTTCGCGGGATCGTAGAGGTAGAGGGAACACACCTCCGTGTCCATCCGGCGGGCCACGGCCTCGACGATCCGGTCGAGGGTGGCCCGGAGGTCCTGCGACTGCGTGACGATCGCACCGATGTCCTCGAGAAAGGAAAAATCGCTGGGCCCCCGACCCCTGCGCTCCGCCGCTCTCGGCTGCTCCTTGGGCGAAACCGTCATGCCGCAAACGCTTATACCCGAAGGCTCCCCGGGGATACAGAGTCGCTCCGGGCGCCCCGGAAGCCCTCGCCGTCGCGACGCGGTCCCCGGGAGCCGCGACACTCAGGCAGCGGGCGGAGGGAACGCAATCGCCGCGTAGCTCACCGAGTGCTCGTAGTCACCGGTCACGTCGAGCGACGTGTAGTAATCGACGAGCACTCCCTCGACCCTGCCCGCCTCGAGCTCGAGGAGGACTTCGATCGGCCGGCGTCCGCAAACCGTGGCTCCGGTTTCCTCCACGTAGCGGCGGAATCCCGAGGGGTCGGCACGCAAGACGAACTCCACGGCACCGCGGTCGAGCCGGGCCAGCTCCTTCCGCACGTAGTCTTCGTCGAGAGGAGGAAACGGCAGGTAGTCGAAGTCGGCGCCGTAGTGCGTGAAGTCCGAGCTCGCGAGAAAGATCGTGCCCGGCGTGCGCAGCGGAACGAGCGAACTCGCGAGACGCGAGGCGTCGGCCCTCCGGAGCTCGCCGACCATCAGCGGAACGACCGGCACCCCGGGGGCCACGACCTGGAGGAACGGAAGCTGGATCTCGAGCGAGTGCTCTCTCTCGTAGGGAAAGTCGTCGGCTGCGACGAGCGGGTTTCCGCGCAGCGCCTCGACGGAATCCGTCTCGATGCCGACCTCCCCCAGCGGCGTCTCGAAGACCTCGAAGGTCGGCACCGCCACGCCCAGATACGCGCAGTAGTGGCTCGGCGCGAGCAGCACGACCCTCTCGACCGCGGTGTCCCCCACGATCCGGTAGACTCCCGCCGCCGCCTTTCCCGAATACCTGTAGGCCGCGTGCGGCACGACGGCGGCTTCGAGCGCGGAGAGCTCGGCCTCTTCGGCATCCCGAAGGCAGCGCTCGAGTTCCTCGCGGAGTTTCCGCGGGTCCGCCGGGTACCAGCGGCCGGCGAGATTCGAGGGCTTTCTCGCCTTCGCCATCTCCTACGTCCGTTGCCGGGAGTCCTTCTTGCCTACTTCCCCCGTGCGCCCGCGTCAAATGTACAGCAGGACCTCGCGGTCGGCCCTCAGGTCCGAGTAAGCACGCTCGAGCTGGGCCCGGCTGTGGACGTAGGCGCAAACCGTGACGCTCATGTACCTGCCGTGCCGGCTCGTCCGTACCTTCACGCTGTCCCTGGGGATGGGCCCGAGGGTCTCCGACAGGATCTCGCGGACGCGATCGGCGAACGCGTCGGAACTCCGGCCGAAAACCTTGAACGTGTAGACGCAGGGAAACGTCTCGAGTGTCGTCATGGCCGAAGACCTCCTTTCCCCGAAGCCATGCGCTCGCGGAGGGCTCGGATCTCCGAGCGAACATAGCAGTCGCGGCAGGTCACCCATCGCTCCGCGTCGACGAGCCTCAGGTAGGTCGTCGGTTTCTCTCCGTCCTCTCCGGCGACGGAGACGGCTTCCACCGCACCGCCCACCAGCACGTAGTAGTCGACGAGCCACGTTTCGCGCGTGTGCATCGTCTCCCGGACCGCCCTACCGCAGTGCGTGCAGCGCAAACCCGGGGCTGCGCGATCCTGCCCCTGGCTCACGAGCCCCATTCTAGCCCAAAAGGGCGGCAGGGCCACGGCCAAGGTGGCCTCAGCGCTCGCCCGTCGAGATCCCACGTCCCGGGACGGGACCGAGCAGCCACTCGAGGAATTCGTCCCGCCGCGGGTCCAAGCTCTCGGGGGGCGGCTCCGAGCCTCGCCGGAAGACCTCGAGCACGGCACCGGGCGAGCCGGGGAGCACCCGGCGGCCCGTTCTGCGGTCGACGTGCACGAGACTCACGTCCGGCGGGACCGGAAAGTCCGAGATGGGCGTGTCCGCGAGCGCCTCTTTCATGAAGCGAGCCCAGATCGGCGCGGCGACGCGCCCGCCCGTTTCTTTCCGTCCGAGCGTCCGCCGGTCGTCGTAGCCCACCCAGACTCCCGCCACCAGTTCGGGCGTGTAACCCACGAACCAGGCGTCGTAGAAGTCGTTCGTGGTGCCCGTCTTGCCGGCGGCGATCCGCCCGAGCGAACGCGCGCGGGTACCGGTGCCCCTGCGGATCACGTCCTCGAGGATCGAGGTCACCTGATAGGCCGTCGAAGGGGCGAGTACGCGCCGTCTTCGGGGGGAAGCTTCGAAGATGGTGCGCCCCTCGTGGTCGACGATCTTCGTCACGAAAAGCGGCTCCGCCCGAACCCCACCGCTCGCGAAAATCCCGTAGGCCGCGACGAGCTCGAGAAGCGTGACCTCGCCCGAGCCGAGTGCCAGGGAAAGGTTCGGCTCGAACCGCCGCCGGAATCCGAGTCGTCGCAGGTGGGCGAGCAGGGTGCCGATCCCCACCCTGCGGGCGAGCTTCACGGTCGGTACGTTGCGGGAAAAGGTGAGCGCTTCGCGGAGGGTGATCGGGCCGAGAAACTCCTCGTCGTAGTTCTGCGGCATCCACCAGTGGTCTCCGTCGCGGAACGCGACGGGCTCGTCGACGACGACCGAAGCCGGGCTCGAACCCCGCTCGAACGCGGCCGAGTACACGAACGGCTTGAAGGCGGAGCCGGGCTGCCGCAGAGCCTGCGTGGCCCGGTCGAAGGGGCTCCTCCGGTAGTCGTACCCCCCGACGAGGGCGAGCACCGCGCCGCTACCCACCTCGAGCGCCACGAGAGCCCCTTCCACTTCGGGCTCCGAGCCTTCTTTTCCGCCGTGGCGGCGGTGGAGCTCTTCGAGACCCGCCCGAAGCGCCTTCTCCGCGGCCTCGACGAGCCGCAGGTCCGCCGCCGTGTAGACCCGCCACCCCCCTTCGTAGAGCCGCTTGCTTCCGTACCGGGCCTCCAGGATGCGGCGGACCTCGTCCACGTAGTAGGGAGCGGCGAAAAGCCGGCCCCGGGGCGGGGCGAAAACCAGGGGCTTTCGGGCCGCTCGCGCCGCTTCCTCTTCGGTGACGAAGCCCGCTTCGACCATGCGCCGGAGCACGTACCGCTGTCTCGCCTTGGCACGCGGCCAGTGCGAGAGGGGGGAGTAGCGACTCGGGGCTTGCGGCAAGCCCGCGAGCAGCGCCGCCTCGGCCAGGCCCAGATCCTCCACCGGCCTACCGAAGTAGCGCAGCGACGCCGCGGCCACTCCGTACGCCCCCGCGCCGAGGTAGATGTGATTGAGGTAAAGCTCGAGGATCTCGTCCTTCTCGAAAGCCGACTCGAGACGCAGAGCGAGGAGGATTTCCTTGAGCTTCCGGCGGTAGCTCCGGCGCGGACTCAAGAGGATCGATTTCACCACTTGCTGCGTGATCGTGCTCCCGCCCTGGAGAGAGCCGCCGCTCGTGAGGTTGTGCCAGGCCGCCCTCAGGATCCCGGCGAGGTCGACTCCCGGGTGCCGGTAGAAGTCTTCGTCCTCGGCGGCGAGGAAAGCCCGGCGGACGACGAGCGGGATTCGCTCGATCGGAACGTAATACCGCCGCTCGACGAAGAACTCTCCGAGCACCGTGCCGTCCCGAGCCAGGACCTGCGTGGCCAGCGGGGGGCGGTAGTCGGCCAGACGGCCGAGTTCCGGAAGCTCGACGGAGCGAATCGCGTAGAAGGAGACGGCGGCGAATCCGAAGGCGACGGTCGCGAGCAACGCCGCCGCGTAGAGGAGGACTCTCGCTACCTCGAGGCCGGCCCGGAAGAGGTCCCGGACGACGTTCGCGGAGGTTTCTCTTCCAGGGTCGGAAGAAGAAGCCATGGGAGCCGTCGGGGGAAAAGCCGTCTCGCGCGCGTCAAGCTCCCGCCCTCTGGAGCGAGACGTCGATATGGAGCTCGCGTGCCACTTTTTCGAGCGCTTCCCGGAGGTCCTCTTCCTTCACCGCTTCCGGAACGGCAATCCGGATCCGCATCCGGTAGATCGGCGTTCCCGTGCCCGGCTCCGGAGTCGACTGCGTGAACATCTGCTCGATGTTCGCTCCGTGGTCCGCGAGACACCGCGCCACACGGGCCACCAGCCCGGCCTTGTCGACGCCCGTGGCTTCGAGGTCGTAGAGCGCGGCTCCCGTCTCGGCCGCGTAATCCACCGGAGCGCCTTCGAGCGGTCGGACGAAGACGGTGAGGCGCTTTTCCCACTCGAGCCGCTTGCAAGCGGAGGAAAGTTTGCGCTCGAACTCCTCGCCCTCGCCCGAGACGAGCATGAGGACGGCGAACTCGCTCCCGAGAATCGTCATGCTCGAGTCCTCGAGATTCCCGTCGCATTCGAAAACGGTCTCGGCCAGGTCGGCGACGATGCCGGGGCGGTCGCGACCGATCGCGGAAAGGGCGAACCACCGCTTCATGCTACCGCCCTCCATAGCGCGGGATTCCCCGGCGCGCAAAAAGAAGGGCAGGGGGAGTTGTTTCCGGGGTCGGATGCGTTATAGACTCGTGCCGTGTCGAGCTCCATGAGCGGTCAGGCAGGTTCGAGTCCCGAAAGCCAGGGGAGGAGACTTGGGTTTCCGGCGTAGGCGTTTCGGATTCGTTCCCCCGCCGCAAGACACCCACCGAGTCAACCGCCGCATCCGGGCCTCGCAGGTTCGACTCGTGGGTCCCGACGGAAAGCAGATCGGGATCGTGAGCCTCGAGGAAGCGTTGCGGCAGGCCGAGGCGGCGCAGCTCGACCTCGTCGAGGTGGCACCCAACGCGAAGCCGCCGGTTTGCCGGCTTCTCGATTACGGCAAGTTCAAGTACCAGGAGCACAAAAAAGAGGTCGAGGCCCGCAAAAAGCAGTCGGTCACGAGCGTCAAGGAGCTCCGGCTCGGTTACCGCACCGACACGCACGACCTCGAGCGGCAAATCCAGAAGGCGCGCGAATTCCTCGAGCAGGGAGATCGCGTGAAGTTCTCGCTCCGGTTTCGCGGCAGGGAGCTCGCCTACCAGGACCTCGGCCGGGAAAAGCTCCTGGCCGTGTGCGAGGCGCTCAAGGACATCGCCCAGGTCGACGGTACCCCGAAGATGGAGGGACGGATGATGGGCGTCGTCCTCGCACCGCTCAAGAAAAAAGGCGCGGCGAAGCCCAAGCAAGCCGAACCCGCCGCGGAGAGCGCACCCGGGGAAGCGCGCCCCTCAGGCCCTGGGGGGTAGGACCTTCACCTTCCTGCCGCGGATCTCCAGTCGCCCCTCGGCCCAGAGCCGCACGGCCTCGGGGTAGAGTTCCTGCTCGAGGAGACGCACCCGGGCCGCGAGCGTTTCGGGAGTGTCGTCCTCGAGCACCGGGACCGTACCCTGGAAGACGATCGGCCCGTGGTCGTACTCCTCGTCGGCGAAGTGCACGGTGCAACCCGTCACCCGCACCCCCGCCTCGAGCACGGCGCGGTGCACGCGGTCCCCGTAGAAGCCCTTTCCGCTGAAGGCCGGCACGAGCGCGGGGTGTACGTTGAGCACGCGGCCTTCGTAGCGGCGGCGAAGCTGGAACGGAGAAAGGAATCCGGCCAGGAGCACGAGGTCGAACTCGAATCGGGCGAGTTCCGCGTGGAGCGCGTCGTTGAACTCGTCGACGCCGGCGTACCGCTTGCGCGGGACGACCCGCACGGGAATGCCGGCCGCCCGGGCCCGTTCGATCCCGTAGGCGTCTTCTCGAGAGGAAACGACCACGACGACGCGAGCCGCGAGGCGCCCGGCCCGGATTCGGTCGAGGAAGTTCTGGAGCGTGGTGCCGCTGCCGGAAAGCAACACGGCCAGCCTGACCGCTTCCGAACCCGCCATGCTGCGAGCCTAAACACGAGGATCGCCCCGCGGGCAAGAACCCGGGTGGCTCTTGCGGAAGCGTTCTGGTAAACCCGCGCGGCGGTGACCTTTTCCGAGATCTTCGACGTCCTCCTCGTGCCCCGAGAAAACGGGTCGGCAGCGCTGGGCGAGACGGCGCGCTGGCTCTACGAGACAGGGCGCGCTTTCGGGGCGCACGTGGAGCTCCAACCGTTTCTCTGCCGGCCCTACGTGCACCGCGCCGCGGGCTGGGGTGCGCTGGTCTGCGGGCTCGCCACGCTCGCGGCCGCCTCGAGAAAACGCTTCGGCTGGTCTTTCCTCCTCGCCTTGCTTCTCCCGCTCTACCTCTTTCTCGAGGTGGAAGCAGGGCTCGGGCCCTCGGCCCTGCTCGGGACGGTGGAGCAGGAGAACGTCGTGCTGCGCTACGAGGCACCGGAGCCGGAGCAGAAGGTCGTCCTGGGCGCTCACTACGACACGAAGACGGACCTCTTCGACCACGCCGCCCGCGCGCCGGTGCAGTTCCTGCTCGTACCCGCCTGCGTCCTCGCCCTGCTCGTCGCGGCGAGCGGCTGGCGGCGGGTGCGCAAAGGGCTCTCGGTCCGGGGGCCGCTTGCTCTGTCCGTGCTGGTGGCCGCGTACGACGTCGCGTTGTTTCTCGTGCTCTCGGGCGGAAGCTTCGTCGCCCGTCGCAGCCCCGGGGCGCTCGACGACGGGAGCTCGGTGGCTCTGCTCCTGAGACTCGCGGAAAAGCTCGGTCGCGGGGAGATTCCCCTCGAGCGGACGAGCGTGGACATCGTGTTCTTTTCCGGCGAGGAGGTCGGTCTCCAGGGATCGAAAGCTTACGTCGAACGGCTCCGCGAGCCTCTCCCCTTCGTTTTCGTCAACGCGGAGGCGCTCGGAGCCGGGCCGAGGCTCCGTTTCTTCACGTCCGACCGATCGGCGCTCCGCCGCTACGACGCCTGGATGCCGCTCGCCCGCAAGCTCGACACCGCCGCGCGGCGTGCGCTCGGAAGACCGCTCGAACCCGACGCGCTCCCCGTCACGACGGACACCCGGTCTTTTCTCGAGGCCGGCGTGCCCGCCGTCACGATCTCGTCCTACGACGCCGATCGCTGGCTCCGCGGCCTCCACTCGGCACGGGACGACCGCGAACGCATCCAGCTCGCGAGCCTCGAACGGACGCTGCGGTTCTACGAAGAGGCCCTGCGGGTGCTCGACGACACTACTTTTGCTGCATGGGCACACCGCAGCAACAAATCGTCCCGCTGCCACCCTTTGTGACGATCACCTGCGCTCCGCATTTCGTGCAGACGTAGATCTTGCCGATCTGGTTCGGCATGGCTCGCTACCTCCCCGGCCGCCTCCTCAAGCTCCGACGAAGCGCGGGCGGCGGCCGCTCATGAACGAACGAATGCCCTCTTTCCTGTCGCGGGTGGTCTGGAGGAGAACGTAAAGGTCGTCCTCGAGCCGCAACCCCTGCTCCAGGGTGAGTTCGAGGCCGCGGTAGACGGCTTCCTTGGCGAGCCGCAGAGCGAGCGGCGCCTTCGCCGAGAGTTCGGACACGAGCCGCCGGACTTCCCCTCGCAGAGCGGAGGCGCGACAGACCCGGCTCACGAGCCCCGCCCGAAGCGCCTCGGCCGCCCCGACGGGCCGCTCGCGCAGCATCATGCCGAGCGCTCGGCTCGGGCCGACGAGCCGCACGAGCCTCTGGATCGCTCCGAACCCGAGACCCCCGGCGTCTCCCGGACCGGGAAAGAAAAAGCGTGCATCCGCGGACGCTACGCGCAGGTCGCAAGCCAGCGCGAGCTCGCACCCCCGGGCCGCGGTCCTGCCTCGCAGCACGGCGAGCACGGGCTGGGGAAGGGAGGCCACGGCACGCACGCAATCCACGAACCGCCTCTCGGACTCCTCGATCCCGAGGCAAAAATCGCGCGCGGACGGCATCAAGACGACCACGCAGAGCTCCGGGCGAAACCGCAGCTCCTCGGCCTCGTCCGAGAGCCGCTGCGCGTCCGCCTCGGAAAGCCGCTCGGGGAGTCGCAGCCAGACGGCTTTCCCACGGTCTTCCCTCGCGATCCCCGAAGAACGAGCTCCGCGCCCTCCCCGCTTCATCGGCCGGCAGCGTTTCGTTCGGCGAGCGCCCGCAACTCCCGGCGCAGGAGCTTGCCGAGAGGACTTTTGGGAAGCTCGGGAACGAGGAAAACGAGCTCGGGCTTCTTGAAGGACGCGAGCCGAGCCCGACAGAACTCCTGCAGCTCCTCGGGCGTGACGCGGGCACCGGGCTTCGGGACGACGAAGGCCACGACCTTCTGCCCCCATTCCACGTCCGGGACGCCGACCACGGCAGCTTCGTCGACGGCGGGGTGGGACCCGAGAACGGCTTCCACCTCCGCGGGGGCGATGTTCTCCCCGCCACGGATGATGATGTCGTCCTTCCGTCCCGCGAGGTAGAGGTAGCCCTCGTCGTCCACCCAGGCCATGTCGCGGGTGGGAAGCCATCCCCCTTCTCTCAGGGGAGAATCGGCACCCGCGTAGCCTTTCATGACGCGCGGCGTCCGAACCCAGAGCTCCCCCACCGTGCCGGGCGGCACCTCCTTCCCTTCCTCGTCGACGATCCGCACCTCCACGTCCGGCAGCGGCCGGCCGATCGAGGAGAGCCGCCGGAGTTTTCTCTCGATTTCTTCGGGCGTTCCCTCGAGCCGATGGTCCTCGGGCCCGAGAAGCGTGAGCGTCGACGTCGTTTCCGTCTGCCCGAAGGCGTTCACGAACCCCACGGTCTTCGGAAAGCGCTCGATGGCCTCGCGGATCACCGGGAGCGGCATCGGGGCACCGCCGTACGAGAGGACCTCGAGGCTCCGGAGGTCGGCGCGGTCGAACTCCGGGTGGCCGAGAATCTGCTTGAGCATCGTCGGGACGACGAAGGCGTGGGTCACGCGAAAGCGCGTCACGGCATCGAGCCAGCTTTTGGGTTCGAACTGCGGGAGAAGGACGAGGCGCCGGCCCGTGAAGAGCGTCGTCATGACGTTCGTCATTCCGGCGATGTGGTAGAGGGGGACGCAGAGGAGAGCCGTCCCTCTGGGCGTGCCGTCGGCGAGCTCGACGTTGTTGCAGACGTAGACGGTGAAGTCCCCGTAGGTCAGGAGCACGGCCTTGGGCATGGCCGTGGTACCGCTCGTGTACATGAGAACCGTCGTCTCCTCGTCTTCCACGTCCACTTCGGTGAACTCCGGGGACGCCGCCGCCACCATGTCTTCCAGGCCGGGAAACTCGCCCTCGGGGGATTCCAGGCAGACGATCTTTCGCACGCCAGAAATCTGTTCGCGGAGAGAGCGCACCACGGGGAGATAACGCGCGCCCACGAGGAGCACGGCCGTGCGGGCCGCCTCGATCATGTAGCGAAGCTCGGGGGGCTTGGCCCGGTAGTTCAGCGGAAGGAAGACGCCGCCGAGAGCAGCGGTCGCGAAATACGCCTCGACGTACTGGTGGGAGTTCGTCTGGAGGACGGCCACCGTGTCGCCCCGGCCCACGCCGAGCTCGCGTAGAGCGTTGGCCGTGCGCCGGATGCGCTCCCAGAGTTTTCCGTAAGTCAGGCGTACGGACCCGGAGACCAGGATTTCCTGGTCGGGAAACATCTGGGCCGGGATGCTGACGAAGTTCGACGTGTTCACGAGGGTTTCCTCCGGTCACCAAGGTGCGCCGCGTGTTCGGGAACGGCACCGGCGGTCATCGAGGACGTCCGACCGGCGGGTTCCCGCCCCGCCCCCGGACGCGACGGAGCGCGTCCCTCCGCGTGGACGTGTTCGCGAACGGTCCCGGCGGTCCTGAACGACATCCGACGGGCGCGTCCCCCCGCCCCTGGACGCGACGGAGCGCGTCCCTCCGCGTGGACGTGTTCGCGAACGGTCCCGGCGGTCCTGAACGGCATCCGACGGGCGCGTCCCCCCGCCCCGGACGCGACGGAGCGCGTCCCTCCGCGTGGACGTGTTCGCGAACGGTCCCGGCGGTCGTGAACGGCATCCGACGGGCGCGTCCCCCCGCCCCGGACGCGACGGAGCGCGTCCCTCCGGACGCGTTTCGCCCGACGAAGTCCTGCGAGGCGCGCAGCGCTTGCTTGAGCCGACGCCGAGCCGTGCGATCGAGTCGGGCGAAGGAGCGAGCCATCCCGAGGGCCACCGCGTCGAGTCGCTCGCGGGAAACGACGCGCTCGAGGAGTCCCGCCCGCCGGAGCTCCTCCGCGGAAAGCCACCGGCCCGTGAGAATCCAGTCGAGCGCGTATCCGAGCCCCGCTTTCCGCGGGAGGGTCTGGGTTCCACCGACCCCGGGGATCAGACCGAGTCCGGTCTCGGGGAAGCGAAAGCGCGCATCGCGGCTCGCGATACAGACATCGCAGAGAAGGGCCATCTCCCAGCCACCACCCAGGACGTAGCCGTGCACCGCGGCCACCGTGAGTGCGTCGAGCCCGAGAAGGACCCCCCACACGTCCCGCTCCCGCCGCACGCTCCGCGCCACGAGCGGAGACGGGGCCGAACCGAACTCCCGGAGGTCGCCCCCGCTCGAGAACGACGGCCCGTTCCCGCGGAGCACGAGCACGCGCACTTCCGTGTCGTCCCGGACGGCGGTGAACGCTTCGTAGAGCGCGTCCCTCATCCGGACGTCGTACGCGTTGTGAACCTCGGGCCGGTTCAGGCTCACGACGGCAATCGGCCCCCGTTTCTCGTAGAGGGCGGCGGCAGGAAACTCTCTTCGCGTCACGAAGCGCCGCTCAATCCGAGGAGGGAAGCGGCTTGGCTTCTTTGAGCTTCATCTCCTCGTCGCAGCACACGAGCGTCCCGGGGCCGGGCTTGTTGCAGAGCGCCTCCGTCCCGCACTTCTCGCAGTAGTACCGCTTACCGAGTTGCGTCGGCATCGTCTTTCCGTCCCTCCGTTGTCGTTTTTCGAAAAGGCGGGGGAACGACCGTCGCCTTCCGCCCTTCGAGGTCGAGCTCCGTACCGGGAGCCGCGAATTCCCGCCGGACGTATCCCATGCCGAGCGTGCTCTTCACGAGTGGAGAGAACGCGGAGCTCGTCACGAAACCCACCTCTTTTCCGCCGCACGCGAGCGGTGTCCGGGGTGGCACGGGCTCCCCGTCGAAAACGAAAAGCACCCGCAGCCGGTTCACGTGCCCCCGGGCCGCGATCCGCTCGACGACCTCCTGTCCCACGTAGCACCCTTTCCGGAAGCTCACCGCGTCCTCGAGACCCACTTCCATGAGCAGTGTCGTCTCGTCCATGTCGCGTCCGAGAAGCGGCACCCCGGCCTCGAGCCTGAGCACGTCGAGTGCCAGCGCGCCCACGGGGACCGCTCCCTTTTCGCACAGAACGTCCCAGAGCCCCCGGTCCTCCACCCGGAGGAGCAAACCGGGCTCTCCGGAGAGCGAAGCCGTGACCCACTCGGCGGGGTACCCCGCGATCCGGCCGCTGCCGAGAACGAGACTCCCGGGCAGCTCGAAACCGAGGGCTTCGAGGAAGCGCGGAAGCTCCCGCCCCTCGAGGCCCAAAAGCGCCCCCTCGACTTCCTCGAGCTCCACGTCGTCGGCGACGACGTGCCGTTCGAGCGTCTCGCGCCCCCGACCGGCACCCGAAGCCGGGAAATCGAGCAGGAACGAGTCTTCCCCCGCGTAGATCCGCAGATCCGTCACGACCTTTCCCTGCACGGTGAGGATGGCCGCAGGGAGCCCGCGGCCCCGCACGAGACCTCGCACGTCGTTCGTCACCATCCCCTGTAGAAAAGCCTCTCGATCGGCGCCGTACACGCGGACCCAGCGGCGGAAAGACGCCGGGAAGACCCCGACGCCCTCCCGGACCGCACGCCACTCCTCCACGACGCCGGAAAAGCAGGCCGGAAGAGAAGCCCCGAGAAACTCGACGGGTTTTCCGACTTCCTCCGATCGAACGACTTCCATCGGCTCGGTCCGGGATTCTACGCTTCGAGCACCGCTTCGGAAACCTCCCCGAGCCGGACCCGCGCTCGAAGCCTTTCGACGGCGACGTAAGCCGCGGGCACCACGAAAAGGGTCAGCACCGTCGAGAACAGCATCCCGCCGACCACGGCAATGCCGAGCGGAGCCCGAGCCTCCCCGCCCTCCCCTCGGCCCAGGGCCACCGGCAAGATGCCCACGATCGTCGAGGCCGCGGTCATCAGGATCGGCCGGAAGCGGGCTCGACTCGCCTCGAAGGTGGCCTCGAGCACGTCTTTGCCGCGCTCGCGAAGCTGGTTGGCGAACTCGACGATGAGGATCGAGTTCTTCGTGACGAGCCCCACGAGCATGACGAGACCGATTTCGCTGAAAAGGTTCAGCGTGCTCCCGCCGAGCCCGAGGAGCAGCAGCGCCCCGGTGAACGAGAAGGCGACGGCGACGAGGATCACCAGAGGGTGGACGAAGCTCTCGAACTGCGCGGCCAGAACGAGGTAGACGATCGCCACGGCGAGCACGTACGCGAAAAGGAGCGCGTGCCCGGACTCGTAGTAGCGTTCCGAAGCTCCGGAGAAGGCGAGGCGGTATCCTTCTCCCACGGGCAGGACCTCTTCGGCCACCCGCCGGACGTTCTCGAGAGCCGTGCCCAGGGCCGCCCCCGAGGCCAGATTGGCGGAGACCGTGGCCGAGCGGAGGCGGTCGAAGTGCGGGATGGCGCGGGGCCCCACCGTCTCTTCCACCCGCACGACCGAGGCGAGCGGAACGAGCTGCCGGTCCCGGCCGCGCACGTACACCCCCACGATGGAGCTCGGGGTGGATCGCTCGGCCCGTTCGAGCTGAGCGATGACCTTGTAGGTCTCGCCCGCGAGCTTGAACGTCGTGAGGTCGAGACCGCCGAAGAGAATCTGCAGCGCCGTCGCGATGTCCCTCACCGAAACCCCGAGGTCGCTCGCCCGCTCGCGGTCGATCCGGACCACCACCTCGGGCTTGTTCACGACGAGGTCGGTCTGGACGTTCACGAGACCCGGGATCCCGCGGGATTTTTCGACCACACGCTCGGCGAACTCGACGAGTCTCCGGGTTTCCGGTCCCTGCAGAACGAGCGAGACGGGCGTGAAGTCCGCCGAAAGGGTCGGCAGATTCATCGGGAAAGCCTGGATCCCTCCGATCGTGTAGAGCTCGGCCCGGAGCGCATCGACGATTTCCATCTGCGTCCGTTCTCTCCGCTCGGGCGGCACGAGCGAGGCGAAGATGGCCCCCTCGTTCACGACACCCGGAGTCCCGATCCCGAGAGAGACGACGGAAAAGGCCTTCTCCACCTCCGGGAGCGCGAGCACGCGTTTTTCGACCTCCCGCTGGTAGCGGTCCGTGTACTCCACGGTGCTGCCTTCGGGAGCACGGGTGAAAATTCGCAAAGCACTCCGGTCGGAGACGGGAATGAGCTCGCGCTCGAGGGAGAAAAAGAGGAAGACACCGAGCGCGACCCACGCGGCACCGAGAGCCAGCACGAAAGCCCGCCGGCGAAGAGCGGAGGAAAGGAGGCCGGAGTAGGCCCGGGTCGACGCATCGAGGGCGCGTGCGAGGCTCGCCCGGACCCCGCGTTCGTCGCCCGCCCTGCGCAGGATGCGGGCGCAGAGCGTCGGGGAAAGCGTGAGGGCGACGAACCCCGAGAGCGCGACGGCGGCGGCCACGGTCACGCCGAACTCGCGGAAGAGGAGACCGGTCGTGTCCGTGAGAAAGGCGAGGGGCAGGAAAACGACCACGGTGGAGACGGTGGCGGCCACGACGGCAAAAGAAATTTCCTCCATGCTCCGCCGGGTGGCCTCCATCCTCGGAAGCCCTCGCTCCACCCACCGCGCCGCGTTCTCGAGAACCACGATCGCATCGTCCACGACGAGCCCGATCGCCAGCGTGAGCCCCATGAGCGTGAGCGTGTTGATCGTGAAACCGAGAAAGTAGAGAACCGCGAAGGTCCCGACGAGAGACACCGGGATGGCCACCGCCGGAACCACGGTCGCCCGGAGCGAGCGAAGGAAGAGAAAAATCACCACGACCACGAGGCCCACCGCCTCGAAAATCGTGCGCGCCAGGTCGCGGAGCGATCGTTCGATGTAGGTGGACACGTCGAAGGCGACGTCCATGTGCAAGCCCGGCGGGAGGATCCGCCGGATTTCCTCGACCTCGGAACGCACGGCTCGGGCCACGTCGAGCGTGTTCGCCTTCGACTGCTTCACGACGCCGAGGCCGACGGCCGGCTGGCCGTCGAAACGCACGAGCTTGCGCTCGTCCTCGGGCCCGACCTCGACCCGGGCCACGTCGCGGAGCCGCACCGGCCTTCCTCCCGTGTTCGTCACGACGAGCGCCCCGAATTCCTCCGCGCTCCGGAGCTCGCCCAGCGTGCGGACGGTGTACTCGCGGTCGCGCCCCTCCACGCGCCCGGACGGGAGATCGACGTTCTCGCGACGCAGCGCCTCGGCCACGTCGGCGACGGTGAGGCCGTGGGCCGTGAGCCGCGCGTTGTCGATCCAAACCCGCATGGAAAAACGCTTCTCACCGGCGACGAGCACCTCGGAAACGCCCGGGAGCTTCGCGAGCCGATCCTGAACCAGCGTCTCGGCGAAGGTGGAAATCTCGACCTGGCTGTACCGCTCGCCGTAGAGCGCGAGCCAGATGACGGGCCACGCGTCGGCGTCGCGTTTGGCCACCACCGGGTCGAGCGCGTCCTCGGGGAGCTCGTCCCGCACCCGGGCCACCCGATCCCGGACGTCGTTCGCCGCGGCGTCGACGTCCCGCGAGAGCTCGAATTCCACGCTGATCGCCGAGACCTGTTCGCGGCTCGTCGACGTGACGTGCCGGACACCTTCGATGGCGACGAGCTGGTCTTCGAGCGGCTGCGTCACGGAGGTCTCGACCACCTCGGGGGCCGCGCCCGGGTAGACGGTCGTCACCGAAACGACCGGCGGGTCCACGTCGGGAAGCTCCCGGTTCGGCAGCCGGACGAGACCCAGAAAACCCACCAGGCACACGAGCAGGGAAAGGACGGTGGAGAGAACGGGCCGCCGAATGCAGATTTCGGAAAGTTTCATGCGGGGCCTTTCTCCTCGGGGGGCTCGGCCGCGAGGACCCGGGCCCCGGCCACGACCTTGTGCGTCCCGGCCGCCACGATCGTGTCACCGGGAGCGAGGCCCGAGACGATCTCGACGCGCCCCTCTTGCCGCAGGCCGACCTCCACGCCGACCCGCTCCGCCACGCCCTTCTCGGAGACCCTCCACACGAAAGGACCGCGCGCGTCGTACGCGAGCGCCGACTCCGGAACGACGAGCACCCCGTCGTGCCGCGCGAGTTCCACGCCGATCTCGGCGAACATCCCGGGCCGGAGCTTCCCGTGCTCGTTGGGAACCCACGCCTTCAGAAGGAGCCTCCGGGTCGCAGGGTCGAGGGCGGGCGCGACGAAAAACACCTCGCCCGGGAACCGTTCCCCGGGCCAGGCCGCCACCTCGACTTCGACGGGAACTCCCGTGCGGGCCCGCCCGACGGCGGTCTCGGGGATCGTGAAAACGAGCTGGAGACGCGAGACCGCGTCGATGCGCACGAGCGCCGTCTCGCGGTCGACCCGGTCGCCCGGCGAGACCATGCGTGCCCCGAGAACGCCGTCGAAGGGTGCCCGGATCCGCGTCCGCTCGAGCTCGACGCGAGCGAGGTCCCTCCGGGCCTTGGCCGCCTCGAATGCCGCGCGCGTTCGGTCGAGTTCCGCGGGCGAGACGGTCCCTTTGCGGGCGAGCGTGAGGGTTCGCCGGTACTCGTCTTCGGCGAGGACGAGAAGCGCCTCGGCTTCCCGAAGGCGGGCTTTCTGCTCCTCGTCTTCGAGCCGAAACAGAAGTTCCCCCTTGCGGACGAGCTGGCCTTCCTCGAATTCGACGGACTCCACGACGCCCTCGGTCTCGGGTTTCACGACCACGGATTCTTCCGCCTCGAGCTGCCCGACGAGCCGGACCACCTCGCGGATCGAGCTCGGCGAAACCTCGAGGAGCTCGACGTAGACCGGCGGTGGCGTCGCGCGTGCCGGGGCTTCCGCCCTCGGGTCGCCGCATCCCCCCACGAGGCTCCCGAGGAGCAGGAGAAGCGCTGGAGCCTTGAGCTTGCGGGGCATGTCTCGTGTCCGTCTTTACGCCACGGGCCGGCTTCGTGCTAGCCTCGTGGTTACCCGTTCGAACGAAAGGGGGACACGATGGAGTTCCAGGACATTCTCTACGAAAAAAAAGACGGCGTGGCCTGGATCACGATCAACCGACCGGAAGTGCGCAACGCCTTCCGGGCCCGCACCGTCGACGAGATGATCGAGGCTCTGCGAGACGCGTGGCGGGACTCCGACGTGGGCGTCGTCGTGCTGACGGGCGCGGGCGACAAGGCCTTCTGCAGCGGCGGAGACCAGAAAGAAAGGACGGCCGCGGGCTACGCGGGAGGGGGAACGGGCATCGGACTCGACGTCGCCACGCTGCACTCGCTCATCCGGAACATCCCGAAGCCCGTGATCGCCATGGTGAACGGGTACGCCATCGGGGGCGGGCACGTTCTCCACGTCGTCTGCGACCTCACGATCGCCGCGGACACGGCCGTCTTCGGCCAGGTCGGCCCCCGCGTGGGCAGCGTCGACCCGGGGTTCGGCACGGCCTACCTCGCGCGCATCGTGGGCGAGAAAAAGGCCCGCGAGATCTGGTACCTCTGCCGGCAGTACACGGCGAAGGAAGCGCTCGAGATGGGGCTCGTCAACAAGGTCGTCCCGGCGTCCGAGCTGCGTGCGGAGGTGGAAAAGTGGTGCCGGGAGCTTCTCGAGAGGAGCCCCACGGCACTGAAGCTCGCGAAGTACTCGTTCAACGCGGACACGGACCACATCCACGGCATCACGGAAATGGGCTTTTCCGCCCTCGAGCTTTTCTACCGGACGCCCGAGTCGCAGGAGGGACAGAAGGCGTTCCTCGAAAAACGAAAGCCCGACTTCCGCCGGGCTGCGCGCGAGGGGAAAAGCTAGCCCGTGGCCGGGACGCGCGCCCGAGGGCGGCGCGGCCGTGGCTTCGCCGGAAGGACGAACGGCGACCCCGTCGCCCCCCGGGAACGAACCCTCCGCCCCGTGCTCTCTTCTCGCGGGCCCCGGAGGACGCGTGCCGATCGCACACCTACGCGCCGTGGCATTTCTTGTACTTCTTGCCGCTCCCGCACGGGCAAGGATCGTTCCGTCCCACCTTGCCGCCCGTCCGCCGCACGGTCTCGGTCTTGGGAGCGGCGGCCGGGCGACCCCCGCCGCTCATCACGAGACGCCGAGGTTCGTGCTCCTCGAGCCGCATCTGCCGCACGCGCTGCCGCTGCTCTTCGCGGACGATCTGGACGGCGTAGAGCTTTTCGACCACGCCCTCGCGGAACTGCCGCATCATCTCCTGGAAGAGCTCGAACCCTTCCTTCTGGTACTCCTGGAGGGGATTCCGCTGCCCGTAACCCCGGAGCCCGATCCCTTCCTTGAGGTGATCCATCGCGAGCAGGTGGTCCTTCCAGAGACTGTCGAGGGTCTGGAGCATCACGAACTTCTCGAAATGCCGCAGGGTCTCCGGGGTGAAGTCCCGCTCCTTCTCCTCGTACGCCGCGTGGAGCGCCTCGCGCAGCTTTTCTTCGAGCTCGTCGGCTGTGAGGTTCTCCCGCTCGTTCTCGTCGAGCCGCAGGCGGTAGCTGAACTGCTTGAGCAGGTTCTCCTCGAGCACCGTCCAGTCCCACTCGGCCGGCGGGAGGTCGGGATTCGTCGTCCGGTCGAGAAGCTCGGAGAGCGTCTCGTCGACCATCTCGAGGATCTCGGGCTTCAGGTTCTCCCGCGAGAGAATCTCCCGGCGGCGGGCGTAGACGACCTCGCGCTGTTTGTTGAGCACGTCGTCGTACTCGAGGAGGTGCTTTCGGATGTCGAAATTGTGGGCTTCGACCTTGCTCTGGGCGTTCGCGATGGCGCGAGAAATCATCCGGTGCTCGATGGGTTCCCCTTCTTCCATCCCGAGCCGCTCCATGATGCCCTTGATGCGGTCGGCGCCGAAAATCCGCAGCAGGTCGTCCTCGAGCGAGAGGTAGAAGCGCGAGCTCCCGGGGTCGCCCTGGCGTCCCGCGCGCCCGCGTAGCTGGTTGTCGATCCGCCGGCTCTCGTGACGCTCGGTCCCGATGATGTGGAGTCCGCCCGCGGCCACCACCTCCTCGCGCTCCCGGGCGCACTGTTCGCGGTACTTCGCGAGCAGCTCCTGGTAGCGGTCGCGGAACTCGTCGGGCGAGCGGTCCATCTGCTCGCGCAGCTCCTCGACGACCTGCGTGTACTTCCGGCGCGTCTCCTCGTACTCGCGCTGCGCGGCCGCGACGGCCTGCTCGTAGGGCTTGCGGTGCCTCAGGAAGGCTTCTTCCGCTTCCTCGAATTCGCGCTGCGCCTCCTCGTAGGCCGCCCTGGCCTCCTCCAGGGAAAGGTTCCCGTTCCGGAGCGCCTTCTCGACGGCGCGCTCGTAGTCGGACCGCGCGCGCTCGAAGGCCGACCGTGCCGACTCGAGCCCGTCCGCCGCCCCGCCGTTCGAGACGGCGGCCCGCAACACCTCCGCGAGCTCGAGCTGGGTGTCCCGGAAACGCCGCTCGCCTTCTTCCCCGAGGTGCGGACCCGTCACGCGGTCGAAGTCCCGGAGCGCCTGGCAGTAGGCTTCCAGCGCCTCGGCGCAGGCCGCGTACGCCTCGGAGCCGGCCCCTTCGCCGAGACCGCGCCAGGCGTCCTCGTAACGGCGGCGCGCGTCGACGAGGGCGGCCTCGAGGTAGGCGCGATGCGTCGCCGTGAGCCGCTCGAGCGCTTCGGCCTGTCGTTCCTCGTAGGGCTTCCACTGCTTCTCGTACTTTTCGCGTGCCTTCTGGACCTTGCGCTCGAACTTCTCGCGCAGCTCGACCAGAGCGTCCTCGTATCGCGTGTGGCCCGACGGGAGCACCTCGGCCCGCCGGATCCACTCGTTCTCGATCTCGGCCCGTGCGAGGAACTCGGGATTCCCTCCGAGGAGAATGTCCGTCCCCCGGCCGGCCATGTTCGTGGCGATGGTGACCTGACCCTTGCGGCCGGCCTGCGCGATGACGGAAGCTTCGGCCTCGTGGTTGACGGCGTTGAGCACGTTGTGCGGGATGCCACGAGCCTTGAGCATCTTCGAGAGACGCTCGGACTTTTCCACGGACACCGTACCGACGAGCACCGGCTGCCCGCGGGCGTGGCACTCGGCGATTTCTTCGATCACGGCCTGGAACTTCTCGCGCTCGGTCTTGTAGACGACGTCCGGATGGTCCACCCGGATCATGGGCTTGTTCGGCGGGATGACGACGACCTGGAGCTTGTAGATCTTGTCGAACTCGACGGCTTCCGTGTCGGCCGTGCCCGTCATGCCCGCGAGCTTGTGGTACATCCGGAAGTAGTTCTGGATCGTGATCGTCGCGAGCGTCTGGTTTTCCCGCTGGATCCGGAGCCCTTCCTTGGCTTCCACGGCCTGGTGGAGGCCGTCGGACCAGCGGCGGCCTTCCATGAGCCGGCCCGTGAACTCGTCGACGATGATCACCTGCCCGTTCTTCACCACGTAGTCGACGTCGCGCCGGAAGATGGCGTGCGCCTTGAGCGCCTGGTTCACGTGGTGGAGGATGTTGATGTTGGCCGGGTCGTAGAGGTTGTCGATGCCGAGAAGCCGCTCGACCTTGGCGACCCCCTGCTCGGTGAGGACCACGGTCTTCGACTTCTCGTCGACGACGTAGTCCCCGCTCGCCTCGATCTGGGGACGTTCTTCCTGCCGGGCGTCCCCCTGGAGCACGGCCCCGCGCTTGAGGCGGGGGACGATCTTGTCGATCCGGTAGTAGAGGTCGGTGGAGTCCTCGGCCGGTCCCGAAATGATGAGCGGCGTTCGCGCCTCGTCGATCAGGATGTTGTCGACCTCGTCGACGATCGCGTAGTAGAGCTCGCGCTGGACGAATTCCTCCTCGGCGAGCTTCATGTTGTCCCGGAGGTAGTCGAACCCGAACTCGTGGTTCGTGCCGTAGGTGATGTCGGCGTGGTACGCCTCGCGCCGGGAGACGGGCCGGAGGTGCATCATCCGGTAGTCGCTCGTCACGTAGGTCGGGTCGTAGAGGAAGCTCTCCTCGTGGACGATCACGGCCACGCTCACGCCCAGGGCGTGGTAGATCGGCCCCATCCACTGCACGTCACGGCGGGCGAGGTAGTCGTTCACCGTGACCAGGTGGACGCCGCGGCCGAGCAGCGCGTTCAGGTAGAGGGGGCAGGTGGCGACGAGCGTCTTTCCCTCGCCCGTCTTCATTTCCGCGATCTTCCCCTGGTGGAGCACGATCGCGCCGAGCATCTGCACGTCGTAGTGGCGGAGCCCGATCGTTCGCTTGGAAGCCTCCCGCACGCACGCGAACGCCTCGGGGAGGATCTCGTCGAGGACCTCCTTCTCGGCCTCGAGAAGCTCCTGTTTTTCCTTCTCCACCGTCTCGTGGAGCTCTTCCCGGTCGACCTCGGCGCCGCCCTCCCGCAGCTCCTTCTCGTGCTGCTCGAGCCGCTCGCGGATCTCGCGCGTACGCTCGCGGATTTTCGACCGGAACTCCTCGGTCTTCGCCCGAAGTTCCTCGTCGGAGAGGGCCGCGATCCGTTCCTCGAGGGCGTTGATCTCCCGGACGACGGGCCAGAGCCGTTTGAGCTCCCGGTCGTTCTTCGTCCCGACGATCTTCTTGACCAGGTTCAGCATCCTTCGCGTGTCATGCTGCCCAGAGCTCGGTCGAAGATCAAGCCGACGTCAGCGTTCGACACGCACCGCGGAATCGACGGCCGACCCGAGAAACCTCCGGCCCACCTCGACGAAGCGGTCCGGGGCGTCCGTGACGAAAAAACTCGCGCTGCCTCGCCCCTCGCGCCGCAGCAGGTCCTCGCGCCGCAAAAGATCCCGCAGAGCCCGGGCGGTGGCTTTCGCGGAATCGACGAGCGCCACCCCTTCGCCCACGACGCGCTGGATGAGACTTCGGAGCAGCGGGTAGTGCGTGCACCCGAGGATCAACGTGTCGATCCCGCTGCGAGAGAGGCTTTCGAGGTAAACCCGAGCGGCGAGCCGTGCCACGTCGTTGTCCGTCCAGCCTTCTTCGGCGAGCGGCACGAAGAGAGGGCAAGCGCGGCTGTAGACCTCCACCCGGGGATCGAGCGCCTGGAGTGCCCGCGTGTAAGTTCCGCTCGCGATCGTGGCTTCCGTCGCGATGACGCCGATCCTCCGGTTTTTCGTCCGCTCGAGTGCCTCCCGCACCCCGGGCTCGATCACGCCCAGCACCGGAACGGGAAGCCGCTCGGCCAGCTCCTCGAGCGCCACGGCGGAGACCGTGTTGCAAGCCACGACGAGCACCTTGACGCCGCGCTCGAGGAGGAACTCCGCGTTCTCGAAGGCGTAGCGCCGAACGGTCTCGGCCGACTTCGTGCCGTACGGCGTACGGCCCGTGTCGCCGAAGTAGAGGAGGTTCTCGTTCGGGAGGAGGCGCCGGATTTCGTGGACCACCGTGAGCCCCCCGATGCCGGAATCGAAGACGCCGACCGCGGCGTCGCGGGCCGGGGAGGGACGCCGCCGCCTTACCACCGCGCCCCCGCGGCCAGCCTCCGCCCGAGCTCGCGGTCGGTGGGAACCCCGCCGAACACCTGCTCCCAGACGAGAGGAGTTTCCATGCAAAGATAGAGCGGCAGGTCGTGCCGCCACGAACGAAGGGCACCGAGGAGCGTCCGGTACATGCGGACCCGCAGCCCCCGCCACACGCGGAGTTTTCCGTCCCTTTCGGGGACGAGTTCGCCGGCGAGAAGCGAGCTGCGGTGCCTTTGCCGGACGGCGGCCCGAAGCGCCGGCGTCATCCGCAGAGAGCCGAGACTCACCCAGGCCACGCACGCGGGGTCGATCTCCGACCGCAGGAGGTCGAGTACGCGGCCGTAGCCCTCTTCCCAGCCCGGGTACTCCACGAGGGGATCGAAGTGAAAAGCGACGCGGTATCCGGCCCGGACCACGCGGCGGGCAGCCTGCACACGCTCTTCCAAAGATGCCGTGCCGTGCTCTTCTCGGGCGACGATCTCGGGCGGATTGACCGACCACGAGACCACGACGCGCGGCGTGCCCCCGAGCCGCAAAAGCCCCTCGACGGCGGCGCTCTTCGTCTTGAGCTCGAGCACGGCTCCCTTCCGCTCGGCGAAAAAGGGGACGAGAATCGACGTGAGTTCCGTCCACGGGTCGAGCGCGAGGCTGTCCACGAGCTCGCCGGTGCCGATTCGGAACTCCCGGTCCGGCTGCCGCCGCAGGACCGCTTCGACTTCTGCGAGGGCGTCTTCGGGGTTCGTGTAGACCTTGAGCGCGGGGTTGTTGCGCAAGTAAGCCTGGAGAAAACAGTAGCTGCAGTCCATCGGGCAGTTCGACCCGAGGTGGAGGACGAGGTAGTTGCAGCACACGAGCCCGCCGGTACCCGCGGGGCAGTGCTCGAGAAACGAGCCGCGGTGACGCAAGAGCACGAGCCGGCGCTTCCCGCGGCCGAAGGCGTCGGGCCCGGGGGTGGGCTCGGCCTCCGAGGGGTCGTCGAAAACCCTGGGCTCGAGCCAGGGGAGATGGCGCCGGACGGCGCGGGCGATCCGGGTGCCTTCTTCGCCGCGCTGGACCCAGAGCTCCTCGATCGCCGGTCGGACGTGGCCGCTCATTCGGGAAGCTCCCGCAAAGACTCGAAAACCTTCGACCACCGGCCGTCCGCGAGCGCAGCTTCGAGCGAGCGCACCGCACGGGAAAGAGCCGCGGCGTCGCTCGCCCGGATTTCCAGCGTCAGCTCGGCGTCCCGCAGGTACTCGGGCAACCGGACGCGCACGTGGGGAGGAAGGCCCAGGTCGCGCAGGGCCGCCCGGATCCTTTCCTCGCACGCCGCGAGCCGCGGGAACCGGAGCTTGCGCAGGACCGCCCGCAGCGACCGAAGGGCCTCGTTTCTCGCAGGGCGCCCTTCCCACGCCTCGCGGACCTCGGCCCGCTCGAGAACGTCGGCCACCGTCCCGCCTTCCCGCAGCGCGATCTCCTCGGCCCACTCGGCCACGTCGCGCCAGTGGTTCGGCCCGAGCCGCAAAGCCGAAGCCACCCGCCAGAGGGCCCCGGCGTCGCGCGCTTGCATGCCGAGCCAACGCTCGAGGAGCGAGTCCGGGTAGGCCCGCGCCCGAGCGAACTCCCGGATCCTCGCGCCGAGTTCGGCCGCGCCGTCTTTCTCCGGACGCTCCCGAGTCATCCCGTTCCGGAAAGAAGGGCTTCGCCCGCACCCTCTCCCGCCTCGGAGACACGAGCCGCACCGAGCCGTGCCAGTGCGCGGTAGCGCTCGGCTTCCTCCACCCGGCCTCGCTTCTCCGCCCCGGCGGCCAGGATCCCGCACTTCCGTTCCAGGACCTCGCGGACCGCCCGGCGGTGTGCGGGCGGCAGAGGGGGCTCCCGCAAAAGAAGCTTGAGGAGCGCCACCACCCGAAAACGGTCCATTCCCCAGAAGCGCCGCGAGAGCTGATCCGGATGGCCCCCGCGCTTCACCACCAGCGGCTCGCGGACGAGCCCGAGACGTTCCTCGCACCCTAGGCGCAGCCAGAGGTCGTAGTCCTCGCAAGCGGGAAGCGATTCGTCGAACCCGCCGAGCCGCTCGAAGAGCGCGCGATCGAGCAGGACGGCCGACGGACTCACGAGGCAACGGTGAAGGCTCGGAAAGAAGATGTCGCCGTCCGGCTTCGCGTGGTACTTCCGGGGCTCGACGCGCACCCCGTTCCGGTACCAGATCTCCTCGGTCTGGCAGGCCCGCAGCTCCGGGTGGCGATCGAGATACTCGAGCTGGCGTTCGAGCTTGCGGGGAAGCCAGAGGTCGTCCGAGTCGAGAAACGCGACCCAGCGGCTTCGCACCGAGCGGACACCGAGGTTGCGGGCCGCGGCCACGCCCCGGGGCGGCGTGGAAACGACGCGAATCGCGTCGCCGAACTCCCGCCGCAGATGCTCCGCGGTGCCGTCGGCCGACCCGTCGTCCACGACCACGATTTCGTCGGGCTTCCGGGTCTGACGGAGGACCGAGACGACCGCTTCCGCGACCATCTCGCGCCGATCTCGAGTGGGGATCACCACGCCTACCATCGTCTCGGCTCCGTTTACCGCCCGCCCCGACCTCCTTCAACCCGCCCCGGACCGGGAGAACCCTCGGTTGACTCCTCCCGCGGAGAAAGCTAGCAGCCCCGACGAGCGCAGCGAGCCGTGACCTCTCCCCCGAACATAAGGCCGGCCGAGGGTCGGCTGGGCGTCCTCCTCCCGGGACTCGGCGCGGTCGCGACGACGTTCATCGCGGGCGTCTACGCCGTACTCCGGGGGCTCGGACGACCCGTCGGCTCCCTCACCCAGCTCGGCACGATCCGCCTCGGGAAGAGGACCGAGGGGCGCACGCCCAAGATTTCGGAGTTCGTGCCTCTCGCGAAACTCGAGGATTTCGTGTTCGGGGCCTGGGACATTTTCCCCGACGACGCCTACGAAGCCGCGTGCAAGGCCGGGGTCCTCGACCGCTCGCTCCTCGAGAAACTCGAACCGGAATTGAGGCAGATCCGGCCCATGCCGGCGGTCTTCGACCGAGCGTACGTCCGCCGGCTCGACGGGCCCCACCGGAAACGAGAGACCTCGAAAAAGGCGCTGGCCGAGGCCCTGCTCGAGGACATCGCGGAGTTCCGCCGCCGCCACGGCGTCGAGCGGGCCGTGATGATCTGGTGCGGCTCGACCGAGGCGTACCTCGAGCCGACCCCGGTGCACGCGTCGCTCGCGGAGTTCGAGAAGGGGCTCGAGCGCGACGCGCCGGAGATCGCCCCCTCGATGATCTACGCCTACGCGGCGCTACGGTCGGGCATCCCGTTCGCGAACGGCGCCCCGAACCTCACGGTGGACATCCCCGCCCTCGAAGAGCTCGCGCGCGAGCGGCGGGTGCCGATCGCCGGCAAGGATTTCAAGACGGGCCAGACCCTCCTCAAGACGATCCTCGCGCCGGGGCTCAAGGCCAGGATGCTGGGACTGCGCGGCTGGTTTTCGACGAACATCCTGGGCAATCGCGACGGCGAGGTGCTCGACGAGCCCGAGTCGTTCCGTACCAAGGAAGTGAGCAAGAGAAGCGTGCTCGAGTGGATCCTGCAACCCGACCTCTACCCCGAGCTCTACGGCGACTACTGCCACAAGATCGACATCAACTACTACCCGCCGCGCGGGGACAACAAGGAAGCGTGGGACAACCTCGACATCTTCGGCTGGCTCGGTTACCCGATGCAGATCAAGATCAACTTCCTGTGCCGCGACTCGATCCTGGCCGCTCCGCTCGTCCTCGACCTCGCGCTCTTCCTCGACCTGGCGCAGCGCTCGGGGCTCGCGGGAATCCAGGAGTGGCTCTCCTTTTTCTTCAAGAGCCCGATGACCGCCCCCGGGCTCTACCCGGAGCACGACCTCTTCATCCAGCTCATGAAGCTCAAGAACACGCTCCGCTTCCTGCGGGGCGAGACGCTCATCACGCACCTCGGGCTCGAGTACTACGACTGACCCGAGTCGCCCTCCCCGCCGGCCCGCGAGCCCGGCGTCACGAGGAAGGGGCGGAAGAGGTCGATCGGAATCGGGAAGATCGTCGTCGAAGCGTTCTCGGCCGCGACCTCGTTGAGCGTCTGCAGGAAGCGGAGCTGCAGCGCGATCGGATGCGACGCGATCATTTCCGAGGCTTCGGCGAGGCGCTGGGCGGCCTGGAACTCCCCCTCGGCGTTGATGATCTTCGCCCGCCGCTCGCGCTCGGCTTCCGCCTGCCGCGCCATCGCGCGCTGCATTTCCTGCGGGAGGTCGATGTGTTTGACCTCCACGGTGACGACCTTGATCCCCCACGGGTCCGTCTGCTGGTCGAGGATCTCCTGGAGCCGGGTGTTGATCTTCTCGCGCTCGGCCAGCAGCTCGTCGAGTTCCGCCTGCCCGCAGACGCTGCGCAGCGTCGTCTGCGAGAGCTGCGAAGTCGCGAAAAGGTAGTCGACGACCTCCACGACGGCCTTGCTCGGGTCCACGACGCGGAAGTACACGACGGCGTTCACCTTCACGGACACGTTGTCCCGCGTGATGACGTCCTGGGACGGCACGTCCATCGTCACCGTCCGCAGGTCGACCCTCTGCATTCGTTCGATCAGGGGAATCACGAACACGAGGCCGGGCCCCCGGTGGCCGACGAGTCGCCCCAGGCGGAAGACGACGCCCCGCTCGAACTCCTTGAGAACCTTGACGCCGCTCAGAACGAGAGCGAGCGCGAAAAGCAACACGACCGTTCCGGCACCGAACATCGACTTCCCTCCTCTCGCGTCTCCTTCAGCCGGCGCGCCGCACCCGCAACCTGAGCCCGTCCACGCCCACGACCTCGACTTTCTCGCCCGGCTCCACGGCACCTTCGGCTTCGGCGTCCCAGTACTCTCCGTGGACGAAAACCTTGCACTCCCCGCGGGGGCTCACGCTGCGGACTTCGCCGACCTCCCCGATCAGGCCTTCGCGGCCGAGGGCCGGCCGCTGCCGGTGGGCCCGCACCACCAGAATCCCGACGATCAGCGTGAAAAGCCCGAGCGTCGTCGCGGCGGCCGCGATCACGGCGGGATCGACGGCCATCGCGGATTCGGGCGTGTCGAAGAGAAGGAGCGAGCCCAGGACGAAGGCGACCAGCCCTCCCACGCCGATGATCCCGAACGTGGGCAGGAAAAGCTCCGTGACCAGGAGCGCGATCCCGAGGACGATCAGCGCGAGACCGCTGTAGTTGATCGGCAGCACCTGCAGCGCCGTGAGGCCGAGGAGCAGGCAGATGCCCCCCGCGATCCCCGGAAAGAAGAGCCCCGGGTTGGTGAATTCCACGTAGAGGCCGAGAACCCCCGCCATCATGAGAAGATAGGCGATGTTGGGGTTGGCGAGCACGTCGAGCAGCTTGTGCTTGAAGCGCATCTCGAGCTCGACGACGCGGGCACCGGCCACCTCGATTTTTTTCGGGCGGCCCAGGACGGAAACCTCCCTGCCGTCGATCTGCCGCAAGAGATCCGAAAGGTTCGCCGCGACGAGGTCGATCACCCCGAGCTCGAGCGCCTCGCGCTCGGTCGCGGAGACGCTCTCCCGGACGGCCCGCTCGGCCCATTCCACGTTCCGCCCCCGTTGCTCGGCGATCGACCGGCCGAGCGAAGCGGCGAAGTTCTCGATCTTCTCCCGCATTTCCTTGCTCATCTGCTCGCCGCCCGCGGCCACGGGATGGGCCGCCCCGATGTTCGTACCCGGCGCCATGGCCGCCACGTGGGCCGCGATCGTGATGAACACACCGGCCGACGTCGCACCCGCGCCGCTCGGGGCGACGTAGACGACGACGGGCAGGGGAGCCCCGAGGAGGTCTTTCACGATCTTTTTCGTCGACTCGAGCAACCCCCCGGGCGTGTCGAGCTGGATCACCAGAGCGCGCCCTCCTCGTTCGAACGCCGTCTCGATGCTCTCGTGGAGGAAGTCCGCCGTGGCCGGGTTGATCATGCCGTCGACGACGGCGAGGTAGACGACGTCGTCCGAAGGCACTTCGGTCGCGACGGGGGCGGGCGACGGCACGGCCGCGGCCGCCGAGAGAAAGCCCGCCAAGACGAACCCGACCGCACTCATGGTCGCCCGAGTCCCAGCTCTCGCATGACTTGCTTGATGTCTTCCCAGACGAGTTTTTTGTCGGCCGGGTTGCGGAGAAGGTAGGCCGGGTGGAGGGTCGGCATGAGCTTCGTCCCGTGGTACTCGTGCCAGACACCGCGGAGCTTCGAGATCGGTGCCGTCGTGCCGAGAAGCGTCTGGGCGGCGAATTTGCCGAGGGCCACGAGGACCTTGGGCCGGACCAGTTCGATCTGGCGCCGGAGAAAGGGCTCGCAGCTCGCGATTTCGTCGGGCTCGGGGTTGCGATTTTCCGGCGGCCGGCACTTCACGACGTTGGCGATGTAGACGTCCTCGCGCCGGAGTCCCATGCCCTTCGTGATGATTTCGGTGAGAAGCTGTCCCGCGCGCCCGACGAAAGGCTCTCCCTGGAGATCTTCGTCCCTGCCCGGAGCTTCGCCCACGAACATGAGATCGGCCCGGGGGTTTCCTACCCCGAAGACGATCTGCGTCCGGCTCCGGTGGAGCTTGCAGCGCCGGCAATCTCCGATCTCGGCCCGGAGCTCTTCGAGCGAGCCGGCACGGCTCCCGAAGAGCGAAGGAGTGCGCGAAGCTCGCGCGACCTCGGGCTCCACGCCCCCTCCGAGCCCGAAGCGCGCCACCCTCGGGAAGCCTTCCACGCCGGTCCGCCGTAGGTACTCGACGTACTCCGCCAGGCCCAGTAGCCAGTCCCGGATCGTTTCTTGAGCGCCCGCGCTGCGCGGTGTAGCATCGCTATCGATGTTCGTTTTCACCGCCTGGTTCCTGCTGGCCTTTCTCCTCCTGCCGTCCGAAGCGCACGCCTGGGGGCCGATCACGCACGTCGCCCATGGCTGGACAGCGCTCGCGGAACTTACCATCGCCTCGGGTGCCCTTCAAGAAATCCTGCGCCGTCACCGGCGGGAATATCTCTACGGGTGCATCGGGGCGGACATCACGCAGGCCAAAAAGTACACCCCGGCGATGCAGTACCACTGCCACTCCTGGAAAGTCGGGTGGCAGATCCTCGAGCAAGCCGAAACCGACGCCGAAAAAGCCTTCGCTTACGGTTACCTGAGCCATCTCGCATCCGACGTCTTCTCGCACAACCACTACGTGCCGACTCAGCTCGTCCTGAGCTACCCCGCTCGTTCGCTGCGTCACGTGTACTGGGAGGCGCGGTTCGATTCCCTGCAACCCCCGGCCTTCCGGCGCACTCTGGCCGAACTCGCGGGGGCCCGTTTCCCGGAGTGCGATGCCCTCGTCGAACGCGTGGTGCGCCGCACGATCTTTTCCTTCCGGACCGACAAGCGAATTTTCCACTCCATGGTGAGCTGGCAACAGCTCGAGCCCTGGCACGCGCTCCTGCTCCGGCTTTCTTCTCGCTCGCGGTTCGCCCTTCCGCCCGACGTCGTCGACGCCTACAACCGTGCCTGCGTCGAGGCGATCCGGGACCTTCTCGCGCGGGGGAAGGAGGCGGCCTGCCAGGAGGCGGACCCCACCGGGACGCGAGCGCTCGCGCTGGCCAAGGAAATCCGGAGAAAACTCCGGCGCCTCGCCCGCAGGCGCATGCTGACCCCCCGGCTCGAGCGCGAGCTTCGCGACCTCGAGCGCCGCGCCGAACTCTTCGCCGCCTAGCGAGCTCGCTCCCGGCGCTGCCGTTTCCAGGCCTCGCGCGCGGTCTCGAAGAACGCCCGGACCTCGGGGCTCGCGTAGTCCGGGTACGTGTGAGGGAAGGGCCGGAAGCGACCGTCCGCGAAGACGAGCGTCACCTCCGCGTAGATCCCCTTGCCCAGGTAGACGCGGTGCGCCGCATCCTTCGTGGAGGCCAGGACGAGCCTGGCGAGGTCGAGGTAACCGGGGTCGAGGTTCACCCGCCGCCGCCCGCCGACGGACCAGATCCCCTCGAGCTCGTTCGTTCGGAGCTTGAGCTCGGCGAGGTCGGCGGGATCGACGGGGTCCGAGAACACGAAAAACTGCCGGTAGGGCTCCGGGCCGAGTTCTTCCTCGTAATAGCGGGTCGCTCGCCACGGCGCGACTCGACTCTCGAGCTCGATCCGCCCGAATTCCTTCTCGGCCACGACGCGGACCTCGCCGAGGAGCTCGGGGCGCGCCGCGAGCACGCCCAGGACGAGCTTGACGGGCGGGGCCGGCCTCGGGCGACCCACCGCCTCAGCCGGCGGCCCGCGCACGGGCCGCCCGGAGCTCCACGACCCTTTCCACGATCCGTTCCGCCACCTCGTCCTTCGGGAGCAGGGGAAGCGACTCCGAGGCCCCGGAAGCGTCGAGGAGCGTGACCGCGTTCGTGTCGGCGGCGAAGCCCGCGTCCTTGCGGCCGACGTCGTTCGCGACGACGAGGTCGAGCTTTTTCTCGCGCAGCTTGCGTTCGGCTCCGGATAGAACGTCCTCCGTTTCGGCGGCGAAGCCGACGACGAAGCGGGCGCCCTTCTCGCGGCCGAGCTCCTGCAGGATGTCGGGGTTGCGCTCCAGCTCGAGGACGAGCGGTCCCTCGCCCTTGCGGATCTTCTGCGCGGAGGTCCGGGCCGGACGGTAGTCCGCCACGGCCGCGCACATGAAGACGATCGAGGAGTCGGCCCACTCGCGGCGCATCGCCTCGAGCATCTCGAGCGCCGTCTCCACGTCCACGCGCCGAACGCCGTGCGGGGTGGGAAGCTGCGTGGGCCCGCAAACCAACACCACGTCCGCGCCGCGCCGCCAGGCCGCGGCCGCGAGCGCGAAGCCCATCTTTCCCGTGGAGCGGTTCGAGAGAAAGCGAACCGGGTCGAGGGGTTCCCGGTTCGGTCCCGCGCTCACGAGAACTTTCAGGCCGGCGAAGTCCCGGGGGGTGAGGGCCCGGCGCACCTCCGCCAGAAGGACCTCGGGGTCGGGAAGCCGGCCCTTGCCTTCGTAGCCGCAGGCGAGAAACCCCGCGTCCGGGTCGATCACCCGGACGCCGTGGCCGCGCAGTACGGCCAGGTTCGCCTGCACGGCGGGGTTCTCGAACATGTTCACGTTCATGGCGGGCGCGACGAGAATCGGGGCGCGCGTCGCGAGAAGGACGGTGGTCAGGAGGTCGTCGGCGAGGCCGTGCGCCATTTTGGCCAGCACGTTCGCCGTCGCGGGGGCCACGAGCACGACGTCGGCGGAGTCGGCCAGACGGATGTGGCCGATCTGCGCCTCCTGCGAGAGATCGAAGGTGTCCCAGGCGACGGGATGACCGGAGAGGGCCTGGAACGTGAGCGGCGAGACGAACTCCGCGGCGTTCCGCGTCATCACGACGCGGACCGTCGCACCCGCCTCGACGAGCCGGCGCGTGACCTCGGCACTCTTGTACGCGGCGATCCCGCCGCTCACCCCGAGGAGCACCGTCTTGCCGTCAAGCCGCCACATCGCTCGTCTCCGAAACGCGCTCGACCTCCCGGAACGTCATACCCTCGGACCAGAGCGAGTATAACCCGGCCCCGACGACTCCCACAAACTGCGAGAGGTGCACGACGATCGAGTAGGCCATCGCCCGGCTCTCGTCGACGCCGAAGAGGGCGAGCGCGAGCACGCAGCCGAGCTGGAACGCCCCGACGTAGCCCGGCGCGGAAGGGACGGAAACCGCGATCGCGATGACCGTCGCGACGGTAACCGAGCCCTGGAGCGCGGGGACCGGCAGGGAAAACGTGTAGAAGCCGAACACGTAGGTCGAAGCGATCACGAGCCAGAGGTAGAGGGACCAGAGAAAGACCCGCACGAACGCCCGAGGGCTCTGCAGCACTTCGAGCGCCTGGAGAAAGCCACGGAAAAACCGCTCCGCTCGCCGCCCGGCCGCCGGGGGGAGGAGCCTCGCGACCCCGGCCACGACCGCGATCGAGCGCTCCTCCTGCCACCGGACCAGACCCATGACCGCACCCACGACCAGGGCCAGGACGAGAAACGTCCAACCCCAGGCGCGAAGCTGCGCGGAAACCGGCACCCCGAGCGTGGCGACACCGAAAAGGAACAGGATGGTGAACATGTCGAAGACACGCTCGAGGACCACGGTGGCGAGCACACCGGAGAGCGGGAGGTCTTCCCTGCGGCTCGCGAGAACGGGGCGAAGGACCTCGCCCACGCGCAGCGGCAGCACCATGTTGGCCAGGAAACCGATGTTCGTCGCGGCGACGAGAGTGCGCATCGGCGGCCGCCCCACGGGCTCGAGCAGTCGCCGCCACCTCTGGGCGCGGATGTAGAGCGTCCATACGGTGACGGCGAGCATCGGAAGAACACCCACGTAGCGGGCCGAAGCCAGCGCGCGGCCCGCCTCTTGCCAGTCGACGTCGCGGACCGCGAACCAGAGAAAAAGGGCCGAGATCGCGACGCTCGAGAGAACCCGTACCGTGCGGCCCTTCATTCCCGCTTCCGTCCCGCGGCGGAAGCCCAGAGACCGAGCGCGAAACACCCGAGTCCCAGAGCCGCCAGCACCGCGCCGACCCGCCAGAAGCGGCTCTCGAGCCAGAGGCCGGCCCCGACCATGAGAACGAACATCCCCGCGATCCGCCAACCCTTCGCGCGCAGGTCGGTCATGGCTTCGGGTTCTCCTCGGCGAGCGCTCGCAGAACGTGGGCGATCCGCTGGAGGGCGGTGGTGTTCGAAAGAACCGCGAGCACGCAGAGGACGATCACGAGGAGGCCGTAGGGAGCCCCCCCGACGTGCCAGCCCGTCGCGTGTTCGCAGAGCGAACCGAAGATCGCCCCGAAACCGAGGAGCACGTAACGCTCGGCTCGTTGCAGGAGCCCGACTTCGCAGCGTACCCCGAGCCCCTCGGCTCGGGCTCGCGCGTAGCTCACGAGCATCCCGCCGACGAGCGCGAAAAGAACGACCCAGAGGACCCAGCTTTCCCGGTAGAAGGCCGCGAGACCCAGGAGCGAGAACGCATCCGCGTACCGGTCGATGACGGAGTCGAGAAAGGCCCCGCGCGCGCTACCCTTCTGCGTCCGGCGGGCCACACGCCCGTCGAGAATGTCCAGCGACCCCCCGCAGAGGACGAACCAGCCGCCGAGGAACACGAGCCCCCGGGCGAAAGCGAGCGCTCCCGCGACGGAAACGAAAAACTGCGCCCCGGAAAGCCACGTCGGAGAAACGCGCCAGCGAACGAGCCATTCCTCGAGCGGGCGGAGAGTCTCGAAGTACCAGGCGCGCACCGTGGGCCCGAGCACGAGAGACCCCCCGGCGGAGGCGAGCTTTTCCTGCCGGCGCCGGAAGAGGAAGAGGCTCACGAGCCCCACCCCGAGGATCCACACGAAAAGAGCCACCGAGAGGGCCGCGCGGAAGGTCGGGTCCACGGGTGCGCAGGATTCAACCCACGAGGACCGGCGCCGGCTCGCGTGCCGCCTCCATCCCCTCGAGCACGCGCTCGGCGAGTTCCTCGAAAACCTTGCTCACCGGGTGGTCCGGCCGGTCCACGACGACGGGTTTGCCCGCGTCCCCCGCTTCCCGGACGGAAGGGTCGAGCGGGATCCGAGCGAGCAGCGGAACCCCGAAACGCTCCGCGACCTTCCGACCCCCGCCCTCCCCGAACAGCGGCTCCCTCGTCCCGCACCGCGGGCACACGTACTCGCTCATGTTCTCGACGACTCCGATGACGGGAGTCCGGACCTGTTCGAACATGGACACACCTCGTTCGACGTCGAGAAGGGCCACGTCCTGCGGCGTCGTCACGACGAGACCGCCCGTGACAGGGACCTGCTGGAGGAGCGTGAGGGCGGCGTCGCCCGTCCCCGGAGGCAGGTCGACGACGAGAATCTCGCAACCGCTCCAGTCGACGTCGCGCAAGAACTGGCGGACGAGACCCATGACGAGAGGCCCCCGCCAGATCACGGGGGAACGGTCGTCGAGGAAAAATCCCATGGACATCGCGCGCACGCCGTACTTTTCGAGCGGCAGGATTTTCTTCGACTGCGTCACCCTCGGTCTGCCCTCGAGCCCGAAGAGTACCGGCAAGCTCGGCCCGTACACGTCGGCGTCGAGAAGCCCGACCGTTTTCCCCCGGTGCCGCAAGGCGACGGCCAGGTTCGTGGCCACGGTCGACTTGCCCACCCCGCCCTTCGCGCTGGCTACCGCCAGGACGTCCCGCACGCCGGGAACGGGCTCCGGTGCCGGCAGCCCCTTTTCCGGCTCGACGGCGACCGAGACCCGCGCGACGCCCTCGAGCGCTCCCACGGCCCTTTCCACGTCCGCCACGAGCACGCGGACGAGAGGCTCGGGAAGCCCCTTCGGGTCCAACGCCACGACCACTTCGCCTTCCCGCACTTCCACCCGCCGAACCATCCCGGCCGTGACGATGTCTCGATCCGAGCGGGGAGGGCGGATCTCGGTCAGTCGCTCTCGGACGTCCTCGGGGCGCGTCATGCGCTCGCTGTACCTTGCTCGCCCTCGCTTTGGCAAGCGGGACACGGGCAGAGACGACGGAGCGTCTCGTAGCTGTAGATTCCCGTGTCGTGACCGTCGCTCCACTCGATGGCGACCGCATATCGGCCCACGAGTCCCATTTGTTTCGGATGGACGTCCGCGGGCACGTTCTCGGGCTTGCGCTCGCGACAGAGCGCGCAGGGACAGTGGAGGCGGAGGTAGGCGTTCGGGTAGCAGGAGCGGTGGTCGTCGGCCCAGAGGATTTCGACCGAATGCCTGCCGAGCCGCCGAATTTCTTTCGGTCGGGGATTGCTCGACGGCATGACGTCTCCTACCTAGCCGGCCCGCCCGCCCGACGCAAACGGAGCGGCGTCGCGAACCTTGACACTTCCGGGGGTTTCCCCTTATCTGGCGCCCCGACACTCCGGGACGCAACCCACCGTGAAAGCTCTTCCCCGCTCCCCGAAACGGGACCCGGCCGATTCGCCGGCCGGGCTGGTCGCCGCGCCCCTCGAAGCGGTGGAGCGAAGGATCGGAGAGCTCCTCGGATCCCGCGAACGCCTGCTCACGGAGATCGGGGCGTACCTGCTGGACTCCGGCGGAAAGAGGATCCGGCCCATGGTCGTGCTCCTCTCCTACGGCGCGGCCGGGGGGCAGAACTTCGAGGAGATCGTCGACGCGGCGGCGGCGCTCGAGCTCATCCACTCCGCCTCGCTCTTGCACGACGACATCATCGACGAAGCCGAGCTGCGGCGAGGACGGACCTCGCCGCTGCGGAAGTACGGCGTGGCGAGCACGCTGGTCGCGGGGGATTTTCTCTTCAGCCGCGCCTACCAGGTCTGCGGCCGCTACGACAGGGTCGTCATCGAGTGGGCGGCGCTCGCGTGCGTCGAGCTCACGGAAGGAGAAATCCTGCAGGCCCGCTTCCGGCGGAATCCTTCGGTCACGGTCGAGGACTACTTCGAGATCGTGGCCCGGAAAACGGCGTCGCTCTTCTCGACCGGGGCCCGCACCGGCGCCTATCTCGCGGGCTCCGGGCCGAGCACGGTCGAGTCGTTCTCGCGGGTCGGACACCACGTGGGGATCGCCTTCCAGATCCTCGACGACGTCCTCGACCTGGAAAGCAGCGAGGCGGAATTGGGGAAGCCGGTCGGCCTCGACCTGCGGGAGGGGACGCCGTCGCTGCCGATCGTCCTCGCGCTGCGCGAGGACGAGGCCGTGCGGAACTTCTTCCTGGAGCCTTCTCCGGCCGAAGACCGCCTCGCCGCCGTCCTCGAGAGGCTCCGGAGTTCCCGGGCTCTGGAGACGGCCCGCAAGATGGCGTCCGAGGAAGCGGCCAAGGCCCGCCGGATCCTCGCCACGCTCGCGGCCAACGCCTACCGCGAGCAGTTCTTCGCTCTCGTCGACCAGCTCGAGCGCCGTCGCTCCTGAGCGGAGCTCAACGCCTGCTTTCGACGAATTCCTGGAGTTCGCGGAGCCGTTTTTTCCGCCCGCTCCTTCGCCGCGGGGTCGTCGAGCCGCTCGATGGCTCTGCGGTAATGGCCGATGGCCGTGCCGTAGTCTCCCCCGCATCGGGCAGCTTCCGCGAGATGGAAAAACCCTTCGCCTTCGCGACCCGCCCGGCCGGCCGCGAGCCCGAGTTCTCGGTGCGCTTCTTCGAAGTCCGGCAGGACGCGCAGGGCGTTCCGGAAGGCCTCGAGCGCGGCGTCCCATCGTCGAGAGCTCACGAGCACCCGCCCGAGTTCGAACCACGCCAGGGCGTCGTCCGGCTCCTCGGCCGTGACGGACCGGAGAAGCTCCGCCGCACGGTCGGTTTCGCGCAAGCGAAAGAGCGCGCGGCCGAGTTCGCGACGTGCGCGCGCGTCGCGCGGGGCGAGCGGCTCGAGCACGGCACGCGCCCGCTCGAGGTCTCCGCTCTCGACCAGGGCGGCCCCCAGGATGGAAGCGGAGACCGGATCCCCGGGCTCCGCTTCGTGCGCCCGGGCGTAGTCGGCGGCCGCCTCCTGGGGGGAGGAGGTCCGAATCCGGGCCCAGAATTTCGCCCAGCGCAACTCCCGACTCGGAGGCCTCCGAGCCGCGCTCTCCCACTGACGGGTACGCAGCACGGCCTCGAGATTGTTCAACCTCTCCTCGGACAGCGGGTGCGTCAAGAGAAAAGGCGGCAGGAAGGTCGGAGTCGTACGCTGCCGTTCCCAGAGCTTGTGGAAGAAGTCGAGAAGGCCGCGCGCGTCGAAGCCCGCCGACTGCATGTAGCGAGCGCCGAGGTAGTCGGCCTCCTGTTCGAACTCGCGGCTGTACTTGAGCTGCGCCGCGGCTTGCGCCCCGATGGCCGCCGCGCCGATGGCGGGATCGAGAAAGGACCCGAGCAACGCGAGCAAGGTCGCGTAGTTGACGAGCCGCGTCTTCTCCTGCTGTCGGAGGAGGTGGTGCGCGTGGACGTGCGCCACTTCGTGGGCGAGCACGCCCGCTACCTCGTCGTCGTTGGCCGCTTCGAGAAGAAGGCCCGTGTGAACGTAGACGTAGCCGCCGGGCACGGCAAAGGCGTTCACCCGCCCGTCCCGGACGACGAAAAACCTGTACCGGAAAGGTTGCGGGCCGAGACTCTCGACGATCTTCGCGCCCGTGCGGCGAACGTAGGTGACCAGGTCCGGGTCGCGGACGATGGGAAGTCGCGCAGCCGCCTCGAGGGCGAATTTCCGCCCGAGCTCGCGTTCGAGCTTCACGGTGTCCGCGGCTCGCGCCTCGGCACCTCCTCCGAGGAGCACGACCGCGGCAAAGAGAAGCCGGACGAGACCCATGATGCTTTTCCCGAGCACTAGAGCAGCCGCCATGCGAGAACGCAATCGACCTGCGACGTTCCGGAAAGGGGCGGTGCTTTCCCCCCTTGCTGGCCCCGAAGTTGCTATGCGCTCTCGCCGTGACCGACCGTAGCCTCGTTTCCTATTCCCGCGAGCTCGACGACCTCACCTGTCGGCAAGCACCGCTCGTGGCCGAGCTCTTCGCCCTCCTCATGGGTCTCGGGGGAGCCGTACACGGCTACTACCATCCCGAAACGCTCCGGACCTTCGCCGGGTGCTACGCGGTCGAGCTCACCCTCTGCGCCCTCTGGCTCGCTTCCCGGCACTGGCTTCACCGCCGGGGATGGATCCGGGGAGCTACCATCGCACTCGGCTGCCTTCTCGCCCTCTGCGTGAACGGCTTCAGCTTTCTTACCGGCACGGACCCCCTCGTCGCCGCGCTCGCGTCCGTGTACCTGGCCTTCGGTCTCGGACTCCTGCTTCCCTGGGGGCCGGCCGGCCAGTCGGCGCTCGCCGCCACTCTGGTAGCCACTTACGTTCCGGTTCTGCGCGCGGCACCGGCTCCGGTACCCCCTCCCTTCTACTCGGCGGCGCTTCTCCTGCTCGGTCTCCTCCTTTCCATCGCGGGAGCCCACAACCTCTACCGGTCGCGTCTCGCTCTTTACCGGCAAGCGAGAAAGGCCGAGGACGAGGCGTCTCTCAACGCCGCTCTTCTCGCGCTCGCGGAGGCCGCCCTCCAGGACGACTGCGAGGTGCGGCGCCTCGCCGAGCGCTGCCGCTCCGTTCTCCGCGCACGCTCGTGCGCCGTCTACCTCCGGACGCGGGAAGGGTGGAAACTCGGCGGCCAATCGGGCGACGCTCGCTGGCCGGAGAAACCGGAAGGCGCTTTCTCGGAACTTTTCGAGCGGCTCGTCCGGAGTCGCGAACCGCTCTGGGGCGAGCTCGCCGGATCGGGCGGCGATCCTTCTCCGACCTTCGGCGCCTCGCTGCGGTACGCGCGGGAGTGTCTCGGAATCCTCGTGGCAGAGGCGCCTACGCCCGGTGCCGAGTCCGGCAAAAAACTCGGCCGGGCGCTCGTGCACCACGCTGCCGCAGCCCTCCACACGGTGCTGCTCGTCCGCGACCTGAGAGAAGCGAACCGCGTGAAAACGGACTTCCTCGCCTCGGTGTCCCACGAGCTTCGGACTCCGCTGAACGTCGTTCTCGGTTATGCCGCTCTCCTGCGCGAGGGGGCTTTCGGGGAAATCCCTCCGGAGTCCCGCCGGGTGCTCGAACGAATCCACCTGAGCGCGGCCCGCCTGCTCGAGCTCATCGAGTGCACGCTCGAGGTCCAACGGCTCGAGACGGGCCGGACCAAGCCCCAGCGCGTGCCCGTCCCACTGGTGGCCTGGGTGGAACAGCTGCGGTCCGACTTCGAAGACCTCCCTCGGGACGACGCCGTGTCGCTCGTCTGGAGAAGCGACCTGCCGGAGGTCGTGGTGGAGCTCGACGTTTCCAAAACGCGGATGATCGTGAGGAATCTCGTGAGCAACGCCCTCAAATACAGCGAGAGGGGTACGGTCGAGGTGAGCTTTTCTTACCACCGCGAGAACGGCGTCCTCGAGTTCTCCGTCGAAGACACCGGTCTCGGAATCGACCCCGAGGAACTCCCCCGGGTTTTCGAAATGTTCGAAAGGGGAGCCCGCGCCGTGGCCGGCTCGACGAGTGGTCTCGGTCTCGGTCTTTACCTGGTCCGCCGGTTCGTCGAGCAGTTGGGGGGCACGCTCGAAGTCGATTCTCGCCCGGGCGAAGGGTCCCTCTTCCGCGTTTTCCTGCCCGCACCCGAACTTCCGATGTGGGATCGCGCCCTCGCACGCAGGCGAAGCGCTACCCGTGCCAGAAGCTAGGACCCGCGCCGGGAAGCCGCCCGCTCGTTCGCCCTGCCCCGGCGGGTGCGCGGTCGCAAGAGCTGGTATTTCACGCGACCCGTCAGTTGCCCGAAGAGCATGGCGAGCCTGTCACGATCCCGGCGCCGGAGCGCTTCCTCGAGGCGCTGACGGTGGTCGTCGAGGTAGATGATCTGGTAGCTCTTGTTACGAACTCGAACCCGGTCCGGAACTTGTTCGCGTCTCTGAATGACGCGAACGATTTCTTGCAGGATTGCAATGTCCGTCTTCGCCGACAAGGGTTGTCTTCCAGGCCTTCTCCGCTGGCTGCTGCTCTCTTGCCTCCCGCCGAGGGTAGCCTCTTTAACACGAACAGGAATGTTCCTGCAATCGAATTAGCTCAGGTTAACCTGCGAACGGTAAAACGTCGTTTACTCAAGGGCCGACTCTCTCCGATCTTGTCTTTCGGACCCACGACAACGACGAAGAGGCTTTCGGGGTGCAGGAACTCCCGGGCGAGTTCGGCGACGAGCTTGCGGTCCACGGCGTTCACCTTTTCCACGAAGCGCGAAACGTAGTCTTCCCCCAATCCGAAAAACTCCGAGCGGGCCAAAAATCCGGCCAACTCCGTGTTGCTGTCGAGCCTCAACGCGAAGCTGCCCGTGAGGTACCTGCGGGCGTCCTCGAGCTCTTCCCGGCTCACCCCTTCTCGACGGATTTCGAGAAGCTCGTGTTTCGTCGTCCGGATCGCCTCCTCGACCGAGGAAGGCTTCGTCTGGAGCACGACCCGAAAACTCCCGCCGAGTTTGCGCGACACGAGCTCGGAGTACACCGCATAGGCAAGCCCCGCCTCGGTGCGGATCGAACGGAAAAGACGGGAAGAGAACGCACCCCCGCCGAGAATCTGATTGAGAACGAGAAGCGCCTCGAACTCGGGCGCACGCCGGCTCACGCCTCGGTGCCCGATCACGATGTGCGCCTGCTCCGTGGGCTTGTCCACGACGATCGTGCGCGGCTCCGTGGATTCGGGCTCGCGTACCTCCGCGCCCTCCCCCTCCGCCCTAGGCCACGACCCGAAGTGGCGTTCCACCAGCGCTTCCACGTCCTCTCGCGTGATGTCTCCGACGGCGACGACGATGGTGCGTTCGGGCCGGTACCACCTCCGGTAGAACGCTTCCACGTCGTCCCGGTCGAGCGCCGAGACGCTCCCGGGCCAGCCTTCGACCGGGTGGCCGTAAGGCCCCGCACCGTGCAGCGCATGTTCGAACGTCCGGAGAGCCACGCTGGCCGGGTCGTCTTCCTCCGCCCGGAGAGAACCGAGGAGGACCTCCTTGCGCCGCTCGACCTCGGCGCCCGAGAAAGCAGGCTCGAGCATACTCTCGGCCAGAAGCGCGAAGGCCTCCTCCGCGTGGCGGCGCAGCGTGGTCATCCGGAGCCACGCGTAATCCTTGTCGGCCCCGGTCGAGAACCTGGCTCCCCAGGCGTCCACCGTCCGGGCGACTTCCCTCGCCGACCGCCGCTTCGTGCCCTCGTTCAGAAGGTCGGCCGTGAGGTTGGCAAGCCCTTCCCGCCCGGGCGGATCGAGCCGGGAGCCCGCCTCGACGAGCACCTGAAAGACCACCATGGGGACCGCGTGCGACTCCTCGACCCGCACGCGGATCCCGTTCCCGGTCTCGAAGCGCACCCCTGCGGCGGCGCACACGCCCGCCGAGAAAAGGACGAGCAGAAAAGCCCGGGCCGTCCTCACCGATCTCGCTCCCGGACGTCGGACCTTCGCACGACCGTGACGGGCCTTTCCGCGCCCGCGCCGTGCGGCTTCGGGGCCGCCGGTGCCTTCCCGGTCCGCTCCGGCGAGAGGACGCCCACCGTCCGATTCTTTCGGACCAGGTACCGCCTCGCCACTTCTCTCACGTCCTCGGCGTCGACGGCACGAACCGCCGGAAGGTACCGGTCGAGAAGCCGCCAGTCGCCGAGAAGTTCGTGCTCGCCGAGGAGCATGGCCTGGTAGAACAACGAGTCCTGCGCGAAGACGAAGTCCGCCTCGAGGGCGGTCTTCGCCCTCTCGAGCTCCTCCTCGCCTACCTGCTCTTCCCGGAGCCGCGCCACCTCGGCGAGAAGGTGTCTCTCGAGTTCCGCGACCGGGACACCGGGAAGCGGCTGGGCGTGGAGGACGAAAAGCCCCGGGTCGAGCGAGGTCCGGTCGTACGAAGCCGTGGCGAAAAGGGCCTTGCGCTTACGGTAGACGAGCCTGTCGTAAAGACGGGAACTCTTCCCCTGGGCCAGGATCGCGGCCAGGACTTCGAGAGCAGCGCTGTCTTCGTGGAGGGCGTTGGGGACGTGGTAGGCGACGGCCACGTAGGGTAGTTCCGCGGGCCGCCCGAGCTCGACGCGCCTTTCGCCTTCCTGGGGCGGTTCGACGGCGCGCACGGGCGGAACCTCCTCCGGCCCCTCGAGCCGGCCGAAGAGCCGCCGCACTTTCCGGAAGACGTCGTCGGCGCGGACGTCTCCCACGACGACGAGAAACGCGTTGGCCGGCCCGTAGTAGCTCCGGTAGTACTCGCGCAGGTCCTCGACCGTGGCCTTGCCGATGTCGTCGCGCCATCCGATGACGGGCCACTGGTAGGGATGCGCGAGGTAGGCCGTGGCGGAAAGGAGCTCGAAAAGCTCGGCAGCCGGACGGTCCTCGTTGCGGAGGCGTCGCTCTTCTTCCACGACGGAACGTTCGGTCTCGAAGGCTTCCTCCCGCAGCAAGAGGTGACGCATCCGGTCGGCCTCCATCGAAAGAACGACGTCGTAGCGGTCGCTCGCGATGCTCGCGAAGTAGACGGTCGCGTCCCGCATCGTGAAGGCGTTGTCCTCGCCGCCGTTCCTCCGGACGATCCGGGAGTACTCCTCGGGTCCGAGCTTCTTCGTTCCCTGGAACATCATGTGTTCGAGAAGGTGCGAGAGCCCGGTGTACCCCGGCCGCTCGTTCCGGGAGCCGACGCGATACCAGAGTTGCAGGACCGCCACCGGAGCTTTGTGGTCCTCGAGGACCAGGACCCGCAAACCGTTCGGCAGCTCCCTCTCACGGACCCGTTCCGCGTACGTCGCCCCCGCGAAGCTCGGGGACGCACAGCCCACGAGCAGAGCCGCCGACCACAGCGCGCGGGCGAGCCCGCCACCCCACCGCCGCGCGCTCACGTTCACACGTCCACGTCGTCGACTTTCCCCGCCCGTTCCATGATGAAACGGAAACGAGGCTCGACGTCCTTTCCCATCAGCGTCTGGATCGTCCGCTCCGTGTCTTCTTCGTCGTCCACGACCACGCGCAAAAGCGTCCTCTTCCGCGGGTCGAGCGTCGTTTCCTTGAGCGTCCGCGGATTCATCTCCCCGAGCCCCTTGAAGCGCTGGACCGTGACCTTCCTGCCGTTACAGGCCCGCAGGATCCGATCCTTTTCCGCGTCGTCGAGAGCCCAGTGCACTTCCGATCCCACCTCGATCTTGTAGAGGGGGGGCTGCGCGAGGAAGACGTGGCCGCGGCGGAGCAGCTCGGGCATGTGGCGGTAGAAAAACGTGAGCAGGAGCGTGCAGATGTGGTGACCGTCGGAATCCGCGTCCATGAGAAGGCAGATCCGATGGTAGCGCAGCTTCTCGATCCGGAAGTCTTTTCCCGACCCGCACCCGAGAGCGGAGACGATGTCCCCGAGCTCCCGGTTGGCGAGCACGCGGGAAAGCGAGGCTTGCTCGGCGTTCAGGACCTTCCCCCGCAGCGGCAGCACGGCCTGGAACTCCCGGTCCCGGGCTTGTTTGGCCGAGCCGCCCGCCGAGTCTCCTTCCACGATGAAAAGCTCGCTCACCCTCGGGTCCGTGGAGCTGCAGTCCGCGAGCTTGCCCGGCAGGTTGAGGCGATGCGAAACGCTCTTTCTCTGCACCGCCTCGACGGCGGCCCGCAGCGCCGCTCTCCTGCGGGCGGCTTCGAGAACCCTGCGGGCCACGGCCTGCCCCTGCGAGGGGTGCCCCAGCAGAAAGTTCTCGAGCTCGGTCCGCACCGCCGTCTCGACGCGCGCCGCCACCTCGGGGTTGTTGAGCCTTTCTTTGGTCTGGCCCTGGAACTGCGGGTCCCGGAGGTAGACGGAAAGCACGGCCACGAGCCCCTCGCGCGTGTCCTCGGCCGAGAGTGAAAGCCCTTTCGGCACCGCGTTCCGTACGGAAAGGTAGTTGCGAAGGGCCTTGGAAATCCCCGAACGCAGCCCCGCCTCGTGCGTCCCGCCCGAGGGCGTGGGAATCCCGTTCACGAAGGAGAGCACCTGCTCGCCCGCCTCTTCGGTCCAGGTGAGAGCGCACTCGATGCGGACGTCGCCCTCCCGCTCGAAGGAAAAGACGTCGGCCACGGCCACCCTGGCTCCCTCGGCCACGAGGCTTTCCACGTACTCCGGAAGCCCCCGCTCGCGCCGGAACTCTTCCCGCGTCGCCTGCGCCCGGTCCTCGAAAACCAGCGTGAGGCCCCTGTGGAGGTAGGCGCGGGACCGCAACCGCTCGCGGATCCAGTCGGGCCGGAACTTGGTCACGGGAAAAATTTCCGGGTCGGCCCGGAACGTGATCGTCGTTCCGTGTCCGCGAGCGGGACCGAGCCGCCGGAGCCTCGTCGTCGCCTTGCCGCGCGCGAAGCGCTGCTCCCAGCGCGATCCGTCTCGCCGGACCTCGGCTACGAGCAGCTCGCTCAGTGCCGTGACGACCGACGCCCCCACTCCGTGGAGGCCACCCGAACGGTAGTAGCTCCGGCCACCGAACTTGCCGCCCGCGTGGAGCGTCGTGAGGATGAGCTCGAGCGCCGGCTTGCGGTAGCGGGGGTGGACGTCCGTGGGAATCCCTCGACCGTTGTCGCTCACCGTGACGGTCTCGCCGTCCTCGTGGAGAACCACCTCGACGCGGTCGGCGAAACCGTTGATGGCCTCGTCGACGGCGTTGTCGAGAATCTCCCAGAGGAGGTGGTGGAGCCCCACGGCATCCACGCCGCCGATGTACATGCCCGGCCGTTTCCGGACGGGCTCGAGGCCCTCGAGGACCTCGATTTCCCTGGCCGTGTACCGACCCTTTTCTCTCGCCTTCGCCACGGCTCTACCGCCTCCTCCGCCGAGAGAAGGTTAACCGATTTCGCCGCTCGGCGCACCCGGCCGAGCCGGGGTTTTCTCGGAATTCGGCCCCCGCAGCCTCACCCCTCGCGTTTCATGGGGGGGTGGTAGAGAACGATCATCCTGTAGAGAAGTGCGGGCTTTTCGTCGTTGCCGACGACGTGCACGGCGATTTCCTGCGTGACCTGCGTGCCCTTCGGGTGCGGCTCCACGGCCACGAGCCGCGACCGCGCGCGGATCTTGCTACCGGCGGGCACCGGCGAAATGAAACGCAACTTGTCGGCTCCGTAGTTCGTCGCGTTTCCGTACCCGACGATGCGGAAGTCCGAACGGCTGCGCAGCGTGGGAAGGAGACTGAGCGTGAGGAAACCGTGGGCGATCGTGGTCCCGAAAGGGCTTTCCCGCTTCGCCCTCTCGACGTCCACGTGGATCCACTGGTGATCGCCGGTCAGCTCCGCGAACTTGTCGATCATCTCCTGCGTCACCTCCACCTCCGGCCCCCAGTCGCTCCACTCTTCGCCGATCTTCTTGCGCAGGCCCTCGATGTCGTCGAAACGAATTTCCTCCATCGGATTCCTCCACGGGTAGCGGAACGTTCCGACGTTTTCTGTCACGCGCCCGCGCGGGGCGCAAGCTCGCCCTCAGGACTCGCGCCCGAAGCGAAGGGCCACGCCGCCCCCGAGTCCCCAGTCGGCGGCGTCGTCCGTCGCCCCTTTGAAGCCCGGCCACGCGCAACGTGATGTAGTCGAGGACCCAGTCGATCCCCGGGGCCACGGAAAAGATGTGCCGCTCGTCCCCGTCGAACTGGTGGAGCCCCACGAGCTCGAGCCGCAAGAAAATGTCGGGAGCCAGAGCCACCATGGGGCTCACGTCCCAGTTGAACACTTCGCCGACGGGCGACTCGAAAAATTCGTAGCCCACGTGCCCGGCGAGCGCCACGTTGCCCGTGGCATACCGGAAGGAGGCAAAGGGGTTGTAGCCGTGTTCGGGAATTCCCATCCCGCAGGTCGCGCCCACGCCGTCGCAGGGGACCCGCTGGCTGTCGTCCGCCGTCTCGGCCTGGAACTCGAAACCCACGGTGAGCGCGAGAAAATCGTCGGGAGCCGCGAGCCCTTCGAGCGTAGCTACGTTGTACTTTCCCCAGATACTGATGTCCCCGACGCCGAGCTCCTGTCCCACGTCACCGCGCGGGTCCAGGTTCACGATCGGCACGTCCACGCCCAACTCCGCCCGGGGCCAGACGCCTACCGTGACGAGGAAGTCGTAGTTGTGGATGTCGATGCGCTCGAACTTCCGGAACACCTGTCCGGAGAACTCGCCCCGCAGCTGCCGGTGTCCGATCACCAGGGCGTCCTTCAGGTAGTTGCCCGAAAAAGCCGGCTCGACGCGAAGGGGAGAAAGTCGGGCCGACCGGCCGAGAAGCGGCTCGGCGGCCCAAGAGGCCGCCGCCCAAAACACCACCACGAGAACCCAGACCACTCGTTCGCGCGTTTTCATCTTCCCCTCCCTTCCCGGGCAAGTACGCCGCCCGCACGCCACTAGCACGAGGCACGGTCACTTTGTCAAGCACAACGGGCCATTTTCGGCGGCCCCGGGGAGCCGGAAGGCCGTCGTGCCTGCGAAATCCCGATTGACATACGCCTGCGGGGGAGAGTATTCGCGAAGCTAGGGCCGCTCCCGCCTCTCGGCGGGTTTTTCGGCCCCAAGGGGGGAACGGACGATGCGCAAAACGGCTCTGGTCATCTCGCTCGTGGCTCTGGTGTGGCCCGCCCCGGGTCACGCCGTGTGCAACCACTGCACGGCGGAGCAAGTGACGCTCGACACGGCGAAAAAGCTCCTCCCCGGCGGAAGCGACGCCATCGGTGGAGTCGGCGACTGGTACCTGAGCAACGACCGCGTCGAAGCCGTCATCGACGACATCGCGACGGTGGACATCGACGTCGCGGGCGGCGGGACCGTCTCCGTGGACCGTACGTCGTCCAACGCCGTGGCGACGGGCGGCACGCTCATCGATCTCGGGCTCCGCAAGAAGAGAAACGACCAGCTCCCGCAGAGCTTCAACGTCGGAGGGCTGAGCATCGACAACGTATTCTTGTTCCGGCAAGGGGACGAAGTGCCGTGGGGAGCGTCGACGAACCCCTGCGCGAGCGTGGGAACGGCGAACCCGGAGTGTCCCGCCGACAACGACGACTGTGCAGCCATCACGGTCTACGGCATCATGCTCATGCCGCAGGTCTCGAGCCGCACCGATCCCAAGCTTCGCGTCCGCACGCGTTATCAGGCCTGCGACGACGACTTCCATCTCACCGTCACCTCGGAAGTGTGGAACCAGAGCGGCGCGACGCAGTCGCTGCCCATCATCGACGTCTTCCTCTGGGGGGGCCGCGGTCTCGAGCCCTTCGTGCCGGGGAAAGGGCGAGGCTTTTCCCATCCCCAGCTCGACCTGACGAACCCCCTCGCGCTCGGGGCCAATCTCGCCTCCACGCGCGGCCTCTACTTCGCCGCACCGGGCAACTCCGACAACAAAGACGGGAAGTACACGCGGGGCAAGACGGGCAACTCCGTCTCCTACGGCTACCGCTCGCTCGGCGCCAAGAAGGACTCGAACGGCGGTAACCCCGGCGGCACGCTCACGCAGATCGTCGCTCCGGACCAGGTCGTGGCGCTGCACTCGGACTTCCTCTCGGCTGTGAGCATCGGAACGCTGCTTTCCGGGACCGACATTCCGAACGGCCAGTCCATCGTCTTCACGCGTGAATTCGTGGTCGGCAAGAAGAACGACGTCCACTCGGTCGTGAGCGACCGGCGGAATCCGAGCAATCTCATCACGAAAATCTACGGGGACGGGGTCGGCCGCGTCTCCGGGCGTTTCCGGCCGGGCTCGAAGAACTTCGGTACCGTCACCTTCATCCGGATCGGCGACCGTCCCGGAGACCCGCCGCTCAGTCCTCCCATCGGCGGGCAGACGGACCCCGCCAAGCAGGGCAACGAACCCGTCACTTCCGTGCGAACCAAGGCCGGGTGGAGCAACGTGCTCCTGCCCCCGGGACTTTACGCGCTCCACATCGTGGTCCCCGGGCGTGACGAAGTCATCGTGAAGGAGTGCACGGGAGGCGACAACGACGGCGGGCTCTGCCAGGACGACTCCGAGTGTCCCGGTGGCGGCGTCTGTGGCTTCAGCGTCGGGCCCTTCGAGAAGGTTTCTTTCGGCACGATCGACGTGCCCGAAAAAGAGGGACTCCTCAAGGTGGAAATCACCGACGCCGACACGGGCGAGCGGATTCCCGCGAAGCTCTCGCTCGATCCTTCGCCGAACATGCGACGGGAGCTTGCGGCTTACAGCTTCGCCCAGCGGTTCAACTTTTCGCTCAACCTCTTCCGCGGGATGTGCGCGAACGATTTCACCGTAGGCTGTAACAGCAGTGCGGACTGCGGCGGAAACACCTGTTTCAGCACCTGCTCGAACCAGGAGCCGAAAAAGTGCACGGACAACTCCGACTGCAACACGGGTGCGGGCGAAGTCTGTGCCAGCGACAAGCGGTGCCGCAGCGAGGCCTGCACGTCGGATTCGGATTGCGACCCCGGAGCCATCTGTGTTCCCGACACGGCGGAGACGGACGTCGCGAGCTTCGCGGGCGGCCCCGGGCAGAAAAACGTCATCTACACCCACAACGGAAAGGTGAAAGAGCGAATCCGGCCCGGGACCTACACGATCTACGTCTCCCGCGGCATCGAGTACACGATCCAGAAACTCGAAAACGTGGTCGTGCCGTCGGGCGGAACGGTCGAGCTTGCCGCGAGTCTCCGGCGGGTCGTGGACACGACGGGCTACATGTCGGCGGATTTCCACATCCACTCGGGACGGAGCCTCGACTCCTCGGCTCCGTTCGAGGACCGGGTGCGGAGCTTCGCCGGCGAAGGTCTCGAAGTCATGGTCTCGACGGACCACGACATCACGACGGACTACGAGCCCGTCATCAAAAAGCTCGGGCTCAGGGATTTCATCGCGGCGATTCCCGGCACCGAAATTACCACTTCGGTCAGCCAGCCACCTTACGCTTCCAACGCCTGGGGGCACATCAACGCGTGGCCGCAGGTCTTCGGGCTTTTCGCCCCTCGGAACGGGTCGATCGAGGACGAGGGGGTGAGCCCCAACGTGATTTTCGACCGTGCCCGCGGGTCGGTGTGCTCGGGCGGGGACAACGACGGGCTCCGGTGCAACGTCGACGCCGACTGCCCGGGAGGGGACTGCGTGGTGCACGGGAAGATGTGCGCGGGCGGCAAGGACGCGGGCAACCCCTGCACGGACGATTCGGAATGTCGCAAGGGAACCTGTGCCGACGTGGTCGTGCAGCTCAACCACCCTCGTGCGGGGGTTTCCGGGGTGGTCGGCATCGGCCAGTTCAACAACATCGGCTTCGATCCCTCGGCTCCCCTCACCGACTGCCAGAAATACCCGGTCGTCTGTCCTTCGAACCGATGCGTCGGGGGCACGAACGACGGCGGGAGCTGCACCGATCCAGGCCGACTGTCCCGGCGGGGTCTGCGGCTGCGTGGGCGGTTCGCTTCCGGCGAGCCCGGCCGACGGCTGCAACAAAATACTGCTCGACCGCAACGTGCAGAGCCAGGCCACGATCTGCGACACGCCCGGTTGCGGGAGCGGCTTCGAGAACCCGAACGGGACCCGCAACATCGACTTCGACGTGATGGAAGTCGACAACGGCGGCCAGGGCCTTTTCACGACTCTCGTCGAGGAGCGACGGGACTGGATCAGCCTTCTCAACCAGGGCGTTCTCGCCGGGCGGCAGGGGAACCAGCACCCGATCTGGGGCACGGGCGTCTCCGATTCCCACCGGATCGTCGTCGAGCTGCCCGGTTACTCGCGGACCTTCGTGGGTGCGGGCGACCTGCCGACAGCGCCCGACACGCTGAACGTCCGCGCTTTCAACGAGGCCGTCCTCGCCGGGAACATGGTCGGGAGCTCGGGACCCTTCGTGCGGTTCACCGTGGACGACGGTACGACGACGGCAGGAATCGGCGAGACCCTCGCCGCGACCGGGACCGTGAACCTCGACATCGAGGTCCAGGCTCCGCCCTGGATGCCCGTCGACGAGGTGCGGATCATCAAGAACGGGTGCGTCATCCAGTGCTTCGACACGGGAACGACGCCGGCCGTGGACCCGCGTCCTGCGGATCCTTTCGAGCAGAACCCGGCGGACGTCGTGCGGTTTTCGGCGACGATTTCCGACACCGTGACCTCCGACTCCTACTACATCGTGGAAGCGAGCCAGGACCCCGACTCCACCTCGCTCGACGCCACGGTGAGCCTCGTCGCCAAGGACGCCTTCCCCTACGCGTTCACGAACCCGATCTTCGTGGATGCGGACGGAGGAGGCTACGGCGGTCTCGGGGTGCCCGAACCCACCTGCCCGCCGCACCCGCCCGAGTGTTCGACGAACTCCGTAGTCCAGCAGTGAGCGAGAAAGGCCCGCCCCGCCCGGTCTCGAGTCGGCGGGGCGGGCCCCCTTTTTCCCTTCTTGCCCTCGCCGTGCTCTGCGCCGGTGGGGCGGCGAGCGCGCACTGGCTCACGCCGGACGAAATTCTCGCCGGGCTCCGGCAGAACCCTGTCCTGCGCGACCGCTACGGCGTCGTGCGCGTCGAGGTGGACCCGAAGCTCGAGCGCCTGCTCGTCCTCCGCGTGGACGTGGAGAAGTGGACTTCGGTCCCGCGCGAGGAGCGACTTCGGGTCGCTTCGGAGTGGTGGGACACCTGGCGCCACAACGTCCCGAGCGGAATCGTGGCCGTCGTGGACGCCCGGACCGAGCAGGTGCTCGTCAACTACGACGCCTCGGGGAGGCCACGACTCCGGGACCCCACGCCGCGTCCCACCCCCTCGCCTTGACCCTGCCTCGCGGCCCGGCTTCTCTTCCGGCATGACACGGGCCGTCCTCGGAGGCGTGGAGATCGGAGCCGACCGTCCCGTGCGGCTCGTGGGTGTCCTCAACGTGAGCCCCGAATCTTTCTACGCCGGCTCGGTGGTGACGGAGCCCGAGGCTCTCCTCTCGCTCGCCCGCACGATGGCATCCGAAGGGGCCGAAATCCTCGACGTCGGGGCCCGCTCCACGGCCCCCTACCGGCCCACGGCCCTGTCTCTCGAAGAGGAACTCGAGCGGACGAGGAAAGCCCTGGACCTGCTCGTCCGCGAGGTGCCCGTGCCGATTTCCGTCGACACGCGGAGCGCGAAGGTAGCCCGAGAAGCACTCCGGCTCGGAGCGCGGATCCTGAACGACACGAGCGGGCTCCGGGAAGACCCGGAAATGCCGCACGTGGCCGCCGACGCCGAGGGCGTCGTTCTCATGGCTCTCGAGAAGGGCCCCTGGTCGGGGGACCCCGTCGAGGAGTGCGAGCGCCTTCTGGAGGAAGCCCTCGAACGCGCTCTGCGAGCCGGGATTCCCGGCCACCGGATCGTGCTCGACCCCGGGATCGGTTTTTTCCGGCAAGGTCCGGTCTCGTGGGACGAAGTCGACCGGCGCCTCTTGCGGGGTCTCCCGAGGCTTTCCCGCCTGGGCCATCCGCTTCTCGTCGGGGTCTCCCGGAAATCCTTTCTCGGCCGCTGGACGGGCCGCACCCGCCCCGAAGACCGCCTCTGGGCGTCGCTCGCGGCCACGACGGCCGCCGTTCTCTCCGGGGCGGCGGCGGTGCGGACCCACGACGTGGGACCGACGCGGGACGCGGTGCGGGTGGCCGAAAGGCTCCGGGCTCCTTAGGGATCGCCCGTCGCCGACGCCTCCCGAAGAGCCGGCGGGAGAGTGGGCAGCAGTGCGTCGATTTCGCGCGAGACGACCTCCACGTACTCGTAGAAGTGCTTGTGCAGCAGGGCGAACGTCACGGCGTCGCGCAGGGCGCGAGGCCGGCGCAGCGCGGTCTCGAAAAGGAGGGAAAGCGTGAGCCAGGCCCGCTGCGGGGAAGCTCGTAGGACGCAGTTCCAGAGCATGCGGAAGAAGACGCCGAGTTCGCCGCGGTTCGAGAGCACGCGGGTCCGGAGCGCCTCGCCCCTGCCGGAGGATGAAGGACATGGCACGCCGACGATAGTTCCGGTAGGCGTAGAGCCTCCGCAGGAGCTCGCGGTATCCTTCGTAGAGCTCGGCGAGCGACATCCGGAGCGGCAGGATGTTCGTGAAGACGAACTGGTCGCCCACGTGCTCCGCGAGAAGGCGGCCCGCCTTTTTCAGCCGGTGGTAGAGGGGGGTTTTCGGCACCGCGTTGAGCATGCCCGTCATGGAGACGGGAATCCGCGCGTCCTCGATGAAGCGGAACTGCTCCTCGAAGATCCCCGGGTCGTCGTGGTCGAAGCCCACGATCATACCCGCCATGACCTCGATCCCGGCCTCCTGGATCCGGTGGACGGAAGCGAGGATGTCGCGGCGGAGATTCTGCGTCTTTTTCGTTTCCGCGAGGCTCGCCGCTCGCGGCGATTCGATCCCGACGAAGACGCTCGTGAAGCGCGCGCGGCGCAGGAGGTCGAGAAGCTCCTCGTCCTGAGCCACGTTGAGCGTCACTTCCGTCATGAACTCGATCGGGTAACCGCGCTCCTCCTGCCAGCCGGCGAGCGCGCGCAGCAACGCCTTCGCTTCCTTCTTGTTCCCGATGAAGTTGTCGTCGACGACGAAGACGTTCCGCACCCCGAGGCGGTGGATTTCCTCGACCTCCGCCAGGATGCGGTCGACCGGCTTCGTCCTCGGCCGCCGGCCGTACATGACGATGATGTCGCAGAACTCGCACTGGTAAGGGCATCCGCGGCCGAACTGGATCGTCATCGTACGGTAGCGGTCGACCTTCAGGAGATCGAAACGGGGGACGGGAGCGTCGCGGAGGTCGGGTTTCTCCCGGGGCACGTACTCCGACTGCCAGGTTCCGTTCTCGAAGTCCCGGAGGAACCGGGGCCACGTCTCCTCCGCCTCGTCGACGAAGACGACGTCGACCTTCCCGCGAAGCTCTTCCGGGCAAAGAGAGGCGAAAGGACCGCCGACCACGACGAACCTACCGCGCTCGCGGAACTCCCGGGCGAGTTCCAGGATGCGCCGGCGGTGGATCACGTAGCCCGTGATTCCGACGATGTCCGCGTCCGTCTCGAGGTCCACCTCCTCCACGTTCTCGTCGCAGAGGACCACCTCGTGTTCGGGCGGTGTCAAGGCAGCGACGGTAGGAAGGGCGAGGTTCGGGAAGACACATCTTCTGCCGAGGCTCGGGAGGATGCGGTCGAAGGTCCAGAACGATTCCGGGTTCTTCGGGGCGACGAGATAGATCTTCACGCCTTTTTCGTCCTTTCTCCCGCGAGTCGTTCGACCACACGCCACTCGTCGGGCCCGACCGGCAAGACCGAGAGCCTGGGCAGGCGTAGAAGTGCCCAGTCCCGGAGAGCCGGCTCCTTGCGAAGCGCGGCCAGCGGAACCGGGCGCGCGAGGCGGCGGACGAAACCCACGTCCACGACGAGGAGCTTCTCGTCCTCGCCTTCCGGGTCCGGGTACGGATCGCTCTCCGCGCGGGCCACGCCGACCACGGCTTTCTCTTCACCTGTATGATAGACGAGCACGAGGTCTCCCTTCCGGATGCGCCGGAGGTACGAGAGCGCGAGCGCGTTCCGGACGCCGTCCCACACGGTCTTGCGGTCCCGCTCGAGATCGGCGAGCGAGTACGACGAAGGTTCGGTTTTCAGGAGCCAGCGTGGGACCGAGGCCATCCGCTCCTTTCAGCCGGACGGAAAAACGAAGCGCACTCCGAAGGCCGTCGACCCGAAGCGGAAATCGACGAGGTCCTCGGTCGGGAGGTGGTAGACGTACTCGCCGAAGAGCGCGATCCGGTCCGTCATGTAAACGTCCGCGCCCGCGCCGAAACGCCCCACGAACTCGAGCTCGTCGCGGGCGATCCCGACACCACCCCGAAACCCGTCGACTTCCGCCCACACGAGCCCACCGCCCACGACTCCGTACACCTGCAAGCGGCCCGAAAGAGGTTCGGCGTCGGGCACGAAATAGGGCTTCAGGTTGGCGGTGAGCGTCCAGATGTTGGCCTCGGCGGCCTTCCCCCCTCCGTCGAAGTCGATCCCGAACTCGTCGTGGTACTGGAAGTTGGCCTCCACCGCGAGGCTTCTCGCGAGCCGGTAGCCGGCCCGCACGTCGAAGCCGAAAGATTCGTTCTGCTCCATGCCTTCTCCGGCGCGCGCTTCGAAAGAATCGAGGTCGAAGTCGGGAAGCCCCACGGTGGCCCCGAGCCCCACCGAAAAGCCGGGTCGATCGAGGCCGTGCCGCGCCTGGGCCGAACTTTCCGGCGTGCCTGCGAACAGGGCGAGAGCCCCGCCGACGGCCGCCAAAAACCACGTCACTCTTGCCTTCTCCATCTCCGTGCCCTCCCTTGTCTGCCTCCCGGGCCCCCGAAAGTCCGCGGAAATCTACCAGAGTTGGAAAGCTCGGGTCAACGAAACAACGGGGGTCCTCCCGGGCTTGCAACCCGGGCCGCCGGTGGTATGGGTGCCCGACCATGCGAACGCTTCTGCTCGTCGCGATGCTTTGCGCGCTCGCCTGCTGTCGGAACAGCATCGCGCGGAACGCCGCGGAAAGCCTCCTGGGGGCCGAGCCCACGCCCGCAGCCGAAGACGAAAAAACTCCCTGACAAAAGGGAAAGCCCTCTGGTATGGGAAGGCGATGCCCGCGCGAAGCTCGTTGCTCGTGTGCACTCTCCTCGGAATCCTGGTCCTTGCCGCGTGCGACCGGCGTCCTCCCGCCCCGCGACGCCCCCGCGCGATCGTGGATCTTTCGCCCCTTCTGGACGAGAGGACGCTCGAACTCCAGTACGGCCGGAAGGCGGCCACGTTCTTCGGCCTCGACCTGAGACTCGAGGCCGAGCCCGTCGTTCCGGAAGACCCGCTGCGGACCTACGGCTTCGCGTACTACCGACTCCTGAGCCACGCGGGCGCGCATCTCGACGCGCCCTCGCGGCTTCTCAAGAACGGGGCGCGCCCCGCGGAGGTCCCCCTCGAGAGACTCTTCGGCTGGACGCGGGTGCTCGACCTCCGATGGCACGACCGGAACAGTCCCATCACCGTGACCGATCTCGAGAACTACCGGGTCCGGGAAAACGAGATCATCGTGCTCCACGTGGGATACGAGCCGCCGGCCGACGACGAGTGGCCGCGCTATGCGTATCTTTCGGAGCCCGCGGCACACTGGCTGGCCGAAAAGAACATCCGCGCGCTCGCGACCGACATGCCCAGCATCAGCGACCTTCGCACCTCGGCCGAGGAAATGGAAAAAGGGAGCCCTCCGCAGAAAATCTGGCCGGCACACCTCCCCTTTTTCGAGCGCGGCATCCCGGTCCTCGAGGGGCTCGTCCACCTCGAGCAGCTCATCGGCGAGCGCCGGATTTACCTGGCTGCTTTCCCCCTGGCGGTCCTCGATCGAAGCGGGGCGCCCGTACGTGCCGTAGCGCTGCTCTACGACTGAAGTCTTCCCGTCGCCATCCGGCCTCGGGCTGGTCTATAATGCGCGCCGCATGAAGAGGCTTCTGGCCTTCGGGGTGGTCGCCTTTCTCGGGGCCTTCGCGGGAGACGCGGTCTTCCGAACCAGTCTCTGGAGAACCCTTCGCCCCGTGGTCGTCGAACCTCCGGAAGGAGCCGAAGCGAAGCTGCCGGTGCGCGTCGCCTGGGAAGGGCCACGGCGGATGCGGGTCGTCCTGAGGTACGGCGGCAGAAAAACCTGGGACCTCGGAGTTCGCCGCTCACCGTTCCGCATACCCGATTCGTACCTCGAAGAGCGGGGCATCTACCATCTCGAACTCCGCTCGCCCGACTGGCCCCGGTGGATCCGGGCGGAACGGACCTTTTTCTTCGTGCCGGACGTCCGTCGGAGCCGCGAGACGCGAGGCGGCGAAGTGGGGAAGCAACTGGCGGCTCTGGAGCGATCCCTCGTCCAGCTCCGCGAGGTGCAGGAGAAGCTGCGCGACGAGAACACGGGCCTTTACGAGGAGAACGCCGCCATCCGCGAAGAGAACGCGATTCTCACCGAAGAGCTCCACCGCCTGGCCGAAGCCGAGCGCCGTGCGACCGGGCGGCTCGAAGCCTTGGAGCAGGAACACCGGGAGCTCCTGCAAGCCCACCGGAGCCTTCTCGACGAGGTGGAGCGACTTCGGCTCCGCCTCGCCTCGGTCGTCCCGTGCAGCGTCTGGGGGTATCTGGCCTTTCCCAGGCCCGGCACGATACCGCCGACGCGCCAACGAGTCACGGTGAGCAACGACCGGGCCGAGGTCTTCCGGACGCAAGAAGACTGCGAGCGGCACCGCCGGGGCGACCCGGGCAGCGCCTCGCCCTGCTTTTGCGTGGGGAACTCGTGGGCAGGCCCCTGACGGCCGCCCCGCTTCAACCACCGCCGAGGGCGGCACTCGGACGCGGCAGCTCGAGGACCTCTTCTTCCACCAGTTCGGTCTCGGGGGAACGGGAGATCACCATCGGTACGCCCGTCCGTTCCTCGACGGCCCGTGCGAGCCGGCGCCGGTCGATCTTCTCGGCCCACCCGCGCTTTTCGAGAAGCCGCATCGCCTCCCGGTAGAGCCCCGGCGTGTACTGGTAGATGTCGCGGTGGACCTCGACGTAAATCTCCCCGTCTCGCGCCCCCACCTTGACGGGCTGGTAGACGAACTCGCCCGGAGTCCCGATCTTGACCTGGGGAAAGAGGTGCTCGATGTCTTCCGGGTACATCCGGATGCAGCCGTGGCTCACCTGCATACCCACGCCCCAGGGAATGTTCGTCCCGTGGATGGCGTACATCGGGAGCGTGAGCTCGAACCGGTGTTTGCCGAGCGGATTGTCGGGCGAACCGCCTGGAATCGAAACTTCGCTCCAGCCCCGCTCCTGGATCCGCTCCCGGCGAATGGACTCCGGGATGACCCAGGTCGGGTTCACCGTCTTGCCCCGAATTCGAAAGCGCCCCCGGGGCGTCTTCCATTCGGTCCGCCCGAGTCCCACCGGAAACGTGCTCACGCGAACGCCCTCGTCCTGCTTCGCGCGCGGATGGAAGTAGTAAAGCCTCATTTCCGGGATGTTCACCACGATGCCTTCCCACTTCGTGTCCGGCAGGACCCACTCCGTGGGCAGGAGAACGATCTGCCCCTCCGGCGGTACCCAGGGGTCGACGCCGGGGTTGGCGTCCTTCATTTCCTCGAAGCCGAGGCCGTAATAGCGAGCGAGGTCGAGAAACGTATCTCCCTTGCGGACTTGCCGGAAAAGCCTACGCCCGACCACGGTCCGCTCGTGCTCGAGATCGGAGCTCGGCACGGCCACGAGAGGCCTCCGGAGATAGGGCTTTCGCTGGAAATCCTCCTCCGTCCAGCCCCCCGCGCTCCGCGGCAGGAGTGCGAAAGCGAGCAGGAAGAAGACCGCGCAGAGTGCCTTTTGCGTCCGCAACATTCTTCTATCTCGCCACAAACGGCGTAGCCGGGGCCAAGCCGGGCGTTTGACTCGATCCGGCTCGTCGACCATACGGGGCCTGCGAGGACGCGAATGCTCGCCGCTTTCTGCCCCTCCCCCGGACGGATCGAACTCCGGGAAGTTCCCCGCCCCGAACCGGGTCCGACCGACGTCCTCGTGCGAGTCCGGAGCTGCGGGATCTGCGGCAGCGACCTCCACTACTACCACGGGGCGCTCCCCTGCCCGCCGGTCTGCCCGGGCCACGAGATCGCGGGGGAAATCGCCGAACTCGGAAAGGACGTCCGCGGCCCCGCTCCCGGCGACCGCGTCGCCGTCGAGCCCGTACGGATCTGCGGGGCTTGCCCGTACTGCCTCGTGGGCGACTACCAGCTCTGCCGAAACCTGCGCCTTCTGGGAATCCAGGAAGACGGCGGGTTCGCCGAATTCGTGCGGGTTCCCGCACGCTCGGTCTTCCGGCTCCCCTCCGGGTGCGACTGGTTCGTGGGGGCGCTCGCCGAGCCGGCTTCGGTCGCCCTTCACGGAGTCCGGCTCGCGGGAGTCCGGCTCGGGCAGCGTGTTCTCGTCCTCGGGGGAGGGACCATCGGCCTTCTGGCTGCGCTCGCGGCCCGCTCGGCCGGCGCGTCGGAAGTCCTCGTGACGGTGCGCTACCCCCAGCAAGCCGAAGCTGCCCGCTCGCTCGGTGCCGTACCCTTCACCGACGAGCAGGAAGGGGAGCTCCTGGCCTACGCGGCGGACAACCCCGTAGACGCGGTCATCGAAACGGTCGGAGGCAAGGCGAACACCCTTTCCCAGGCACTGTTCGCAGTTCGCCCCGGCGGGTGCGTGAGCGTGCTCGGGGTTTTTCCCGAGCCCGTAGCGATCCAGGCCCTCGTCCTGATGGCCAAAGAGGTCCGTGTGGTCGGCTCGATGATCTACGGACGGACGGGGCCCCGTGCCGACTTCGAAATCGCTCTCGAGCTCCTCGATCGCCACCGCGACACGGTACGGGCGTGGGTCACGCACCGCTTTCCGCTCGACCGCATCGCCGAAGGCTTCGCCACGGCCTCCGACAAGAAAGCCGGAAGCATCAAGGTGGCGATCCATCCCCCGGACTGACGTCCTCCTCGACGACGACGGCCCGGCGCAGGACGTCTTCGGGGATGTCCGCGAGAAAGCGCGAGACGCTCCCCCAGTAGACGTTCCCTCCTCGCTCGAAGAGTTCGGTGGGGTAGACGAAGTAGAGACGCTCTTTGGCTCTCGTGGCCGCGACGTAGAGCAAGCGCCGCTCCTCTTCCACTTCGCCCGGGTCGTCGAAGCCGTAAAGCGAAGGAAACCGGCCCTCCGCGACCCAGATGACGAAGACCGTGTCCCACTCGAGCCCCTTCGCCGAGTGGACGGTCGAGAGCGTGAGAACCCCCTCCTCGGCGCTTTCTTCGGTGATCCACCGCCCGTCTTTCACGTCGACCGGCGGTTCGAGGGCCAGGTCGGCGAGCAGAGCGTCGAGCGACCTGTAGCGAGCCGCGAGTACGGCGAACTGCTCGAGATCCCGCTCTCTTTTCGGGTAATCGTCCCGGTACCGACGACGCAGGATCTCCTCGTAGTAGCGGAGGACCTCCTCCACGAGCGCCCCGGGCGAGGAAAGCCCGCCGAGCCGCTCGTAGAGGGACGCCAGATTCTCGAGCTCCGCGGGGTCGCCTCGCAACCCCGGTTCTCGGAGCACCTCGGCGGGCGGCCTTCCGCCCCGGATCGAGCGCAGAACGACCTCGGCCGTGCGCGGCCCCACGCCCTCGAGCAAGAGGAGGACCCGATGCCACGACACCGCGTCCGTCGGGTTGGCGACGATGCGAAGGTGGGCGAGAACGTCCTTGATGTGGGCACTCTCGGCGAAGCGAAAGCCGCCCCGCTTGACGAACGGGATCCCCGCACGGGCGAGCTCGAGCTCGAGGTCGAAGGAATGGTAAGCCGCGCGAAACAGCACGGCCATCTCGGAAAGCGGCACGCCTTCTTCCCGGAGCTCGAGGATCTTCTGGCACACGAGCCTGCTCTGGATGCGCTCGGTCCCGGTGGCGAACAGCACCGGACGCTCGCCGCCCTGCCGGCGCGTGTAGAGCACCTTGCGGTACCCTTCCCTGGCCCGCGCCAGGATGGCGTTCGCGACGTCGAGGATGGGCTGCGTGCTCCGGTAGTTTTCCTCGAGCCGGATCACTCTCGTGCCCGGAAAGCGGTTCGGAAACTCGACGATGTTGCGGAAGTTCGCGCCGCGGAAGGAGTAGATGCTCTGGGCGTCGTCGCCCACGACCGTCACGTTGCGGTGGGCGCAAGCGAGAAGCTCGACGATTTCGGCCTGCAGCAGGTTCGTATCCTGGTACTCGTCGACCAGAACGTAGCGGTAGTGGTCGCCGAGCCGAAAACGGACCCCTTCGTCGGCCAGAAGAAGCTCCCGCAACCGCAGCAGCAGGTCGTCGTAGTCGAGAAGCTGCTGTTCGGCTTTGTACTCGCGGTAACGCCGCTCGAGCCGCTCGAGGTCCGGAAGTTCTTCGAGAAGATGGGGGTACTCGGCCTCGAGGAGCTCGGGCAAGGAAAGGCACTTGTTCACGCTCGCGCTCAGGATCGACGCGACCGTCTGCTTGCGCGGAAAGCGACGCGAAGCCCTGTCGAGCCCGAGTTCGGCCCGCAAAAGACCCACCACGTCCTCGGCGTCCCCCCGGTCCAGGATCGTGAAGTTGGGACGAATGCCGATCCGGCTTCCGTACCGCCGTAACACGACGTTGGCGAACGAGTGGAACGTACCGCCCGTCACGTGCTCGCACCGGCCGTCGAGGAGCGCCGAGGCACGCCGGAGCATTTCCCCGGCCGCGCGGCGCGTGAAGGTGAGAAGGAGGATCCGGCCGGGGTCCACGCCCGACTCGACGAGTCTCGCCACACGGTAGACGAGCGTTCTCGTCTTGCCCGTTCCGGCCCCCGCGACGACGAGAAGCGGCCCTTCCCCGGCCATCACGGCTTCGTACTGCCTCGGATTGAGCTCTTTTTCGTAGGCGATCCGGAAAGAGTCGCGCCGCCCCCCCACCGGCACGCGCAAGGTGTACCGCTCCATCAGCGCCCCCTCCGAGGAGCCGGGACTTTTCCCGGATTGCGTCCGGGCCAGGCTGGGATTAGGCTCGACCGCACCGCAGCCGGAGTATAGCAGTTCCCGAGGACCGCACCATGATCCGTCACCGCTCGCCGACCGTCGTCGCCCGGGTGGACCTCCGCGGCGTTCCTTGCCCCCTGAACTGGGCCAGAGCGAAGGTCCGCCTCGAATCCCTTCCCGACGGGGAAGCCCTCGAATTCCTCCTGGACGACCCCCGAGCCGTACGGGACCTGCCGCGAGCCGCCGAAGCGGCCGGCTACTACGTCCTCGAAAGCGAGCCGGCGGACGAGGGAAGCTGGCGCGTGGTGATTTCGAAGTCCTAGGGAACTGTGCTAAAGCCTCGCGGCGTGCTGCGTCAACGGAAAGAAAAGGTTTTCTCTTTCCGCGCCCCCGCATTCGGCTTTCTCGTCCTGGCCTTGCTTTCGGGGCGCGCCCCGGCCACGACCCCGACCGAGCCCCCGCCGACGCCGACCCCCACCGCGACGCCCTCGGGCGTCTGCGGGAACGGAACGGTCGACGACACCGAGGAGTGCGACGACGGTAACGTCTTCGGGGGGGACGGCTGCGCGGCGAACTGCACGCTCGAGACTCCGGTGGTGATCGAGCTCGACCCGGGGCGGAGCCGTTTCGTGCTCCAGACCCGTTTTGCGCGGATTTTCGCGGACGAAACCCCGGGGCTCGCGGGCCGGATCGTGCTCCGGGTCGGAAAGCCGGGCCCGGACGGACGAATTCCCGTGACGCTGCGACCCGAAGACTGGGAGATCCCACCCGTCCAGACCCTGTCCGCGTGCACCTGCCTCCGGCCGATGCCCCTTCCCGAGCGCTTCGGACCCGGGAACGCCGGAGCGGGATGGATCGACTGCGGGGCGAGCACCCTCGACGCTTTCGTGCTCGCTCAGGACCACGTGACCCAGGGCACGTGCGACGAAGAGGACCCGGAGACACTCGACCGAGCATGCCAGGAAAGCTCGGAGTCCCCACCCGCCTGCAACCCCCTCTCGCCGCATCCCGGCGTGTGCAACGGGCCGCTTCGCACCGCCTCCGCCTCGACCGCCAGCATCGGCTCGGGCGTACTCGAGGCCTATCTCTCGGCCACGGTGCTCCTCGACCGCGAAGGTCGGCCGGGTTGCGAGCCCGATCCCGAGTCCTTCGCCTACGGACCCGACGGCCTTCCCTGCACGGACGACGACGGCTGGATCCGCCCTCCCCGTCTCGTTCCCCTGACCACCGGGTCGGCTTCGGCGCGCATCGACGACGCGGACACGCAGCCCGGGTCGGCAATCGGCCCGGGACTCCGTTGTCCGGAGCCCGACGGTCCCGCCTGTCTCGTCACGGCGAGCGGCGCCACCTTCGACTGCGGTGCCTCCCCGTCCGACCCGGGACTTTTCGCTCGCGGCGTGGCCTTCGGTCTCGCCCTTCCGATCCTCGACGCGCTCGACATCCCGGCAGAAGAGCGCCGCGACGTCTCGATCGCCTTCGTTCTCGCCACCGAAGACGCCCCCGGCCCCACGCCCCTTCCGACGTTCACGCCCTCCCTCACCAGGACACCGAGCCTCACACCCACACCCAGCCGGACCCCGACTCCGCGTCCGACCGGCACACCGACCGCGAGCGCCACGCCCACCCGGACACCCATCCCTCCGCCGAGCCCCACTCCGACGAGAACGCCGACGGCGCGGCCCTCGCCCACCCCTTCGGAAGCCCCCACGGCCTCCCCCACGCCGCCCGTCTCGCCCACGCCGAGCCCTACCCCGACCGTGACCTCCACCCCGACGGTGACCCCGAGCCCGACCCCGCTCGCGGGGGACGCGAACGGGGACGGGCAGATCGACGAGCTCGACCTCGCGCTGCTGATCGTCGAGATTTTCGACGGAGACGGGGACACGGTCGCACGCGTCCGCCAGAGGGAGCCGCGCCCGCTCCCCGGGGTCGACGCGAACGGGGACGGCCTCGTCAACGCAGCGGACGCACCCGCCATGATCGAGGCAAGTTCCACCTGATCGCTCGGGGCGCCCGGCCGGCGCGAAAAACGCACTAGGCCCACCCCCGCCGAGGCGGGGGCTCGATGCGTAGAAGGTGGACTTTCTTCGAGTCCTTCAGTGCGGCCAAAAGCTCCGTGACGGTCATGTTGAGGGTCGGGTGGACGAGCATGGGCGCGAGCTCGCTCAGCGGCAGGAGCACGAATCGGCGGTTCTGTAGCTCCTTGTGGGGGATCTTCAGGTTCCGCTGCTCGACCACCTCGCGGTCGTAAAAGAGAATGTCGAGGTCGATGATCCGCGAGCCCCACCGCTTTCCGCGCACCTTCTTTCGCCCCATGGCTTTTTCGATGGCCTTGAGCTTGGAGAGAAGCTGCTGCGGAGAGAGCGCGGTTTCGATCTCGATCACGCCGTTGACGAACCAGGTTTTCGCATCCCCGAGCGGCTCGCTCTCGTAGAGCGACGATTCCTTGACGATGCGCGTGTGGGGGAGTTCGGCTATCCGCCGGCAGGCTTCGCGGTAATTCTCGACCCGGTCGCCCAGGTTCGAACCGATGCCGATGAACGCACGGTGGAAAATCTCGGGTGTTTCCGTGGGACCCGAAGCCTTGCGCCTAGGCACTTCCGCCGCCTCTTTCGCCCGATCTCCCGCTACCCTCCCCCCGAGCTGCGGCCGTTACCGCTGCGCGGACTTCCATAACGGGTTTTTGTCATTTTGACAAACCCGAGCCGAGGCCCAGGACGTCCCGCATGGTAAAGAGCCCCGCTCGCCGCTGCTCCCAGAGCCACGAGGCAGCCCGCAGCGCACCCCGGGCCAGGCATTCTCGGCTTTGCGCCCTGTGCGTGAGCTCGAGCCGTTCGCCCGGCCCGAGGAAATAGACCGTGTGGTCTCCCACGGCATCTCCCCCGCGTAGAGCCAGGACCCCGATCTCGCTGTCTTTTCTTCGGCCCACCCTACCCTGCCGGCCGTAGACCCCGATCTCCTCGAGAGCACGCCCCCTCGCGGACGCAGCGACCCGCCCGAGCGCCAGGGCGGTGCCACTCGGCGCGTCTTCCTTCATGCGGTGATGCAGCTCGAGCACCTCGATGTCGAAGTCGTGCCCCAGAGATCGAGCGGCGAGCTCGACGAGGCCGAGAAGGACGTTGACGCCCACGCTCATGTTGGGAGCCACGACGGAGCGGGTCCGCGAAGCCAGTGCCTCGAGCTCCTGCCTCTCGAGGTCGTCGAACCCCGTGGTTCCGACGACGATCGGGGCTTGCCGGGCCGCCGCGACCCGGAGGTGTTCGAGCGTGACCTGCGGGTTCGTGAACTCGAGCGTGACCCCCTTTTCGACGGGAAGGGCCGTGTAGTCGTCCCCGATCGGAACGCCGCGGCGTCCTGCCCCCACGAGCTCTCCCGCGTCGGTCCCGAGCAAAGGGTGGCCGGGGGCTTCGACGGCACCGAGGACGGGATATCCCTCTCCGAAAGCGAGAGAGAGGAGCTGTCTTCCCATCCGGCCGGCAGCGCCGGAGACGACGAGCGGAGGCCGGCTCATGGCAAGGCAACGCCCACGGATCGCGCGACCTCGAGGAGCTTTTTCCTCGGGCCGTCGCTCATGGGAACGAGGGGAAGTCGCAACTCGTCCCGGCAGATCCCCATCGCCGAGAGCAAAGCCTTCACGGGTATGGGGTTCGTTTCGAGGAAGAGGGCGTGCATCAACGGCAGGAGTCGGAAATGCTCGGCTCGCGCCTCCTCCCACGCTCCCCGGAGCGCGGAGCGCACGGCCCGCCCGAACTCCGCCGGGAGAACGTTCGAGATCACCGAGATGACCCCGCGTCCTCCCACGGCCAGGATCGGGAGCGCGAGGGCGTCGTCGCCCGCGTAGACGGCGAGTCGGTCCCCGCACAGCGAGAGTACCCGCTGCACCTCGTCGAGAGAACCCGTCGCTTCCTTCAGCCCCACCACCTCGTCGAGCTCCGCGAGACGCGCGATCGTTTCCGCTTCGATCTTCGAGCCCGTGCGGCCCGGAATGTTGTAGAGGATCAGCGGAAAGCGCGTCTGCTCGGCAATCGTCCGGTAGTGACGGTAAATCCCCTCCTGCGTGGGCTTGTTGTAGTAGGGCGAGATGAGGAGCGCCGCGTCCGCCCCGGCCTCTTTGGCCGCCCGCGTCAGTGCCACGGCTTCCGCCGTGGAGTTGGAGCCCGTGCCCGCGATGACGGGGACGCGCCCGCGGACCCGCTCGACGACGAAGCGGACGACGGCCACGTGCTCTTCGTGCGTCAGCGTGGCCGACTCGCCCGTGCTCCCGCAGGGTGCCACACCGTCCACTCCTGCCGCCAACTGCAGCTCGAGGAGCCGACCGAGCGCGTCGTAGTCGACCCTGTCGTCGCGAAACGGCGTGACCAGCGCGGTGACGACGCCTTCGAAAACGGGCTTCATCCATCCACCTCGATTTCTCCGCGAAAGACTTCCGTGGCCGGCCCGGTCATGTACACGTGGCCGTCGCCTTCGCGCCAGTCGATCTCGAGCTCTCCGCCCCGAAGGGCCACGGTCGCCTTTCTCGCACCCCGCCCCTCGAGCGCCGCCGCGACGGCCGCCGCACAGGCGCCGGTACCGCACGCCATCGTCTCGCCGCTACCCCTCTCCCAGACGCGGGCCACGAGTCGTCCCGGACCTTCGACGTGGACGAACTCCGTGTTCACCCTGTTCGGGAAAAACGGGTGGTGCTCGAAACGGGGGCCCACGGTGGCGAGGTCGAGACTTTCGAGCCGCTCCGGGCTCTCGACGAAAACGACACAGTGCGGGTTGCCCATGGAAACGCAGGTGACGCGAACGCGCTCCCCGTCGACCTCCAGCGGATAGCCGACGACCCGTCCCTCGGCCCGGACCGGGATCCTCGGCCCTTCGAGGATCGGGGAGCCCATGTCGACGGTCGCCCGTCGCACGCGGCCTGCCTCGTCCACCTCGAGCCAGACGATTTTCTCGCCCGCGTCCGTTTCGACCCGGAGCGGGTTTTTCTTCGCGATGCCGGACTCGTAGACGTACTTTGCGACGCACCGGATGCCGTTCCCGCACATCTCGGCGCGGCTTCCGTCCGCGTTGTAGATTTCCATCCGGCAGTCCGCCTCCCGGGAAGGGAGGATCAGGATCAGGCCGTCGGACCCGATGCCGGTGCGGCGGGGGCTCCATCGCCGTGCGAGCTCGCCCGGGTTTTCGAGTACCTGGGAGAACCCGTCCACGTACACGTAGTCGTTCCCGAGGCCGTGCATCTTCACGAACCGAACCCGCTTCATGGTGGTCCCTTTCCCGGCTCGCGGCCCGACACCCCGTCGACCCGGATTTCCACCGGAACCGAGGCCGGACTAACGTAGCCCTCGAGCGTCCGCGACACAACCCGGTAGCGGTATCTCGCGCCGGACTCCACCGTCTCGTCGCGGAAAGCGAACCGCCGCACTTCGAGCGCGCGGTCTTCCTCGTCGAGGACGACGACTCCCACGACCCGGAAAGGCCCCTCGTTCTCCGCCCTCTCCACGAGGAAGGACGAGAGGTCCTCGAGCCGGCTTCCGTCGAGCCGGCGGTTCGGGGCCCGCCATCGGAGGACGACGGCCCCGCCCTCCACGCTCGCCCGGAGCTCCGAGACGGGCTCCGGAAGCAGCAGCTCCAGCGGGCGCACGGGTCCCTTGCGCCCGCAGGCGAGCACCGCCAGGGCCAGAAGGACCACCCACCTCGTTCCGGAGGAGAGCAGCCTCACGGCCCCTCACAGCCCGAGTCGGGCGAGCCGGCGGAGCACGTTTCTCTTCGCCGTGCCTCCCGGGGCTTTCCGGCGTCCGACCGCGTGCTCGAGCGTGAGCCACGCCTGCACGTCGCGGTCGAACTTCGGCGAGAAGCGCCGCAGCTCCTCGAGCTCGAGCGTCTCGAGTCCCCGACCGTGCTCGAGACAGTAACGCACGAGCCTTCCGACGACGGCGTGGGCTTCCCGGAAGGGCACCCCTTTGAGGACGAGATAATCCGCGAGCTCGGTCGCCAGCGTGAAGCCCTCGAGCGCGGCCTCGCGCATCCTCTCCGGACGGAACTTCAGGTGGGGAACCATCGCGGCGAGAATCCCGAGAGAAGCCCGCAGCGTGTCGGCACTCGAGAAGAGGGGCTCTTTGTCTTCCTGGAGGTCGCGGTTGTAGGCGAGCGGAAGACCTTTGAGCACCGTGAGAAGTGCGAGGAGGTTGCCGTAGAGCCGCCCGGTTCGGCCTCGGACGAGCTCGGCCACGTCGGGGTTTTTCTTTTGCGGCATCATCGAGCTGCCCGTCGCGAACGCATCGGGTAGCTCGACGAACCCGAACTCCGGAGAAGCCCAGAGGACGAGCTCCTCGGCGAGCCGGCTCAGGTGCATCCCGGCGATGGCAGCGGCCGAGAGAAACTCCACCGGCACGTCGCGGCTCGCCACGGCGTCGATGCTGTTCGCCGTCACCCTGCGGAAGCCCAGAAGCCGCCCCAAAAACCGCAGGTCGAGGCCGAACCCCGTCCCCGCACCGGCTCCTGCGCCGAGAGGGAGAACGTCGAGCCTGCGGCGGCAGTCCGCGAAGCGCAGCCGGTCCCGCTCGAGCATCTCCACGTAGGCGAGGAGGTGGTGCGCGAGGAGCACGGGTTGGGCGGGCTGCAGGTGCGTGTAAAGGGGGAGAACCGTGTCGACGTGGGCGCGTGCCTGGCGGGCCAGCGCCGCCTCGAGCGCCCGCAACTCGGCGCCGATCGCTTCCGTTTCGTCCCGAAGGTAGAGAAAGAGATCGAGCACGACCTGGTCGTTCCGGCTGCGGCCCGTGTGCAGTTTGCCGCCGAGGGGACCCAGCTTCTCGATCAGGCGGCGCTCCACGGCCATGTGGATATCTTCGTCTTCGGGCCGCCAGGCGAATCGGCCGGAGTCGATTTCCGCCTCGATTTCTCGCAGGGCCCCGAGAATCCGGGCCTCTTCCCCTTTGCGGAGAATTCCGGCCCGGGCGAGCGCGCGGCAGTGCGCCTCGCTGCCCCGGATGTCGTACCGGTAGAGGCGGCGGTCGACGGCCAGCGAAGAGGTGAAGAGCTCCACCTCGGGCCGCGTGCGTTCCGCGAAGCGACCGGACCAGGCCTTGCCGGAAGGCATGGCGCCGAAGCTTAACGAAAAGCTCCGTGCGTTGGAATGCGCTTTGCCAACCGAAGGAAAGGCCGCGGTAAAGGAAAAGCCAAAAAAGCGGACTTTTTGGCGCCCATCGCGCGCCGGGGGTCCCGCCGGGAATCGGCGCACGAGGAGCCCCGAACTGGCACGTTCCTTGATGGAGGAGCCGGGCAATGCTTCGGCCTTGCCTCGCACTCGAACGCCTTCGCACGAAGGTCCCCGAACAGACCGAACCCTTTCTTCTCGCCAGGGCCGCCTCTTCGCTGGCCAGGAGGCTCGGGGTCGACACGAAAGTGCTCCTGAGTGCTCTTCTCCGGGCTCCGCTCCACGGCCCCCTCTGGAGCGCACTCCGTGCGACCCTCTTCGAACCCGGAGAGCTCCGCTCCCCGGACTGGAGCGAGGCTCGTGCGGCAAGCCGCTTCGTCCTCGCAGAAAGGAGCCCCGCGGAAGGTCGCTTTCTCTGCTGGCTCGTCCAGCCCGGTAGTCCCTCGGACGCCTTCCTTCTGGCTGCCTGGCTTCTCACCGTGCACCCGCGTGCCCGGGTCGTCGCCACGCACTCGGACCCCGTGGTGGTGGAGACCGGGCGGTACGGGCTCGTGCCGGCCGCGGTCCTTGCCGGGTCGGAAAACGAACCCATCCGGACCTGCTTCCGCAGGATCGGCGGCTCCTGGAGAGCGAAGAGGTATCTGCGCGACGCCGTGCGGTTCGTCACCCTGGACGTCCTGGACACGCCGCTGCGCGAGGTGCGCCGCCGAGTCCCGAACCCGCGCCTTACGGTCTGTCGCGGGCTTTTCTCCCGTCTCGGCCCGCAAGCGCAGGAGCGGCTCGCGGCTCGTCTCGCGGGGACTCTCCGGAAGGGAAGCTACCTCCTTCTGGGAGCGGGGGAGTACGACTCGGCTTCCCTCGGAGAATCGTTCGAGCGCTGCATCGCACCCGGAGCCCTCCTCTACCGGAAGACGAGCACTCGCAAGCGTCGGAAAAGCCCGGACCCGCAGCGCCTTTTGGCGAAGCTCTGCGCCGCCGTGGAAAAAGACCCCCTGGACGGGAAAACGCGTCTGCGCCTCGCGCGGTGGCTCGTCGAACGGGGGTACGCGGAATTCGCGATCGTCCACCTCGAGGAGATCCTCCGGCGCGAACCCGGAGACCGGACGGCGCTCCGCCTTCTCGGCGAAGCCCGAACCCTCACCGGCCGGCCGTCCTGCTGCGAGGCGTGACGTCGAGGCGAGCCAGCTCGTCCCGCTCGGAGTACCGGAACGGCACGACTTTTCCGGCCCTCGTAGCCCGAACTCCCCTTCCCTTCTCGGCGGAGCCCAGCCGTCCGACCCGATACCCCCGCCGTTCGAGCACCCCGGCTACCTTTTCGCACCGCTCCGCGGGCACGGCGACCAGGAGAGCGCCCGAGGACAGAAGCCGCAGCGGGTCGAGTCCGTAGTGACCGCAGAGCACCCGCGTCTCTTCGCGTACCGGGATCCGGTCGAGGTCGACGACGAAACGGACGCCCGATGCCTCCGCGAACTCGTAGAGCGCCATCGCGACGCCTCCTTCGGTCGCGTCGTGCATCCCGCTCGCGCCTGCCCGGGCACAGAGCAGAGCAGGAGCCACGACGGAGATTCCCGGGACCCGGTGGAACCTTGCCGCCCGGCGTGCACCCCTCGCGCCCAGAAGGCGCGTGGTGCGGGCGAAGTCCCGCCGTGCGAGGATCGAAGTTCCTTCGAGCGCCGCGCTTCCCACGAGAAGCAGCGCGTCTCCGGGACGTACCCGAGCCGGGGTCACGAGCTCGCGCCGGAGAGCCGTACCCTGCATGTCCCCCGCGACGACGATCTGCCGCACGGCCGGTGTCACTTCGGTGTGCCCGCCTGTCACCGCAATGCCGAGACTCTTCGCGGCCCGGTGGATTTCCCGGGCGACCGAGCGCACCGCCTCTCGTGTCGTCCCGGGCGGTAACAGGATGGTGGGCTGGAACCAGCGGGGTCTCGCCCCCATCACGGCGATGTCGTTGGCATTGACGTGGACCGCATACCACCCGGCTTCCTCCTCGGTGAACGTGACGGGATCGCTCTTGAGGACGAGCACCCGACCGTTTCCGACTCCTACCACCGCGGCGTCGACTCCGAAGCCCGCACCGACGAGAACCCGAGGGTCGCGCTCCCCCGAGAGCCGGAAAAGTTCCTCGAGAACCGACCTCGGAACCTTGCCGGGGGCCAGCTTTCCGGCGGATTTCCGCAGGGTGCCGCGAGTCGGTTTCATGCCGAATCGAGACTTCATGGTACGGAATGTCATGCTTCGTTGCCATGGAACTCTCGAGGAGGACGGGGGTTTTCATGACGACGGAGCGAACTCTTCGGTGGCACGGATTCTGCAGCAGCCCCACGAGCAGGACCGACGGAAAATGCCGCACCCTCTGTCACGGCCAGTTCCCACGACGCTGCTCAAAGTCGGGATCGAGGTTCTCCCCGTCTACGGCGACGAAGAATCGGGCTGGAGCATGGAAGCCGAAGACCTGGCCCCCCACACGCCGAGGGCCTTCCGTTACGGAACTCTCGACGAGCTTTTCTTCGCACTCGTCAACCTGAACGTCACCGAGGAAGGCGAGGCGTAGGTCGCGCCGCTTGAATTTCCCCGCACCGTGTACTAGCCGGCCGCAGGATGGTCGGGGTCGTGCGGCGGCGCAAGATCCTCTTCTGCGTGTCTTTCGTCCTTTTCGCCGCGGCTTGCGGGGGTTCGGGCGGCGGTAGCGGCGAACGCACGCCCACGGCCGCCCCCCCGAGCGCGACGCCCACGGCGAGTCCCCCACCTTCGCAAACGCCGACGCCGACTTTCGTCCCCCCGACCGCGACACCCTCACCGCTGCCGCCCACGCCAACCCCGATGCCGACACCGCCCGTGCCCACCTTCACGCCCACAGCGGAACCCACGACACCCGCTCCTCTTCCGCCCACGGAAACACCCGTCGTCCCCTCGCCCACCCCGATCGGTCCCGTCGTCACGGCGTTCGGCGTCGCCGATCCGAGCGGGCGGGTGCTGCTCCCCTCGTCCGCGACGGAAGGCCCACCCCTCTACGAGACGGCTTTTCCCCAGGGCTTTCTGCTCTTCGTGGAAGGAAGGCCCGGTCCGAGCGGTCTCGACGTAGGAACCCGCACGTTCCACTGGAGTCCTTTCGATCCTGCGGTGCGGCCCGACCTGGAAATCCTCTCGAGCCGAAGCCTGGGGAACGGGAGCCCCGCCCCCTGCGACAACTCCGCCCCGGAGCTGGGCGGCGTGCCCGCCGTGGACCCGCCGACGTTCGCGCTCGAGCGTACGGTCAGCGACGCCGTGAACGACTTCGCGTGTCGCTTCCGTGCCTTCGACCGCTCGCAGTTCCCCTGCACGCAGGACGCCGCGAGCCATTTCGCGTTCGCCTCCCCGCTTTCCACCGTACAGTTCTGCACGCTCGTCTCGGAAGCGTTCTCTTTTCCCCTTGGCGAGACCCTTCTCACCGTGAGGCTCCGCGACTCGGGGGGGAACCCGGGTCCGCCCGCGCAAATCCGAATTCGTGTGGCTCGAAGCTCGTCCTCGCGCTAATGTCGGGGTATGCCCCGGTACCACGCCACCGTGCGGCTACTCGAGGTCGACGCGGCCGACCCGGCGACGGCACGCCGAGAGCTCGAAGAGAAGCTCTCGCAGTCGCAGCTCGGCCGCTGGCAACTCCTCCGACTCGAACCCGAAGCCTCGCCGCTCCCCCTGCGCCACGCCCGGGGCCGTCTCTCCCGCCGCGCGAGCAACCTGGGGCCCTTGCTCGTGATCGGGGCCCTGGTCTGGGCGCTCTGGTTCTACTGGCTCCTTCTGGGTTGAGAACGCTCCTCTTCCACCTTCTGCTCGCGGGCCTTTCGGGGGTCGCGGCCTGCGGTTTCCCGCTGGTTCGCGGGCCGGACGCGCGGGCGCGAAACCTCGTCGTCTTTCTCGGCGACGGTCTGGGCGTCTCGGCCTACACGCTCGCGCGGCTCGAGGCCCTCGGGGAAGGGCGCGGACTGGTCGTCGACACGTTTCCCCACACGGCGCTCGTCTCCACGCGCAGCCGGAACGGTGTCGTGACGGATTCGGCGGCCGCGGCGACGGCGCTTTTCGCGGGAGAGGCGACGGACAACGAACGGCTCGGGATGTCGCCCTGCCCGGACGGAAGCTTTCGCTCCCCGCCGAGCATCGCGGAAATCGCCGCACGGCACGGCATGGCCACCGGAGTGGTCACGAACACCCGCGTCACGCACGCCACCCCTGCGGCGCTCTACGCCCACGTGCCGCACCGGGATCGGGAGCTCGACATCGCGGCGCAGCTCGCCGACCACTTCGCCCCGGACGTCGTCCTGGGCGGAGGGCGAGCCCTTTTCCTTCCTTCGACGACCGCCGCCCCCGAGGACCCGGAACTTCGAGGGGCGAGGGAGGACGGGCGCGATCTCGCCGCGGAGCTCGTTCGAAGGGGCTACCGCTTCGTCCGCGACCGAGACGAGCTTCGCGAGCTCGAGGTCTCGCCGCCTCCGAAGATTCTCGGTCTCTTCGCTCCTTCCCACCTCGAGCCCGAGCTCACGAGAAAACGAAGCCCTTCGCTCGTGGAGATGGCGGAAGTAGCGCTCGAGGCTCTCGAGAGGTCGGGGAAGCCGTATTTCCTGCTGGTCGAAGGGGGGCAGATCGACTTCGCGCTCCACGCCAACCATCCCGAGGCCGCCGTCGCGGAAATCCTCGCTTTCGATCGGGCCGTAGGGCGGGCCCTCGAGCTCGTCGACCTCGAGGACACGCTCGTCGTCGTCACCGCCGACCACTCCCACGGGCTTGCGATCAACGGCTATCCGCTCGTGGCTTCCGATTCGGAGCTGCGGCAAGCACTCTCGGGCAGCGCGGGCGTGGACGCCTTCGGAAAACCCTACCCCGTCGTGACATTTTCCACGGGTCCCGGAGGCTTCGAATCCCGCCCCCCGGGGACGGCACCGGCCTTCGTTCCCCTCGAGTGGGGTGCGCATTCGGGAGAAGACGTCTTCCTCGCGGCCCGCGGTGCACGCTCGGAACTCTTCGGTGGCTTTCTTCCGAACCGGGCGGTCTTCTCCCTTTTCCTCGAAGCGCTGGGGTTACCCTCGGGGCTGCCCGAACACGAGGGAACTACGTGCCCCGGAAGCCCGTGACGTAAGGAAGCCTCGCCGCGGTCTCGCGGATCGCGGGCTCGGCCTCGAGCAGCATCCCCGTCGTGTTCCACGTCCCTTCGAGAAAAAGGGCGCGGGCGTCCGACGGGAGAGAAACGGGATAGGTCTTGCCCCCGAAGGAAACCTCGCGCTTCTCGAGATCGAGCAGGACTTCTCCTTCGGGGTCCCTCTCGGCTTCCTCCATCAGAGCCGCCACGTGAGCCGGGTCGGCAACGGCGCAAGGGAGACCGATCGCGACGCAGTTCGCGAAGAAAATGTCGGCGAACGATTCCCCGACCATGGCCCGGATCCCGCAGCGCCAGAGCGCCTGCGGGGCGTGCTCGCGCGAGGAGCCGCATCCGAAGTTTTTGTTGACCAACGCTATGCGAGCGCCCGTCGTCGCGAAGCGCGGGTCGTCGAGCACGTGACCGCGGGGGCGGCCCTCGGCGTCGAACCGCAGGTCGTGGAAGGCGTAGCGCCCCAGGCCGTCGAACGTCACCACCTTCATGAAACGCGCCGGCAGGATCTGATCCGTGTCGATGTCGTTGCCCCGAATCGGCAGCGGGCGGCCCCGCACCGTCCGGATCGGCGTGCGCTCTTTCATGCGGCATCCTCCGGGTCGAGCCACCCGCGGACGTCCGTGACCGCGCCTTCCAGGGCCGCGGCCGCCACCATGGCGGGACTCATGAGAAGGGTCCTGCCCGTGGGGCTGCCCTGCCGCCCGCGGAAATTCCGGTTGCTCGAAGACGCGCAGACCTGCCTTCCGACGAGCTTGTCCGGGTTCATCGCAAGGCACATCGAACAGCCCGGAAGCCGCCACTCGAAGCCCGCCTCCCGGAAGATCTCGGCGAGCCCCTCCTCCTCGGCCTGCCGGGCGACCTGCTGCGAGCCCGGAACCACGAGCGCCCGGACATGCGGCGCGACCTTTCCCTTGCGCGCCACGCGGGCCGCTTCGCGGAGGTCCGAAATCCGGGCGTTCGTGCACGAGCCGATGAAAGCCACGTCGATCCGAAAACCCCGGAGCGGCCTTCCCGGCCGGAGGTCCATGTACGCGTAGGCTTCTTCGACGGTCCGCCTTTCCTCCTCCGGAAAGGCTTCGGGCGGCGGGACCTCCTCGTCGACGGAAATGGCGTGACCCGGATGGATCCCCCAGGTGACCATGGGGCCGATCGAATCGGCCTCGAGCCGCACGACGTCGTCGTAGCGGGCGTCGGGGTCGGAAGCCATCGACTTCCACCACGCGACCGCGTGCTCGAAGGCTTCCCCCGCGGGAGCGAAGGGCCGCCCGCGCAGGTAGGCGAAGGTCGTCTCGTCGGGGTTCACGTAGCCCAGGCGCGCCCCGCCTTCGATGCTCATGTTGCAGACGGTCATCCGCTCTTCCATCGTCATGCGCTCGAAGACCGGGCCAGCGTACTCGTAGGCGTATCCGACGCCACCCTTGACACCGAGCCGGCGGATGATCGCGAGGATCACGTCCTTGGCGTAGACTCCCCTCGAGAGCGTGCCCTCGACGACGATGCGGCGGACCTTGGGTTTTTTCATCGCCACGCACTGCGTGGCGAGAACGTCGCGCACCTGGCTCGTCCCGATGCCGAAGGCCACACAGCCGAAGGCGCCGTGCGTGCTCGTGTGGCTGTCTCCGCAAGCCACCGTCATGCCGGGCTGGGTCAGGCCGAGCTCGGGTCCGATCACGTGAACGATCCCCTGTTGTCCCGTCTCGGGGCCCAGGAGCCGAATTCCGAACTCCCGGCAGTTGCGCTCGAGGGCCGTCATCATGCGCTCGGCGTCCGCGTCCGCGTAAGGCCGCTCGCGCGTGTCGGTGGGGACGATGTGGTCCACGGTGGCGACCGTCCGCTCGGGAAAGAGCACACGCAGGCCCGCCTCGCGCAGCATGGAGAAGGCCTGCGGGCTCGTGACTTCGTGGATCAGATGCAGCCCCACGAAAAGCTGCGTCTGGCCGGTCGGAAGCTCCCGCACCGTGTGCGCTTCCCAGACCTTGTCGAGAAGGCTCTTGCCCATGGGACGCCCCCAAGGTCGCACGGGGATTCGGGCGACGCAAGCCGATGCACGGAAGGCAGGGCCGCGGGGCGAGCGGGCGCACCCGTGCAAGTCCGGGCGCCCCCCGGCGACAGGACGACTTTTCCACCGGACTCGTTTTTCCCGCCTTTGCTTTTCCCGCCTTCGGTCCGTCCCGTCGAAGAGGTCCGCGCCGCGCCGCAGGGGCGGAGACGCCGGTCTCCCCTTCCCTCGTCCTCGAAGCCGGATGGGCGCGGCTTGAACGGTTTTTCCGAGCGACGTACGCTTGGGCCAGTTCGCTCCCAAGGCGGTGGTCTCCATGACGCAGCTCGAAGCAGCACGGAAAGGTATCGTCACTCCGGAAATGCGCCGGGTGGCGCAGCGGGAGAACGTGAGTCCCGAATTCGTCCGCGAAGAGGTGGCGCGAGGCCGCCTCGTGATCCCCGCCAACAAGCGGCATCTCGCGGGAAGCAGCGGGCAGAAGCCTTCGGGGCCTCCGCCGGAAGAAGAATCGGCGTGGAGGCCGGTGGGACACCCGGGCGCGCGGGGTGACGCGCTTCTCTGGGTCAACCAGACCGTGGCGCAGCGCTGGGCCTGGATCTCGCGCCCCGACGTGCTGCGCGGCGAGCGGGCACCCAAACGGCTCGATCCCACCGGGATCGGGCGGAAGATCACGACCAAGATCAACGCGAACATCGGCGCCTCGCCCGTGAGCAGCGGGACCGCGGAGGAAGTGGAAAAGCTCCAGTGGGCGCAGAAGTACGGCGCCGACACGCTCATGGATCTTTCCACGGGCGGAAACCTCGACGAGTGCCGGCAGGCCATCATCGACCACGCCACGATCCCGATCGGGACGGTGCCCATCTACAGCATGATCGTGGGGAAAAGGGTCGAGGAGCTCACGTACGACGACATCCTGCGCGAGATCGAACGCCAGGCGCAGCAGGGGGTCGACTACTTCACGATCCACGCCGGGATCTTGCGCGAGCACCTCCCGCTGGTCCGCGGGCGGGTCACGGGCATCGTCTCCCGCGGCGGTTCGCTGCTCGCCAAGTGGATGCTCTACCACAACCGGCAGAACCCGATGTACGAGCTCTTCGACGAAATCAGCGCCATCATGCGCGAGTACGACGTGACCTACTCGCTCGGCGATGGCCTCCGGCCGGGGTGTCTCGCCGACGCGACCGACGCGGCACAGCTCGCCGAGCTCCAGACCCTGGGCGAGCTCGTCCACCGGGCGCGGGAAGCCGGCGTGCAGGTCATGGTGGAAGGTCCGGGCCACGTCCCCCTCGACCAGATCGCCGTGAACATGCAGCTCGAGCAGAGGATCTGCGACGACGCGCCGTTCTACGTGCTGGGGCCGCTCGTCACCGACGTCTTCCCGGGCTACGACCACATCACGAGTGCCATCGGAGCCGCCGAGGCGGCGCGGGCCGGGGCGGCCATGCTCTGCTACGTGACCCCGAAGGAACACGTCGGCCTCCCGAAGGCTCTCGACGTGAAGGCCGGATGCATCGCGTACAAGATCGCGGCGCACGCGGGCGACATCGCGCGGGGCATCCCGGGCGCACGGCAGTGGGACGACGACCTCTCGCGGGCGCGGGCCGCGCTCAACTGGCCCAAGCAGTTCGAGCTCGCTTTCGACGGCGAGACGGCGCGGGCGCTCCACGACGAGGACCTCGAGGTCGACACGGATTTCTGCGCGATGTGCGGCCACGACTGGTGCAGCATGCGCATCTCGAAAGAAATCGCCGAGTTCGCGAGCGGCAAGGACCCCGCCTTCCAGCCCGCGCGCAAAGCGGCGCGGAGCCCCGGAGTGGGTCCCGAGGGACGGGAGTTTCTCGCCCAGCGCAAGGCGGTCCTGCCCGTCGTCGGGGGGAAACACGTCTGCCACTCGGACCTCACCCCCGAGGAAGAAAAAGCGCGGCGGCTCCAGCGCGAGCTCCTCTGAAGGCGGCCTTCCGGGCCACGATCGTCTCCGAGACCATGGAAAAACCTCGTTCCGCACCCGGCACGGATTTCATCCGCGCCACGATCCGAGAGGACCTCGCGGACGGGAAAGTACGGCGGGCGCGTCGCCACGCGCTTTCCGCCCGAGCCGAACGGCTACCTCCACATCGGGCACGCGAAGTCCATCTGCCTGAACTTCGGCGTGGCCCGGGAGTTCGGCGGGACGTGCAACCTCCGGATGGACGACACGAATCCCACGACCGAGGACATGAAGTACGTCGAAGCCATCCAGGAGGACGTCCGCTGGCTCGGCTTCGAATGGGACCGCCTCACGTTCGCCTCGGACTACTTCGAGCAGCTCTACGAGTACGCCGAGGAGCTCATCCGGCGCGGCAAGGCGTACGTCGACAGCCTCTCCGCCGACGAGATCCGGGAATATCGCGGGACGCTCACCGAACCGGGGCGCGAGAGCCCCTACCGCTCGCGTTCGGTGGAAGAAAACCTCGACCTCTTCCGGCGGATGCGCGCCGGAGAATTCCCCGACGGGAGCCACGTGCTCCGGGCGAAGATCGACATGGCGTCGCCCAACCTCAACATGCGCGACCCCACGATCTACCGCATCCGGCGCCACCACCACTACCGCACGGGCGACCGGTGGTGCATCTACCCCATGTACGACTTCGCCCACTGCATCTCGGATTCCATCGAGGGGATCACCCACTCCCTCTGCACGCTCGAGTTCGAAGACCACCGGCCGCTCTACGACTGGTTCCTCGAGGAGCTCGGCCTCTACCACCCGCAGCAGATCGAGTTCGCGCGCCTCAATTTGAGCCACACGGTGCTGAGCAAGCGGAAGCTCCTCCGGCTCGTCCGAGAGGGGCACGTGCGCGGCTGGGACGACCCGAGGATGCCGACGATCTCGGGGCTCCGGCGGCGGGGGTACACGCCCGAAGCCATCCGCGAGTTCTGCGAGCGGATCGGGGTGGCGAAAAAGAACAGCGTCGTCGACATCGCGATGCTCGAGCACTGCGTGCGCGAGGACCTGAACCGGCGGGCGCCCAGGGTGCTCGCGGTCCTGCGCCCCCTGCGCGTCGTCGTCACGAACTGGCCCGAAGGCCAGGTCGAAGAGTTCGAGGCGGTCAACAACCCCGAGGACCCTTCCATGGGGACCCGCAAGGTGCCCTTCTCGCGGGTCCTCTACATCGAGCGCGACGACTTCCGCGAACACCCGCCGAAAAAGTTCTACCGGCTCGCCCCGGGCCGGGAAGTACGGCTCCGCTACGCCTGCTACGTCACGTGCCGGGAAGTGGTGAAAGACGAGCGCGGCGAGGTCGTGGAGCTTCGCTGCACCTACGACCCCGAATCACGGGGTGGCTGGACTCCGGACGGCCGCAAAGTCCAGGCCACGATCCACTGGGTTTCCGCCGCGCACGCGCTCGACGCCGAGGTGCGGCTCTACGACCACCTTTTCCTCAAGCCCGACCCCGACGAGGACGAGGACTTTCTTTCTTCTCTCAACCCGAACTCCCTCGAGGTCGTCTCCGCGAAAATCGAGCCCAGCGTCGCCGGCGCCCCGCCCGGAACCCGCTACCAGTTCGAAAGGCTCGGCTACTTCTGCGTCGATCCCGACTCGACCCCCGAGCGCCTCGTCTTCAACCGGACCGTGACGCTCAAGGACACCTGGGCCAGGATCGAGAAGAGCGGCAAGGCGGACGAGTGAGGGGGGACCGGGTAGCGAAACGCGCGGCGACGAGGCCCCGCGCTCCGACGGACGCGGCGGCGAAAACGAACCGGCTCCCGGAGCTGCGGGGCGGCAGTCATGTCCGTTTGAAACTCCGAGTTCTCCCGCGCTAGAGTCGCAGGCTGGCGCTTCGCCGCCGGGGATGCCATCTCGACCCCGCGGGAAGAGCCGCGAGCAAACGGGACGTAGCTATGCCTTCCGCGAGACCCCCAAGCAAAGCGGGCGACCCCGCCGCGACACCAAGAAGAAGCTCGCGCATCGCATCGAGATCAACCCCCCGGATCATGCTCGGGAAACCGGTGATTCGGGGCACGCGGCTCACGGTCGAGCTGATCCTGCGAAAACTCGCAGAGGGCGCCACGGAAGCCGAACTTCTCGACGCCTATCCGAACCTGAGAGCCGAGGACATCCGCGCAGCCATGGCCTACGCGGCGGACACCCTGGCACACGAGGAGACGCTCGTTCTGGATTCCCGCCGGGATAAGCCTGCCCGCCGCTGAGGAATGCGCTTTTTGGCGGACGAGAGCTGCGACTTCGCCGTCGTGCGTGCGCTGCGGAACGACGGCCACGACGTCGCGGCCGTCGCCGAAGACCAGCCGGGCGCGACGGACGATGTCGTCGTGTCCCGCACGCTCCACGAAAACCTCACCGAAGACAAAGATTTTGGACGGCTCGTCTTTGCCAGCGGGAAAACCATCCCTGGCGTTCTACTGCTTCGCTTCCCGGCCAGTTCCCGGATGGCCATGGTGGACACGGTGCTGAAAGTCGTGCGCAGCGAGGCGGCAAAAATTGCAGGCCGATTCGTCGTGGTCCAACCGGGCCGTGTGCGGGTATCCCTTCGCAGACGAGGCAGCTGACCCTGCCCCCGCGGACAAAAGTGGTCCCAAGGGGAATCGAACCCCTGTTACCGACGTGAGAGGCCGGTGTCCTAGCCGCTAGACGATGGGACCACACGCGGCGGGCGCCGGCCGGAGCCAACGCCCGCCCACTGGCTGAGGCGGAAGGACTCGAACCTTCATTCGCCTGATCCAGAGTCAGGTGGCTTGCCAATTAGCCCACGCCTCATTGCCAAGCGCTAGGTTATGTAACGCACCCCGACCAAGTCAAGGCGCACTCCCGCCTCGTTTCACTCCGTGCTCCCTGCGGGTCCACTCCCACTTTGCGCGAGCACCCGGTCGATCCGGGCAAGCGTGCGTTCGCGACCCAGAAGGAACAGCACCTCGTAGATCCCCGGACTCGACGTCCCTCCGGTGACGGCGACACGCACGGGCTGCGCGATCTTCCCGAGACCCACGCCGAGACGCTCCCGGAGTGCCTCGAAGCACCGCCGGAGCGACTCCTCGCTCCACTCCGCGAGCCGCTCGAGCTCGCCTCGGACCTCCCGGAGGACCGCCCTGCCCTCGGGGCCGAGGTGCCGGGTGGCAGCTTCCGGGTCCGGGGAAACGTCTTCCGAGAAGAAGTAGTGCACCATGTCCGCGAGCTCGACGAGCGTCCTCGCCCGCTCGCGAAACGCCTCGACGAGCCGCACGAGCCAGGCGGGGTCCGGGGGAATCGCGTAGCCCCTGGCCTCGAGGAAAGGACGCGCGAGCTCGGCCAGACGCTCGGGCGGGGTCCGTTTCATGTGCTGGGCGTTCACCCAGAGGAGCTTCTCGGGGTTGAACACCCCCGCGGACTTGCCCACCGCCTCGAGCGTGAACTTCTCGATCAGCTCCTCGCGCGTGAAGATTTCCTGATCGCCGTGGGACCAGCCGAGCCGCACGAGGTAGTTGACGACGGCGTCCGGGAGGTAGCCCTCCTCCCGGTAAGCCCCGACGGAAGTCGCTCCGTGGCGTTTGCTCAGGCGGGCCCGGTCGAGCCCGAGAATCAGGGGAACGTGGGCGAATTCCGGCAGCGGAAAGCCGAGCGCCCGGTAGACGAGAATTTGCTTCGGAGTGTTCGCGATGTGGTCCTCGCCCCGGATCACGTGGGTGATCCTCATCTCCGCGTCGTCCACGACCACCGCGAAGTTGTAGGTCGGCGAGCCGTCCGAGCGCAGCACGATCCAGTCGTCGAGATCGGAGTTCTGGAAGGCGATGGCTCCCCGGATCCGGTCGACGAAGCCCGTCGTTCCCTCGAGGGGCGAGCGAAAGCGGAGTACCCGGTTCTCGCCCGGGCCGAGCCCCAGGTTCCGGCAGGTCCGGTCGTAGAGGGGGTTGCGTCCCTCGGCGAGAGCCGCCTTTCGCTTCTCCTCGAGTGCCTCCGGCGGGCAGCCGCACCAGTAGGCGGCTCCGGAGCGCCAGAGACGCTCCGCTTCCTTCCGGTAGAGTTCCGCCCGCTCGCTCTGGAAAAAAGGCCCTTCGTCCCACCGGAGCTCGAGCCACTCGAGAGAATCCAGGATGGCGCGCACGGCCTCGGGCGTCGAGCGCTCGCGGTCCGTGTCCTCGATGCGCAGGACGAACCGGCCGCCGTGGTGGCGGGCGAAAAGGTAGTTGAAGAGCGCCGTACGGGCCCCGCCGACGTGGAGAAAGCCCGTGGGGCTCGGCGCAAACCGCGTCCGGACCTCCATCGTCAAGGCGGCTAACAGCGGGGACCGGGCGTGTCAACGAGCCGCTCTCGCTTGACGCACCCGGAAGCGCGGTTACGATGCGCGCGCGGCGCGGGCTACGAGCATGGAACCGACGCAACTTCGTTCCGCCGGGAGTCGCGAGGGCATCCTCGGGATCCTCGCCCACTGGGCTTTTCTCTACGCGTTCTGGGTCGTTCTCTCGGGGATGTTCGACCCCTTCCACCTCGGAGCCGGTCTCCTTGCGACGGGGCTCGTCGCCGTCCTCACGCACGAGCTCCAGTACTTCGAGCACGGCTCGGGCGGCCGGCTCAACCTGGCCCTCGCTCTGGCTCCCTGGCACCGGCACCTGCGTTACGCTCTCTGGCTCTGGTGGGAAATCGTGAAAGCGAACGTGCAGGTCGCCAGGATCGTGCTCCACCCGAAGTTGCCGATTCGCCCCGCCATGATCCCCTACCGAACGCTTCTCCGGAGCGATCTCGGGAAGACCCTTCTCGCCAACTCCATCACGCTCACGCCGGGCACCGTCACGGTGCTCGTCGAAGAGCGACGAACTCTGGATCCACGCGCTCGCGCAAGACGAGAGCACGCTCGCGACGATCGCGGCCATGGAAGAGGGGATCGCCCGGGCTCTCCCGGGGATCGAACCCGTAGGGAAGGAATCGGCGGCATGAACGCTCTGCTCGTCGCGTTTTCCGCCGGCACGCTCGCCATGGTCCTCGTCACCGGAACGGTGGCTATCGTGCGCCCCGGTGTTCTCGACCGGATCATCGCCGTCGGGGTTCTGGGAACGAAAACGACCGTGCTCCTCGCCGCCGTCGGCCTCGGCTTCGGGCGGGTCGAGATGTTCGTCGACATCGCGCTCACCTACGCCCTCCTCAACTTCCTTCTCGTCCTGGCGGTGGCGAAGTACTTCGCACGGGGAGGGGAAGTACCGTGAACGTCCTCGGCAGCGTCCTTCTCGCGGTCGGCGGTTTTTTCCTTTTCGCGGGAACGGTCGGTCTCCTGCGACTTCCCGACTTCTACACGCGGCTCCACGCGACCGGGAAAACCGACACGCTCGGCGCTTCGCTTTCGCTCCTGGGTCTCGCGTGTTTCGCGGGGTGGTCGCTCGTCGCACTCAAGCTCGTCGCCGTCGCCGTCTTCCTTCTCGTCGCGAACCCCACGGCCACGCACGCGCTCGCCCGCGCGGCCTACCTCCGGGGCATCGTGCCCTGGGGAACGCGACCCTAGGGCACCCGAGGGGGCTCTCGCGTGGTCTCCGTCCTGCTCGTTTTCCTCTTCGTGGTCGGGCTCGCGGCCCTCGAGGTGCGGGACCTTCTCGCCTCGATCTTTCTCCTGGGCGCTTACAGCTTCCTGGCCGCGCTCACGATGGCACGCATGGGGGCGGTGGACGTGGGGTTCACGGAAGCCGCGGTGGGAGCGGGTCTCACCGGCATCTTCTTCCTCATGGCCGTCGTGCGCACGGCGAGGAGGACACGGGATTGAACGCTCTCCGGTTCCTTTTTCTCGCCGTCGCGGCGGGGGTGCTCTTCCTCGGGGCCAGGGCCCTCCCGCCCGTTCGGGCCCTCGACGCACCCATCCGGCTCCACGTGGAGTCCTACTACGTGCGGCACGCGCTCGAGCAGACGCGGACGCCGAATCTCGTGACGGCCATCCTCGCGGATTACCGGGGCTACGACACCTTCGGGGAGACGACCGTCATCTTCGCCGCGGGCCTGGCCTGCTACTTTCTGCTTCGAGGTACGAAACCATGATCCACGCCGACGAGAGCGTCGTCGTTCGCACGACCGCGAGGTTCCTCGTGCCCTTTCTGCAGGTCTTCGCGCTCTACGTGATCGTCCACGGGCACGAAAGCCCCGGCGGCGGCTTCCAGGGAGGAGCCATCCTCGGGGCGAGCCTCATCCTGACGCGCCTGAGCCAGGGCCGGGGCATCCGGCGTCCGTTCCCCTCGGGCGACGGCCCCATCCGACTCGGAGCGTTCGGGGTTCTCCTCTACGGTTCGATCGGCCTTCTCCCCGTGCTCCGCGGTGCCCCCTTCCTCGACTACGCACGCCTTCCCTGGTTCGCCGCGCACGAACCCGAACTCCGCGCGCTCGGGATCCTCGGAGTCGAGATCGGGGTGGCCGCGGCCGTGTGCGGGGTCATGGTGTCGATTTTCGAAGACCTGGCACCCAAGGAGACCTGAGCGGCGGGAGCGGGGGGCGGTGTTCGAGCACTTCGAATACTGGGCGACTCTCGCCCTTTTCCTGCTGGGCCTCTACGGCGTGCTCGCGAAGCGGAATCTCGCGAAGAAGCTCGTCGGACTCGGCATCGTGCAGAGTGCGACGATTCTCTTTTTCATCGTTCTGGGTCTCCGGGAGGGGGGGACCATCCCCATCGTGCCCCACCACGCGGGACACGAACCGCTCGTCTACATGAGTCCCCTCCCTCAGGTCCTGATGCTGACCGCCATCGTGGTCGCGGTGAGCACGAGCGGGGTGGCGTTCGCCCTTCTCATCCGAATCTACCGCACCTCGGGAACGCTCGACGAACGCGAGGTGCTCGAGCGACTCCCTTGACCACCTCGCAGCTCCCCGCCCTTCTCGTCCTCTCGCCGCTGCTCGGGTCGTTTTTCGTCGTCCTCCTCGCGCTGCGTTCCCCCGGGCGCGCGAGAACGATCTCTCTGGTCTCCGTGGGTCTCGGCCTTCTCGCCTGTCTCGGGACGCTCGCTCGGACGCGCGACGGAAACGTGCTCCTCTACGCCTTCGGGAGCTGGGCCGCGCCCTACGGAATCGAGTACCGGGTGGACGGCCTCGCGGCGTGCGTGGCGACGCTCGTCGGGGGAACGGCTTTCGTTTCCCTTTTTTTCGCGGCCCCCACGGCCGCCCGGGAACTCCGCGGGCGCGAAGCCCCCTTTTTCGCCTTCCTCTGCCTCTTCGTCGCCGCGCTCGAAGGCATGATCGTCACCGGGGACCTTTTCAACCTCTACGTCTTCCTCGAGATCACGGCTCTTTCCGCCTACACCCTGGTCGCCGCCGGCGGCCCGCGCTCGGTGGTCGCGAGCTTTCGCTACCTGGTCCTCGGGACGCTCGGCGCGACCTTCTACCTTCTCGGGCTCGCGTTTCTCCTCGCCACCACGGGCACGCTCAACATGGCGGACATGGCGGAGCTTTTGCGCCAGAGGGCTCCCGACCCCGCGCTCGCCGTGGCGGTGACCTTCGTCGTGGCGGGCCTGGGCCTCAAGATGGCTCTTTTCCCCCTCCACGGATGGCTTCCCGACGCGTACACGTACGCGCCGTCGGCTTCGGCGCCTTTTCTCGCCGCGCTCACGACCAAAGTGGCCGCCTTCGCGCTTTTTCGCGTCCTTTTCGGCGTCCTCTGGCCGGCAATCGAGCCTTACAGGGGCACACTCACCTTCGCACTGGGTTGGCTCGCCGTGGCCGGCGTCCTCGGCGGCTCGGTCATGGCTCTCGTGCAGCACAAGACGAGGCGGCTTCTCGCTTATTCGAGCGTGAGCCACCTCGGAATGATCGCCATGGGCCTCGCGCTGGCGAACCCCCTGGGTCTCGCGGGCGCGCTCCTCCACATCCTCGCACACGGCCTCGGCAAAGGGGGGCTCTTCCTCGCGACGGGTGCGGTGGAATTCCGGAGAGAGGGAGGCCGGGTGGAAGACTTCCGCTCGGCCTCGCACGACCTTCCCCTCACGACGACATCGTTCACGCTGTGTGCGCTCTCGCTCGTGGGTCTCCCTCCCACGCTGGGCTTCTTCAGCAAGTGGTACCTCCTCCTCGGGGCGCTCGAGGCACGCCGGTATTCGTTCGCCGTGGCCCTTCTCGCGGGGAGCTTGCTCGGAATCTGGTACTTCTTCCGCGTGCTGGAGGGAGCTTACTTCGGCAAACCGACCCCGGAGGTCGCGAAGCTCCGCCCCGAAGTTCCGCTCTCGATCCTGCTTCCCACCCTCCTTCTGGCCGCGTCGGTTCTGGTCCTGGGGTTCCTGGTTCGGCCCTTGATGGACCACTGGATCGTGCCGAGTCTCGGGGCTCTCCGCCTCGGTACCGCCGCGGGCGCGCCATGATTCCCGCACTCGACGCCGGGGCTCTCGTCTTCCCCCCGTTCGCGGCGTACGCGACCGCCGCGGCCGTCCTCGCCTGGGGCCGAAAGCCGCGCGCCCGCGAGGCGGCGAGCCTGGCCGGCGCCGCGCTGGCCGTCGCTTCCCTCGCGCCGTGGGTTCCACGAGTCGCCGCGGGCGAGCGACCCGAGGTCGTTCTCCTCCGGGTTTTTTCGGGTGCGAGCTTCGCCTTGCGGGCGGACCCCTACGGGCTCGTGTTCGCGCTCGTCGCCTCCTCGCTCTGGTTCGCGACGACGGTCTACTCCATCGGCTACATGCGCGGCCTCCGGGAACACGCGCAAACCCGCTACTACGCGAGCTTCGCGGCTGCGGTGGGATCCGCCCTCGGCGTGGCACTCGCCGCGAACCTGCTCACCCTCTACGTGTTCTACGAAGCCCTCACGCTCGCCACCTACCCGCTCGTCGTCCACAAGGAATCCGCCGAGGCTCTCCGCGCGGGCCGCAAGTACCTCGCCTATACGCTCACGGCAGGGCTCCTCCTCCTCGCCGGAACGGTGGCCCTTTACTGGACCACGGGCACGCTCGAGTTCCGGCCGGGCGGAATCGGCGCACTCGAGTCGGCTCCGAGAACCGGGGTGCGAGTGCTCTTCTGGCTGCTCGTCGCGGGCTTCGGCGTGAAAGCGGCTCTCGTGCCGCTCCACGGATGGCTCCCCACCGCCATGATCGCGCCGACCCCGGTGAGCGCCCTCCTCCACGCCGTGGCGGTCGTGAAGGCCGGCGTTTTCGGTTGCGTCCGGATGGTGGCCTTCGTCTTCGGGCCCTCGCTTCTTTCGGAAAGCGGCGACGCGGCCGTCTTGTGCGGGATCGCGTCGGTGACGATCCTCGCCGGCTCGCTTCTCGCCCTCGTGCAGGACAACCTCAAGCGGCGGCTCGCGTTCTCGACGGTAAGCCAGCTTTCCTACATCGTTCTCGGGGCGGCGCTGCTGACTCCGTCGGGCTGGCTCGGCTCCGGATTCCATCTCGTGAACCACGCCTTTCTCAAGATCACGCTCTTTTTCTGTGCGGGCGCCATTTACGTGGAGACGGGATACGAGCGCGTGAGCGAGCTCGGGGGGATCGGCCGGCGGATGCCCCTCACCATGCTGGCCTTCGCCCTGGCGTCGCTCGGGCTCGCGGGAATCCCACCCATGGGTGCTTTCTGGAGCAAGTGGTATCTCTGCCTCGGGTCCCTCGAAGCCCACGAGATCGTCTTCGCGCTCGTGCTCGTGGCGAGCGGACTCCTGAACCTCGCTTACTTCGTGCCGATCGTCTACGTGGCGTTTTTCGGCCGGCGCGGAACCGCCGCCACCCCGACCGAGGCCCGACCGAGCCTTCTCTTCCCGTTGCTCGCGACGGCCGTCGTCTCCGTGCTCCTGGGGCTCTGGCCGGGGCTGGGATTCGGGCTTTTCGAACTCGTTCGCGCGGCTCTTCCGGTCCGATGACGAGGAAAGCGGTACTCCTCTTTTTTCTCGTAGCGCTCGTGGCCGCGAGCACCGTCTGGCCGGGGAACGAAACAGCCCACTTCGCCTGGGAGTCTCTGCCGGGATTCTACGCTTTCTACGGTTTTCTCGTCGCCTGGCTTCTCGGCGGAGTCGCCAAGGCTTTTCTGGCCCGGTGGCTCCAGCGGCCTCGCGAGGAGGGCGAGAGCCATGCCTGAAACTTTTCCACCCGGACTCGTTCTCGCCGCGGGCGCGGCGTTCTTGCCCTTTTTTCCGCGCCCGGTCCGGCGGTGGGTCGCCGTTCTGGCCCCGGCCCTGGCCTGGGTCGCCCTCTCGCGCCTGCCTTCGGGAGAAGCCTGGACGGCCGACTTCCTCGGCTACCGGATCGTCTGGCTCGACGTCGATAGGCTCGGCTGGCTTTTCGCCCTCGTTTTTCTCTGGATCGCGCTTCTCGGGGGCCTCTACGGCTGGCACCGCGAGAGGCTCGGCGAAGTGTTCTTCTCCCTCCTCTACGCTGCCGGCGGCGTCTCCGCGGTTCTTTGCGGGGATCTCCTGAGCCTTCTCGTCTCGTGGGAAGTGATGGCGGTCTCGTCCGCCTTTCTCGTTTTCTCTCGCGCTCGGCCGTCGGCCTGGGCCGCCGGTTTTCGGTATCTTCTCGTGCACGCGGCCGCCGGGGGATTCCTCCTCGTCGGCGTTCTCGCGCACGTGCTCGAGACAGGCTCGACCGAACTCGCCGTCTTTTCTCCGGCGAGCACGGGCGGCGCCTTTCTCCTCCTTTCGTTCTGCATCAACGCCGCCGTGCCCCCGCTCCACGCGTGGCTCCCGGATGCTTATCCCGAAGGCACGGTGTCGGGGAGCGTGTTCCTGAGCGCGCTCACGACGAAGACCGCGGTCTACTGTCTGCTGCGGTGCTTTCCGGGGTCGGAGCTTCTCGTCTGGGCGGGCGCCGTGATGGCGCTCTACGGGGTCGTCTTCGCCGTGCTCGAGAACGATACCCGGAGGCTCCTCTCCTACCACATCGTGAGCCAGGTGGGGTACATGGTCTGCGGGGTGGGACTCGGGACCCCGCTCGGCCTCAACGGGGCCGCGGCTCACGCGTTCTGCCACATTCTCTACAAGGGGCTGCTCTTCATGGGTGCCGGCGCCCTCCTCTACCGGACGGGACGCGAGCGGCTCACGGAGCTCGGCGGTCTCTTCGGCGCCATGCCGCTCACGTTCCTGCTTTACATGGTCGGTGCGTTCTCGATCTCGGGCGTGCCGCTTTTCAACGGTTTCGTCTCGAAGTCGATGGTCGTGGCCGCAGCCGCGGAGGAACACCGGGCCGCGATCGTCCTCCTCCTCCAGGCCGCGTCGGTCGGAACCTTCCTTTCGGTCGGTCTCAAGCTTCCCTACTTCGCGTGGTTCGGCCCGCGGAGGCTCGAAACGCCGCCGCGAGAAGCACCCCGGTCGATGCTTCTGGCCATGGGAGTGGCGGCCGGACTTTGCATCGGTCTCGGGCTCGACCCCGAGTGGCTCTACGAAAGGCTCCCCTTCCCGCCGGTCCACTACCACCCGTACACGGCCCCCCACGTCTTCGAGGCTCTCCTCCTGCTCGGCGCCACGGCGCTCGCCTTCGAGTCCTTGCGGGGGCGTCTCGCCCCGAAGGACACGGTGACCCTCGACACGGACGTCTTCTACCGCATCCCCGCACGCTGGCTCGCGGAGCGGGTCTCGCCCGCTCTCGAAGCCGCGAGCCGCGCGGTCGGGGAGATCCTCGCCCGGCTGGGCTCCGCGGTCTCGGAAGCCGTGAGGAACCCCGCTCTCTCCGCAGCTCGAATCGCCGGGATCGACCCCGGGCGACTTCCCGCGTTCGACCCGGAACGGCCCCGGATGCCGCTCGGAGTGTCGGCGGCTTGGCTGCTCGTGCTCTTCGGGATCCTCGGAGCCTGGCTCCTCGGTCTTTCCCTCTAGGTCAGCCGACCGAGGAACGCGCGCGCACGGGCTCGGCCACCCCGCGCGCCGCGGGGGCCGGGAGGAGTCGTAGGAGCGCGGGCAGCACGGTGATGGAAGCGAGGAGGTTGCAGCCGATCCCGATCGTCAGCAGGAGCCCCAGACTGAAAATCCCCCGGTGCTGCGCCACCATGAGGCTCCCGAACCCCACCATGGTGGTGAGCGAACTCAGAACCACCGCCTTGCCCGTGCTGAGCGCGATGACGGAAACCGCCGTCGAACCCTCCTCGAGGTGCCGGTGCACGATGTGGATTCCGTTGGAGATGCCGATCCCCACGATCAAGGGCAGGAGGATCAGGTTGGCGAGGTTGAAAGAAAGCCCGCTCGCGCGCATGAGTCCGAGGGTCCAGAGCCCCCCGATTCCCAGGGGAAGAAGCGCAAGGAGCGCGTAGCGAACGTCCCGGAAATCCAGGAGCACGAGGACGAGCGTCGCGACCAGGGCGTAGAGGCCGGCCTGCAGGTAGCCGTCCCGCATGCGCCTGGCACTCTCGTAGAAGGAAACGGCGCCGCCCGTGACTTTCGGGTCCACCGTTCTCAGTGCCGCGACGAACTCGGTGAGGCGGTCGTACTCCCAGATGTCTTCCGAGGGGAAGATCTGCACGAGAAATTTTCCCGTGCGGCCCACGAACCTCCGCCGGAGAAGCGGCGGCAGCGTCTCGAGGGTCACGGGTTCGGTCGAGGTGTTCTCGCGGAGGAACCGGACCTGATCGGCGAGCTCCGAGAAAAGCTCCCTCTCGAAGGACGCAAGTCGCGACGCCAGGACGGGCTCCGCGACCGTGTCCCAGGAACCCAGGACCCGTGCGAGCTCCGCCCGCACGGCGTCGAGTTCTTCTTCCGGCGGCTTGCGCGCCGGGTCCCAGCGGTCTTCCCTGTCCTCGCGGAGTTTGAACCGGACGGACTCGAGAAGCTTGCGCACGCGCCCGGGGTCGGGCCGCGAGCGGGGCTCCGGAGAGAACACCGGAAGGCGGGCGACCAGAGGACGCAACCGCTCGACCTCGCGGATGCGCGCCTCCTGGTCCGGAGGAATCAGGGAGGCGATGCTTTCGACCCGCGAGACCTCGGGAAGCCTCTCGTAGCGCTCTTCGAGCCGGCGCGCCTCTTCGATCGTCGACACGACGCTCACGGCGTACTGACTCGAGCGACCGGCTCGCTCGAGAATCTTGCGCTCCCACTCGACCGACTCCGTGCCGGGTGCCTGGAGCCGGAGAAGGTTGAAGTCCATCCGCACACCGGGAGCGCCCAGCGCCGAAAGCGCGCTCAGGGCGAGACCGGCCCAGAGAACCGTCCTCGGACGCCGGTAGAGTCGCTCGAGAACCGCGGGCCGCCAGGCGGCGAGTCGGGCGGGGAGGCGCAAGCGGCGGTCGAGCCAGCGGACGAGCCAGGCGGCTTTCCAGCGTTCGTAGAGGACGAGCAGGGCGGGGAAGACGGTCAGCATGGCGACCAGACACAGAAGAATCCCCCCGCCGCCGATGACACCGAGCTCCGCGATGCCCGGAAAATCCGTGAGCGCCATGGCGAAAAACGCGATGGCGAAGGTCAGCGCCCCGGAGACGATGCCCCCGCCCGAATGGACGAAGGTCCGGCGCAAGGCGTCGGCCAGCGACGCCCCTCGTTCCAGTTCTTCCTCGAAACGCGAGATCAGGTGCACGCCGAAATCGTCGCTCATTCCGATCAGGAACGTGGCGAAGACCACGGTGAGGATCGTGAGGTGCCCGATCGCCACGGTCGCGAAACCGAACGACCACGCGAGCCCGATCGTGAGAGTCGCGACGGCCAGGAGCGGCCGCGCCACGTCCCGGTAGAAAAGCACGAAGCAGAGCGCCACACCCGAGAGCGCGATCACCGAGGCGAGGGTCGTGTCGCGGATCGAGACCAGAATCTCCTCGGTGGCGAGCGCCGGCCCCCCGGTGATGCCGACCTCGACGGTCGGGTGGCGAGAGCGCACGGCTTCGATGTGCTTTCGCACCCGAGCGATGGCTTCCGCCGCCCCGGTCATCACGCTCGTGTCGTCCGGAACCAGGACCAGGACGAAGACGAGCCTCCTGTCGTCCGAGACGAGAAAGCCGTCCTCGTCGAGGTTGCTGCCCGGGCGCAAGGACTCCCGCCACACGGACGTGTACGGCCGCCCCTCGAGCGCGTCCCCGAGCCCCCGGAGAAAGTTGCGCAAAACGGACACGTCGAGGGGGCGGGTGGCCTCGTCCCGGTCGTCCGCCCCGAGAAAGCTCGAGACGAGATGGCCGACCAGGGCCGAGCTGATCTCGCGGTTGAGGACCCCGAGCAGCGTCTCGAGTCTGGGATCCTCTCCGATCGAGCGTACGATGTCTTCGTGCTCTTCGAGCTTTTCTCGGATTTCCTCGAGCTCCCGGGGAGAGAGATAGAGAAGTCCGCGGCCCTGAAGCTCTTCGGGGCGGATCCGGTAGAGCACCTCGCGAGCCGCCCTGGGATCCGCCTGGAGTCTCGAGGCGAGTTCTTCCGCGAAAGCCTTGGCGGCCCGCAGCCTCGGCGCCTCGACGACCACGACGAGATCGTCCTTGTCCCCGAACTCCTCCTGGTAGGCGCGGTAGATGCGGACGTATTCCTCGTCGGGAGAGATCAGGTCGTCCCGGGAAGTCCTGAACGAAAGAAATTCGCGCGTGGCGAACGTGGACACCAGGGCCAGAAGCGCACCGGCCAGGACGACCCACCAGGGAAACCTGTAGGCCAGCGAGGCGAGCGCCCCGAGAATTTTTTTGCGGAACTCCCGCCGCGCGTCGGTCATCTCCGTGCGCCCCTCCGTTCACCCCGTCCGGGCCGTCGGACCCGGAAACCGCGCCTGCTTGGCTCGTGCGCCGATTCGTGGCTCAATGGGCGCATGCGTGTCGTCATGGTGAAAAAACGCATGGCCGACGGCTCGGAGTGCCGCAAATGTCGCGAAACGACGGAGTTCCTCCGGCAAAAAGGCCTCTGGGACCGGATCGACGAGGTGGTCTGGGCTCTCGAAGGAGATCCCTCGAGCCCCGGAATGGCACTCGGAGCCCGCCTCGGGGTCGAGCGCGCCCCCTTCTTCGTCGTGACGGACGAACGAGGCGAGACGGTCTACCGGAGCGTTCTCCAGTTGATCCGCGAGCGGCTGGGCGGCATGCCCTCGTCCGACGACGTGGCACGGCAGACGGACCCGGACGAAATCGGCGGAATCTGACTGCCTCTCCCTCGGAGCGCACGCACGCGCCGGCTCAGGAGGCGAGCTTCTGCACGTTTCCCTGGTGCAGGCCGCATTCCTTCAGCGTTTCCTCTTCCCACCACCAGCGGCCCTCGCGCTCGTGCTGGCCGGGGTGTACGGGCCGCGTGCACGGTTCGCAGCCGATCGAAACGAAACCCCGCTCGTGGAGGGGATTGTAGGGAACGTCGTGTTCCCGGATGTAGGCCCACACCTGCTTCGAGGTCCAGCGGGCGAGGGGATTGAACTTCACGAGCGGCCAATCCGGCCGCGCGAACGTGGGGTCGATCTGGACGACCGGAAGCTGGGCCCGGGTTCCCGGGCTCTGGTCCTGCCTCTGGCCGGTGACCCAAGCCTGCAACCCTTCGAGGGCCCGGACGAGAGGCTCGACCTTCCGGATCGAGCAGCATTCCCGGTGCCCGTCCCGGTAGAACGAAAAGAGGCCCTTCTCCCGCACGAGTTTTTCGACGGCCTCGGCCCGGGGGAAGTACACCTCGATCGGGATCTCGTAGTGCTCTCGCACCCGCTCGATGAACTGGTAGGTCTCCGGATGAAGACGGCCGGTGTCGAGGGTGAACACGCGAAACGCCCCGCCGAGCTTCTTCGCCATGTCGATCAGGACCACGTCCTCGGCTCCGCTGAAAGAAATGGCGAGGTCACTCCCGAACTCCCCGAGCGCGAGGGCGAGGATGTCCCGGGGATGCCTTTCCGCATATTGCTTCTCGATCCTGGCGATTTCCTCCGCGGTCACACGCATAGGTTCTCTCCCTTTCGAGGGGACGGGCTTCTCCCCGGGGAACGCTTTCTCTCTACCCGCAGGTTCCGACTGCCGCAACCCCCCGGGTTTCCTCGATCGGGAAAACGAACTTGGGGGTGGAATTCTTGCGGGATTCGGGTTAAGAGAGTTAGCAGGCCGCTGACAAAGGGAGGATGGAACGCCTGCGGCGGGAGCGGCCCCGGGCGGTGACACCGCAGGGGTAGGGTGGCCGGGCTTCGGTCCCCTGACCCGCTTCCTTGTCGATTCCGGGAAACACGATTTTCCTGCCGTCGGTTCTCGCACTCCATACCGCTGAAGGGGAAATCAAGTGGCAGATGAAAACCTGATTCCCGCGCCCGTGCCCGAAAACTCGGCGGCTCGGCCGGACGGCCTCCCGGCCGACACGAACCGGACGGAACACGATCGGGAAACCGAAGAGCTCCTGCAAAAAGCCAGACGAGCCGCTCAACGGCTCGGGATCCGCCAACTTTACCCGGAACAGGAACGAGCCGTCGCCGCGGTGCTCCGGGGGCACGACGTTCTCGTCGTCCTGCCGACCGGGTTCGGGAAATCCGTCTGCTACCAGATCCCTTCCATGATTCTCCCGAAGCCCGTGGTTCTCGTCTCCCCCCTTCTCGCGCTGCTCCGCGACCAGCACGAAAAGCTCCTGGTTCGACGGATTCCCGTGGAGCGGATCGACGGCACCGTCCGCGGCGTGGCCCGGCGGGAAGCGCTCGAGAGAATCGCCCGCGGCGGTTCGCTGCTCGTGATGACGACGCCCGAAACGCTCGGGAACGAGGAAATGCAAGCGGCGCTGCGACAGTCCGGAGTCTCGCTCGCGGCCGTCGACGAGGCACACTGCATCTCCGAGTGGGGGCACGACTTCCGGCCCGCGTACCTGAGTCTCGGCGACCGCCTGAAAGACCTGGGCGCCCCTCCTGTGCTGGCGCTCACGGCCACGGCTACGAAGCCCGTACGCGAGGACATCATCCGCTACCTCGGGATGAGAAATCCGGAAGTCGTGGCTTCCTCGCCACACCGTGCCAACCTGGCCTTCGAGGTCCTGGAAATCTCGGGCAACGACCGGCTGCGCGCGCTGAGCCGCTTCGCGAGCCGCCTGCGCCGTCCCGGCATCATCTACTGCGCCACGACCAAAGCCGTCGACGACCTCTACATGGCGCTCCGGATGCTGCGGATGCCCGTCCACCGGTACCACGGACGCATGCCCGCGAGCGAGCGCAATCGGGAGCAGGAGCTCTACATGCGGCCCGGACGGCGCACGATCATGATCGCGACCAGCGCTTTCGGTCTGGGCATCGACAAGCCCAATATTCGCTACATCCTGCACTACCAGGCTCCCGCCTCGCTCGAGCAGTACGTCCAGGAAGCCGGCCGAGCGGGCCGTGACGGCCGCAAGGCCCACTGCGTGCTCCTTTTCGACCCCAAGGATCGCGAGACCCACGAGGCGCTCCTGCAGACGAGCCGGGTGCGGCCCGACCAGCTCTACCGCATCATCGCGGCCCTTTCCGCCTGGGCCGCGGAAAAGCGCGTGCCGAGCATCGAGGCGCTGACACTCTCCGCGCAGTTGAGCGACCGGCAGACGAAGGCGCTTCTTGCCGTGCTCGAGGAAGCTTCCCTCGTGCGGGTCGACCGTGACGGCGTCCACGTCACCCTGCCGGTCGAGGAGTTCGAGGAGCAGGCCAAGAGTCTCGCGGGCCGCTTCGTCACGCTGCGGACGCAGGACGCGCGGCGCCTCGACACGGTCGCGGAGTACGCGCGCACGCAGGAATGCCGTGCGGTCTTCCTGCGTCGCTATTTCGGCGAGGAAGAGGGAGACCCCTGCGGCCTCTGCGATATCTGCCGGGGTGCCCCGCAGCGGCCCGCGACGTTCTGGCAACCGATCGCGCGACCGCAGAAAGGCAAGCGGCGGCGGGGCAAACGGCGACGGAGTCGTCGCGGTCGTCGAGTCCGGCTCCGCATGCACATCGGGCGGGTCCGCGGTTCCGAGGAAGGCCGGCAGGCTCCCGCAGCCGAGCCGCCCGCGGCGGCGGCGCCACCCGACACGGTCCCCGAGGCACCCGAACCGGCGCCGGTCTTCGATCCGGTGCCGGACGAAAACCCGGACTGATCAGACGTGCCAGCCGAGCTTCCCGAGAACGGCACGCGTCTCCGGCAGCTCGAACCGCCCCTCTCGAATCCCCCGGGCCAGCTCCTCGAGGTCCCGCGCTTCGTCGACGTCGAAGGTCTCGGGCAGAAGGCGAACACGAAGCCCGAGTTCTTTTGCTTTGCCGAAGGTCTTTTCGAACACGTCCGGCCTGCCCATTTCGATTTCCGAAAAGAGGTCACGGTGGTACCCCAGACCCACCGAGCAGTAACCTCCGTCCCGTGTAGGCACGAGCACCAGGTCGCAAGTGTCGAGGCAGTCGAACGCCTCGCGGAGCGTCTCGAGCCCGAGGTGGGGCGCGTCCGCCCCGAGGAGCAGGACCCGGGCGGCCCCTCGGTCGAAAAGCTCCCGAACGCAGCGGTCCATTCTCTCGCCGAGCGTCGAGCCCGTTTGCTCGACACGGCAGAGCCCCGGTCCGACGACCCGCTCGAGGGGGCTCCCGGGCGGGTGGACGGCCCAGACGAGTTGCCAGTCCGGCACCGCCGCGAGACGCGCGCGAAGGTCGCGGAGAAACGCCGCGTAAACGAGACAGGACGCGAGCGAGCCCACCGTCGCGGCGAGGCGGGTTTTGACGCTTCCCGGCTCCGGATACCTGGCGAACACGGCCACGACCCGGCGTCCGCGTACGGGGTCCGAGGCAGCCACGAAGGAGAAGGCTAGGTGCCGGAAGTCTCCGCTGCAAGGCCGGCCCGGCCGCTGGTCGCGCTTTCTTTCGAAAGTCGCCGAGCCGCCGAGATGGAAAAGCTCCTGCGGCAGGCGGGCTTCGAGCCCGTGGTCGCCCCGTCCCTGCGCGAAGTTCCGGTGGAAAGCGACCCCGGTGCACTCGAGCTCCTGCGCAGGTTGCGCGAAGGGAAGGTCGACCTCCTGATCTTGCTGACGGGCGTGGGAACACGCAGCCTCGTCCGGCTTCTCTCGCGCCACGCGACCCCGGACGAGATTCGGCTCCTTTTCGGCCGAACTCTCCGGGTGGCCCGAGGGCCGAAGCCGACAAAGGCTCTCGGGGAGCTCGGCACGCCGCCCGATCTCGTCGTTCCCGAGCCGAACACGTGGAGGGAACTTCTCGCCCTTCTCGACCGCTCCGTACCGCTTCGCGGCAAGGTCGTGGCCGTCCAGGAATACGGTCGCCCGAACCAGGAACTCCTGCGCGCGCTCGAGGAGCGGGGAGCCGAGGTGTTGCCCGTGCGGCCCTACCGGTGGAGCCTCCCCGAAGACCTGGCGCCGCTCCGGGAAGCAGTCCTGCGTGCCACCGGGGGCGGGGTCGACGTAGCCCTTTTCACGAGCGCGCAGCAGGTGGAAAACGTCCTCCACGTGGCGAGCGAGCTCGAGCTGGAGGAGCCTTTTCGTCGAGCCATGGCCTCGTGCTGTGTCGGATCGGTGGGCCCCGTCTGCAGCGAGGCACTCCGGGAGCACGGCCTCCCGGTCGACCTCGAGCCCCCCACCCCAGGATGGGGGTGCTCGTTCGGCTCGTCGGCGAGAAGGCTCGGGAGATCGTCGAGAAAAAGCGAGACCGTGCCGCCCCTGGATAAAACTTTCCGGTCGGCCGAAGAAGCCGTCCGAGACGTGTTCGACGGAGCCGTCGTCGCCATCGGGGGCTTCGGCGTCCTGCAAGGCTGGCCCGCGAGCCTCGTCCGCGCGCTCGCCCGACAGGGTGCTCGTGCCCTCACGCTGGTCTGCAACACCCCGGGCTTCGGTCCCTTCTCTCCTCAGATCCTCGCGGAACGGGGCCAGCTCCGCCGGCTCGTGGCGAGCTTCGCGGCATACCCGACCCGTCCGACGCCGATCGAGAAGCAGATCGGCGAGGGGAAGATCGAGCTCGAACTCGTACCGCAGGGCACGCTCGTCGAACGGCTCCGCGCGGCCGGAGCGGGACTGGCCGCGTTCTACACGCCGGCGGGGGCCGACACCGAAGTCGCCCACGGCAAGGAGCGGAGGCGGTTCGGAGAGCGCGAGTACGTCCTGGAGAAGGCCCTGCCGTGCGACTTCGGATTCGTCCGCGCCGCGCGCGCCGACCGCCACGGAAACCTCGTCTACCGACGAGGGGCGCGGAACTTCAACCCGGCCGTCGCCATGGCCTCCCGCGTCACGATCGCCGAGGTCGACGAGATCGTCGAGCCGGGCGAGCTCGACCCGGAAGCGGTCGTCACACCCGGAATCTACGTCGACCGCGTCGTTCGTGCCGAGACGAAACTCGACCGGAAGACGGTTCTCGACCTCTCCGCGCGCCTGGGAAAACACCAGGATCTCGGCGAGAGGTCCGTTCCGGGTGTACCGCCGGGTGTCGTGCCGGAACTGATGGCCCACAAGGTAGCGACGCTCCTTCGTCCGGGAGAATACGTGAACCTGGGACTCGGCTTACCGACTCTCGTTTCGAACTTCGTCGACCCCGAATCGGGCGTGACGCTGCACGCGGAGAACGGGATTCTCGGCTACGGCGGGGTGGCGCCTCCGGGCGAGGAAGACCCGGATCTCTACAACGCGAGCGGCCAGCTCGTGCAGCTTCGGCCCGGAGCCTCGTTTTTCGACAGCGTGGCCGCTTTCGCCATGGCCCGGAGCGGGCGCGTGACCACCGTGGTTCTCGGAGGCTTCCAGGTCGACGAGCAGGGAAACCTCGCGAACTGGCACGTCCCGGGAAGGGGCGTCGGGGGCATCGGCGGCGCGATGGACCTCGTGGCGGGCAGAGCGCGCGTGATCGCGCTCCTCTATCATACCGACCGCGCGGGCCAGCCGAAGCTCGTGCGTCGGTGCAGCTATCCCGTCACCGCCCACGCCTGCGTCCGAACCGTCGTGACGAACCTCGGTGTTTTCTCGGTAACGGAGTCGGGCTTTCTGCTCGAGGAAATCGCGCCGGGAGTCACGGTCGAAGAAGTGCGCCGTTTCACGGGAGCGCCGATCGGGGTTTCGGCGACTCTCCGGGAAATGTTCTAGGGGGCGCGAGGCCGTCCAGGCGAGTGGGAAAACCATCCCACGAGCGTAGCCGTGGAGTTCCGGAGGGACTCCGGAGTAGAGTTTTTCTCTTGCGTATGCTGCTGCAACGTGGGCACCGATTCGCGGAAGGGTGCCTCGTTTTCCTCCTGCTCGTGAGTTTCCTCTCCACGGCGCCCGCGCACGGTAAGCTCTGCGGGGACGACGTCGGCGGGAGGGACATCGCCTGTGGATGCGGAGACGTCGTCGTGAGCGACGTCGTGCTCGGGGACGAGGATCCGGTCACCCGCGAGACCTGCACGACCCACGGCCTCGTGGTGCGCGCGGCCGAAACGGCGGGGGGCCTCACGGTGGACCTCGCGGGTCGTACGCTCCGGGGTGAAGGCAGGGGAGCCGGAGTGTGGGTCGAAAGGGGCGGGGCCGGCGGCGTTCGGGTCGTCAGCAGCGGGCAAAGAGCCACGATCGAGCGATTCCGCGACGGTGTGTTCTCGACGCGCGGCATTCGGGAGATCTCGGACCTCCTCGTTCGCGACGTGCAAAGGGACGGGATCCACGTGACGGCGACGGGCTACCGGCTCGAAGGGATCGAAGTGGAACAGGCGGGACGCGACGGGCTCTGGCTCCGCGGCAGCGGCGTGGAGCTCCGGCGCGTCAGCGTCCGGGGGGCGGGCCGGTACGGGATTTTCGCTTACGGTCGCGAGATGACGCTCGGAGATCGGGAAAACCCGGCGGGCGTCTGGGTCGAGCGAACGGGCAGCGCCGGCATCAAGCTTGCCGGAGAAGGCCAGCAGGCGCGAAACTGCGTCGTCGTCGGGTCGAGAAAAGAAGGTGTCGCGCTCCGAGGAGCCGACTTCGAGGTGGTAGGCTGCGAGGTCTGGGGAAGCCGTAAAGAAGGCATCGCGGGACTCCTCGACAGCGGCTGGTTCGTCGGCAACCGGGCTTCGGGCAACGGAGAAGACGGAATTCGCGTCAGGGGCCCGGGGGTCGTCGACGGCGGGGGAAACTCGGCGGACCGCGGCTGCTTTCTCGGGGGAAAGCCGTGCGCGGAGTAGGCTGGCTCGGGGCCTTTGCACTCGGGGTCTTCCTGCTCGGGCTGACTCCGGCGCAGGCCGACGCGCTCACGGCCTGCACGGCTCAGGACATCGTGAACCAGGATCCCGGCTGCCCGGCCGGGGGAACCTGCACGATCACCGGCACCTTCGAGGTACCGAACGGATGTGTCCTCGACTTCGGCTCGCGAGCGGTCGTCTTGCAGGGCACGCTCCGGGTGGGATCGGGGATGATGACGGTCCGTTCGGGGCCTTTTCGGATCGAGCAGTCCGGTTTCGTCGACGCGCGAGGAAACACGAGCGCTCAGCCGAACGGAGGTACCGTTTCCTTCCTGGTGCTGGGCAACTTCGGGACGACGAGCAGCCACTCAAACGGTCGATTCCGATCGACGCCCGAGGGCGAGCAGGAGCCGGGGGCAGCGTGGAGATCGACGCCTCGGGATCGGTGGAAATCGGGAGGATGGTGGACGCCGAGCAACCTTTCGTCCTCGGCCGACGGCGGGACGGTGTCGATCAGGTCAGGTGAAAACCTGATCGTCGCTGCCGGTGCATCGCTCAGGGCTCGGGGCGGGAGCAACTCGGGGGGCGGCGGCGAAATCGATCTTATTGCCGGTGGAGACGTCCTTCTCGCCGGTAGCCTCGACGCATCGGGACCCGAAGGTGGAACCGTTTCGATCGAGGCCGGCGGACGGGTGGAGGCAAGCACCGTTGCCGTGGGAAGCACGGGCGGTGGCGGGGCAGGAGGAACCGTGGACATCTCCTCCGGAGAAGAGCTCGTGCTCGACGGAGAGGTGGCCGCGAGCGGGTCCGGGACTTCCGAGTTCGGCGGATGCGGGGGCGAAATCTCGCTGGAGGCCGGGTTCGGAGATCTGACCGCCAGGGGCCCCCTGATCGCCAACGGGGGAGGCCCCGACGGCGAGGGCGGAGCCGTCTCCGCGGCGAGTGCCGGCGACCTTCGGTTAGAGGCCACGGTGTCGGCGTCGGGCACGGGCGGAGATAGTTGCGGGGGGACCGTCGAAATCGACTGCGGTCGTAGTCTCGCAGCGACGGGTACGATCGACGTGAGTGGCGGGTTCGCAGGAGGCGAGGTCAGTATCGCCGCCGAGTTAGCGGCGTCGCTCGGACCGCTGGCAGCGCAAGGCCGGGCGGGCGGTAGCGAAGGCGGGGCCGTGGACATTGCGGCGGCGGCCCTCTTTCTCCCGAAGAAGATCGACGTCTCGGGGGGCGGATGCAGCTACGAGTACGGATGCGGCACCGCCGGATCCCTCGATGTTTCGGTATGCGATCTGTCTCTCGCGAGTACCGGGAAACTCGACGCGAGCGCGCCAAAGACAGGAGAGGGGGGTACGGGCGGTACGATCAGCATCACGGCCCGGCGATCCGTCGTCGTGGCCGGAACGATCGACGCGACGGCAGCGGAAGAAGGCACGTAGAAATCTTTCATCCGGAGAATTCCCCGCCCACGATCTCGGGCACGATCGCGCCGCCGCCCCTTCTCGTCCCGACCACGCTTTGCAGCGAAGGCGAAACCTCGGGCTGCACCATTCCCTGCCCTACCTGCGGAAACGGCGTCGTCGAGTTCCCCGAAGAATGCGACAACGACACGGGCGATCCGCCCCTGAGCTGCGACGGCTGCTCGTACCTTTGCCGCCTCGAGAACTGCGACGACGGGAACCCGAACACGTTGGACTCCTGCGACCCGAGACTGGGCTGCCGTCACGTCCTGCTGCCGACGCTCACGCCTACGGCCAGTTCCGCACCGAGCTCGACGGCTACCGGAACACCGACCGCCACCGGAACACCGACACCAACCGCGACCCCGAGTGCGACCGCCGAAAACACGGCAACGCCGACACAGACCGCTACACCCAGCCCCACACCGACCACCGTCGCCGGCACGCTGGTGGGAGACTGCAACCGGGACGAGAGGGTAGATGCCACCGAGCTGATGCGGTGCGTCCGGATCCTGCTGAAGCGGGACCCGGTAGAGACCTGCCCCCCGTGTGACCGAAATCGGAACGGGAGCGTGGACGTGACGGAACTCCAGAGCGCTGTCCTCTGTGTCCTGCGGCGTCCGACCTGCCCTCGTGTCCTCGAGTAGACGTTTCTTTACCGGTCACCCGACCGGGACGGCCCTCGCCCGAACTCTAGCCTCCGAGGAGGAGGTACCCGCGAAAGCCTCCGAGATTCTACCTTGACGGCTAGGTGACCCGCCCCTTACCATTGCGGCCGGTGGAAAAGCGCCAGATACTTTCGCGCTTCGCGACTGTCCTGTCCCTGGGCATCCTTTTTTCTCTTGGCCTTGCCCTCGCCACCGAACCCTCCCTCTTGAGCGTCGAGGACGCGCGCTGCCGGGCGAACCTGGGAAAGGGCGTGCAGAGGCAAATGGCCGTCACGGCTGCGCAAAAAGCCCGGTGTTTCAAGCTTGCCATGCGCGGGAAGCTCGAGTCGACCGCCGACTGCCACGATCCCGGCACCTGGGTCGGGACCCGAATGGAAGCCGGCGCCATCGCGATCGACCGTTCTCTTTCCTTGTCCCGCAAGCTCGCCGAGAAGGGCTGTAGCGACGCTTCTTCACCCGATCTGCTCGGATACAGCCTCTGTCCCGCCCCCTGCGAGGCTCCGATCGGCGAGAGCTACGACGACGTCGTGGGTTGTCTCGGCTGCGTGACTGCAAGCTGCCTGGGAGACGTGGTTCGCAGTGCCTACGGTTCTCCTCGCACGTTGAGCTTCCCGGAGGAAAAGCCCGTTTTCCGCTGCCAGAACGTTCTCGGGGTCGCAATCCGCGTCTACTTGCGCCTCGTGGTCCGAGCCCAACAGCGCTGCCAGCTCATGCAGGACCGGGAAAAAGAGGCCTTTCTCGGCGCCGACTGCGGCAACCTCGCGGACCCGGCCCACCCGTTCGCCTCGACGTTCCAGAAAGCCCGCGAGCGCCTCTTCAAGCTCGTCGACAAGTGCGTTTCTCGTTACGGCGTCGACATCGGCTCCCAGCTCGACACCTGCGGTACCGACCCCGAGACGCTCGCGGCTTGCCTCGAGACCGTATCCGACGCCTGCGCGCAGGCGATGTTCGCCGCCAACTACCCCACGCCCGCGATCGGAGCCGAATCGGTCGGAGCAGCGGCCCCGGCGAGGTAGCGGAGAAACTCCCGCTCCCACGCAACCTGGTTCCGGTAGGGGTCGCGAACGTAAGCGCTCTTTCTGAGAGCCCAGAGAAGAAACCGAGCCACGAGGCGGCCGGCCGGCCGCATGGGTCGCTCGAAATCGATGAAGAGCACGACCCGGTCCTCGTCGGTGTCGTTGTGAACCTCGTGGGGGCAGGTGTCGTCGAAAAAAAGGGTCTTCCCCTCCTCCCACGTGCACACCTGCCCTCCCACCCGAATCCGGCAACGTTCGCGCGACTTCGGGACCTTGAGCGCCAGGTGGCAGCGGACGAGGGCTTTCGTCACCCCGCGGTGCGAGGGCACGTACTTTCCGGGAGCGAGGATCGAAAAGAACGCCGTCTGTAGCCCCGGGATCGAGAGCAACGCCCTGCTCGTCTCCGGGCAGAGGCGCGCGGCCATCTCGGATCGCTAGCCGAATCCCCAGAGCACGAAGGTCTTCCACTTGTCGTCGGGAGAAATCCTCTTCTGGTCCGGCGAGAGCTCCTGGAAGGCGAGAAAGCGATCCCGGTGGACGAGAAGCCGGTCGAGCTCGTCGCGGATCGCGAGCCAGTGCGATTCCAGCTCCTCGGCCCAGGGAAAGAGGGCCCGGTCGAGGACGGGATCGGTCGGGATCAGGGACTGCGCCGCGAAAAAGGCGTCGATCCGGCGGAAAAGCCTCTTCCCCAGATCCTTGACGACGCGCCTTCGAACCGCCCGAAACTTTCCGCGGAACTCTACGTCCGACTTCTCTACGGGACCGCCCCTCCGGTTACCGCCTCCACCTTTCTCGGACAAGACCCCGAGGAAGAAGGCGGCGAGCCGGCCGAAGGACAGCCCGCAGCCCACTTCCCGGAAGAGCGTCCCCGACGGGATTTGAACCCGTGTTACCGGCGTGAAAGGCCGGTGTCCTGGGCCTGGCTAGACGACGGGGACGGGGCGACCCGACGTTGACTACGGGAAAAGCCGCAGCGATTCAAGCCCGTGGAGCCGGGTCCGTCACCGGCTGCTTCGCCGAGGAGGCTCTCCGCGACCCGAGAAAAGGGCGGGAAAAGCCCCGACGGAGGGATGCACGGAGAGGCCGAAACGGCCGTGAAGACGGCCGTGGAAGCGGCTTTGACTCGTCTCGTCACCCTTGATAGGAGCGAAACGTCCGAGCCGTTAGCTCAGGTGGTAGAGCACCTGCCTTTTAAGCAGGGGGTCGCTGGTTCGAATCCAGCACGGCTCACTTCTTCCTGCCGCTCCTGAAAAAACCCCGAAACTCTCGAGGAGACGCGGAACCGAAAGCCGCAAGGGGAGGACGGAGCCATGAGCCAATACCTTCTCATCGAATCGCGGGACCCTTTCGAGTGGAACGACGTGCGGTATTTCTACGCCCTGGCCCGAGACCTCGCCGCTGCGGGTCACGCGGTGACACTCTATCTCGTCCAGAACGGGGTGCTCCCCGCCCGTCGGGAGGCGAAATGCGACGAACTTCGCCGGGTCGTGGAGGCAGGTGTCGAAGTCCTGGCCGAAGAGTTTTCCCTGCGGGAAAGAGGCATCCCCGCGGACTGCCTCCTCCCGGGCGTCCGAACGGCCCCGCTCGAGGTCGTGATCGATCGACTCGCCGAGGGCCACAAAGCACTGTGGCATTGAGTCCCCTCGTGGAAACGATCCCGGAGGTGAAACGATGGCGGAAAGAAAAGCCCTCACGTTCGCTCTCATGGACCCACCCTACGAGAACGAAAGGACGACCACGGCTCTGCGCCTCATCGAAGCGGCCATCCGGAAGGGTTACGACGTGAACGTGTTCGCCTACGAGGGTGCCGTGGCCGTTCCGTTCACCAAACAGGCTCGCCACCCCAACCCGGTCCACGGCCGCGACCTCGAACAGGAAGACCATCCCCTCCCCCACCGGTGGGTCGCGGCGCTCATGGAAGAAGCCCGGCGGAGAGGCGTCAAGCTCGACTGGGTGAACTGCGGGCTCTGCGTGGACGAGCGGGGCGTTTTCGAAGCCATCGAGGGGGTACGCCGGGGAGGTCCCGCGGAGTTCTGGAAGTTCGCGGAGTCGTCGGCCAACACGCTCGTCATCCCCACCAAGTGAGCTGTCTCGCGGACCGTTTCGGCAGCACGGCGCGAACTCGGGAAAGGAGCCAACGATGAAAGCTCTCCAGATCGTCGAGACCGCCTACCGGGCCACCCTCGAAGAGCAGGACGACACCGTTCTCTGGCTCACGCACTCCATGAAGGGGGCGGGAGCCGACCTCGCGGTCCTGCTCCGGGGCAACGCCGTCAACTACGTCGTCCGGGGACAGGACGCCTCGGGACTTCGCTTCGGCCAGGAGGCACAGACCAGGCCTCCGCGAATTCCCGACGACGTGGCGTCCCTTCTCGCAAAAGGCGTTCCTGTTTTCGTCGTGCGGGAGGATTTCGAGGAGCGGGGACTCGACGAGAAAGACGCCATCGAGGGGGTGCAGTTCGTCGCCCGCCGCGAGCTCCCCGAGCTGTTCGAACGCTTCGACCGCGTCTGGCACTGGTGACCGGTGCTTGAAAGCGCCGGAAAACCGGGGGCATACTAGGGACGCGAATCCGTCGAAGGGGGGTACGGCCATGAGCACGGCAAGTCTCAAGGTAGCGAGCAAGGCTCCGTCCACGGTCGAAGAAGCACTCGGCCCGAGAGCCGAGGATCTCCTCACACACGAGTGCAAAACGATCGACAAGTCGCTCCTCCATCTGCCGGGGCCCGACTTCGTCGACCGCGTTTTCGCCGTTTCCGACCGGCCTATCCCGGTCCTGCGGAACCTGCAGGCCATCTTCGGCCACGGTCGTCTGGGAGGGACGGGCTACCTTTCCATTCTCCCCGTCGACCAGGGAATCGAACACAGTGCCGGGGCGTCCTTCGCCCCGAACCCCCTCTACTTCGACCCCGAAAACATCGTCAGGCTCGCCATCGAAGGTGGCTGTAACGCCGTCGCGACGACACTCGGCGTGCTGGGCGCCGTGGCGAGAAAATACGCCCACAAGATTCCTTTCATCCTGAAGCTCAACCACAACGAGCTTCTCACCTACCCGAACAAGTACGACCAGGTCATGTTCGCCCGCGTCAAGCAGGCGGCCGACATGGGTTGCGCGGCCGTCGGGGCCACCATCTACTTCGGCTCGCAGGAGTCCGGGCGCCAGATCCAGGAAGTGGGGGAGGCTTTCCAGATGGCGCACGAGATGGGGATGGCCACGGTCCTGTGGTGCTATCTCCGGAACTCCGCCTTCAAAAAAGACGGCGTCGACTACCACGTGGCTGCGGACCTGACCAACCAGGCCAACCATCTCGGCGTGACGCTCGAGGCCGACATCGTCAAGCAGAAGCAGCCCGAGAACAACGGCGGCTTCGTCGCCCTCGACTTCGGCAAGACGAGCAAGCTCGTGTACGAGAAGCTCACGACGAACCACCCGATCGACCTGACCCGCTACCAGGTCGCCGGCTGTTACATGGGACGGATCGGGCTCATCAACTCCGGCGGAGCTTCCGGCGAGAACGACTTCCAGGAAGCGGCCGCCACGGCCGTGATCAACAAGCGGGCGGGCGGCATGGGTCTCATCTCCGGCCGCAAAGCCTTCCAGAGGCCCATGGAAGAAGGGATCCGGCTCTTGCACCTGATCCAGGACGTCTACCTGGATCCGTCCATCACCGTGGCTTGAGTTCCGCCCCCGGGCCGGGCCACGAAGGCAACCACGGCTCGACCTCCCTGAGAGGCGGCGCCGCGGCGTCCTTGGGCGAAAGAATCGGAGAATCCACGGGCCAGCCGATCCCGAGCTCCGGGTCGTCCCAGCGAATCCGGAGCTCGTCCCCCGGGTCGTAGAAGTCGGTGCACTTGTACTCGACGTCGGCGACGTCGCTGAGCACGCAGAACCCGTGGGCGAATCCCACCGGCACGTAACACTGCAAAAAGTTCGACTCGCTCAGCCGGAAGGCCGCCCAGCGGCGGTAGGTCGGCGACCCGCGGCGGATGTCCACGACGACGTCGTAGATTTCACCCCGAACGACACGGACGAGCTTGGCCTGCGGCTTCGTCCTCTGGGCGTGGAGCCCCCGCAACGTGCGGGCCACCGACCGGGAGAAGTTGTCCTGCACGAACACGTCCGCAATACCGAGCTCCCGGTATCGATCGGCCCGGTAGGTTTCCAGAAAAAGGCCGCGACCGTCCCGGTGGACGTCGGGCTCGATCAGGACGACCCCCTCGAGCGCCGTCGGAAGGACTCGCACCTCAAGTCTCCTGCTCGACGATCCTCAGAAGGTAACGCCCGTAGTCCGTCTCCCCGTTCCTGGAGGCGAGCCGCCGGAGGTCTTCCCGTCCGATGAAGCCCATGCGGTAGGCGATCTCCTCGAGGCACGCGACTTTCAGGCCCTGCCTTTCCTCGATCGCGTGGATGAAGTTGGCGGCCTGCAAAAGAGCCTCGGGCGTCCCGGTGTCGAGCCACGCGATTCCCCGCCCCAGCTTTTCGACGTGCAGCTCCCCGGCACGGAGATAGGCCAGATTCACGTCCGTGATCTCGAGTTCCCCCCGGGCCGAAGGACGCAGCTCGGCGGCGATTTCCGTGACCCGATTGTCGTAGAAGTAGAGCCCCGTCACCGCGTAAGAGGATTTCGGCCGGCGCGGCTTTTCTTCGAGGGAGACGGCGCGGCCCAGCGAGTCGAATTCCACCACGCCGTAGCGTTCGGGGTCCTTCACCCAGTAACCGAAGACGGTGGCCCCGCGCTCCCTCGCCGCTGCCCGCCGCAGCGTGTCCACGAGCCCGTGACCGTAAAAGACGTTGTCCCCGAGGGCCAGCACGATGCGATCGTCGCCGACGAAGTCGCGCCCGATCAGAAAAGCCTGTGCGATCCCTTCCGGACGAGGCTGCTCCGCGTAGGAAAGCCGGATGCCGAGCTCCGAGCCGTCTCCGAGGAGCGCCTCGAAAAGACCCCGGTCACGCGGCGTGGTGATGACGAGAATATCCCGGACGCCGGCCAGCATGACGGTCGAGAGCGGGTAGTACACCATGGGTTTGTCGTAGATGGGGAGCAACTGCTTGCTCACGGCGCGTGTGAGGGGATAGAGCCGGCTCCCCGAGCCCCCCGCGAGCACGATCCCTTTCACCGGAGCCGCTCCTGCCGGGTCCGGAAGGCGGGAAAGCCGAAATTCGGCGGCACGCGCGCCACGCTCGCCTAGTAGCGGAGTGCGGCGCGGAGAGTCAACTCGATTCCGCCGGCGGGCCGGCGGGCTTCGGGGGCGCGGTCGGCCGCGCCGGCACTCCGGTCTTCGGTACCGAAAAAAATCGGCGGCGGCCGCGCGCAAGCAGCGACGGAAGGGAGGACCCTCCCGCGTTCACTCCCGTGCCAGGACGTACCGCAGGAGTTCGTAGAGATAGCGCTGGTCCTCTTCGCCAAGGGCGGCTCCGAACGAAACGATCTCCCGGTCCGTGAAGAGCGTGATCCCGCCGGTGTCGACGAGTCCCAACCGGGAGGGACCCCAGGCGAAGTAGGTGATCTCCTCGATGGCCTCGGTCGGAAGCACGACCGTGCGGTGGCGCCAGGGATACGACGTGTGGATACGGAAAACCTCCGGCGAGAGCTCGAGCCGCGCTCGTTTTCGTCCCCGAACCCAGGAGTAGAGCGCCACGAGAGCGGCGAATCCCCCCGCCGCGATCCCGAGCCATCGGACGAAGGGGCCCGAAGCGTCCGCGCCCGCGAAGGCTGCCGCGAGCCACATCGGCCCGAAAACGAACGGGCCCACGATCGGTGCCCACAGGATTCCGCCACGCAAGAAACCCGGCGGCGGGACCTCGACGGTATATCCCTCTCCCACGGGCTCGACGTGCAGGACACTCCCGAGAGGTCTTGCCGGATGGACCGGCCGCTCCCCGGATGCTCGGATCACCCGAGCGAGTGGCCAGTCGAGCTCCTCCGGGCGTCGGACGACGTCCATGTGGGTAGCGGAGTTACGCAGAGGCAAGCCCAGAAACCGTGCGATTTTCTCCGCGAACATGCGCGCCGGCACCGGCTGCCGGAAACGGCGTAGCATCGGCGGTTCGAGCCCCTCCCCTTCGAGCGTGACGCCGTAGTAGGTCGTTCCCCCGCCTCGACCGGCCGTGTCCCGGCTTCCGTACCTCCCGAGGCGAACCTCGCGGAACCGATCGAAAGACCGAGCTTCCGCGAGCGCGGTGCGGAAAAAGCCGGAGTGTCGCTCCACGACGCGCGCTCGCCGGTCGAGGACGAGCTTCGAGCGACTTCCCACGAGGAGGGGCCCGGCAAACGCCGCGAAAGCTCCCATTCCGAGAAGAGGCACGAACTCACCCCGGAACCCTCGGCCTGATACGAGGTAGAAGGCCGCACCGAGCAAGGCGACGCCCACGACGCCGAACACGACCCCCAAGACCACCTGCACCCTCTCCGTCAGCGGGATCTCGAGTCGGTCCGATCCTTCCCCGGAGCCCGGCATCGTATCCCCAAGCTCCCGGATGCAGTCCCGAAGGTCAAGGGGAACAGACCGCCGGACTCCGATGACGCCGCGAGCCCGGATGGCGCGGAGTCGGCGCAGCGATCAGGATGCGTGGTGCCGGGACGATCCGGGGGCGGCTTCGGGGTCGGACCCTCGCTCGAACAGACCGAGCCGGACGAGTTCGGCGACGGACGAAGCGCCGAGTTTGCGCATGAGCCGAGCCCGGTGGACTTCCACGGTTTTGGGGCTCAGTCGGAGCTCGTAGGCAATGAGCTTGTTCGTCTTGCCCGAAACGACCCCTTCGAGAACCTGCCTTTCGCGCGGGCTCAGCATACGACGGGTACGACTCCGGCCCGGGGAGAGCCCCCGGAAAAGCGCCGCGATGCGGCGCAAGAACTCGGCTTCCGGGAAGGGCTTCAGAAAAAAGTCGGCGGCGCCATTCCGAAACGCTTCGACGACCACCGCTGCGTCGGGATCAGCCGACGCAAGAACGACCGCTAGACTCCATCCCCGCGCACGGACCCGACGCAACAGCTCGAGCCCCCCGCAATCGCGAACGCCTACGTCCGCGAGGACACAGGCCGGTCCGTCGGCGGTATAGGTCCGCAGGAACATCTCCGCTCTCGCGAACGTGCGGACCGCATAACCTCCCCGCTCCAGGACCGCCGCAACCGACTTCCGGTCCTCTTCGCTGTCGTCCAGGACATACACCACACGATCCATTGTGGGCCCCCCTTTCGCCGTGGATTCCCTTGGCTCCCTGCGTAGCCGACGTACTCGCAAAGCCTTTCTTTTTCAAGTGTTTCGACGCTTGCGATGCCATTTGCTAACTTCGGACCCATGCGATTCGTCCGACCCGTCGTCGAGTCCCTGCAAGCCTACGTACCCGGCGAGCAACCCCAGGAGCGGGGTCTGGTGAAACTCAACACGAACGAAAACCCCTACCCTCCCTCGCCGGCCGTCCTCGACGCCATCCGGGAGGCCGCGACAGCGGACCTTCGGCTCTATCCCGACCCCGAAGCCACCGCGTTCCGGGAAGCCGTGGCCGAAGCGTACGGGGTGAAGCCGGATCGGATCCTCGTCGGCAACGGGTCGGACGAGCTCCTGGGAATTCTCGTCCGGGCGTGCGTCGAACCCGGCGACCGGGTCGCGTACCCCGTGCCCACGTACACGCTCTACGATGTCCTCGTCACCCTCCAGGGGGCTCGTCCGGTCCGGGTCCCGTTCCCCCGGAATTTCTCGCTGCCGAGCGAGCTCGCGCGGGCGAACGCCCGTCTCACGATCGTCTGCAACCCGAATTCCCCTTCCGGTACCTTCGTGCCGTCCCGGGCACTCGCGGAACTCGCGTCCCGAATCCGCGGCCTCCTCGTCGTCGACGAAGCCTACGTCGAGTTCGCCGACGAGGACGCCCGGCCGCTCCTGGACGAGTTCGAGCACGTCGTCCTCGTGCGAACGCTCTCGAAGTCCCACTCGCTCGCCGGGCTCCGCCTGGGCTTCCTTTTCGCGAGCGAAGCTCTCGTGCGGCAACTGCGCAAGGTGAAGGATTCCTACAACGTGGACCGGATCGCGCTCGCCGCCGGTGTCGCCGCGTTACGAGACGCAGACTGGACGGCGCGCAACGTCGAGAAAGTCCGGCGAACCCGGACGCGACTCGTCTCGGCCCTCCAGGAACTCGGTTACCGGGTACCCCCGAGCCAGGCCAACTTCGTGCTCGCGAGGAAACCCGGCACCCGGCTGCGCGAGACGTACCTCGAACTCAAGCGGCGGGGCATTCTCGTCCGCTACTTCGAAACCCCGGAGCTCGCCGACGCGTTGAGAATCACCGTAGGGACGGACGACGAAATCGACGCGCTCTTGCGCGCGCTCGGGGAACTCCATCAGGACTGAGCGGCTTCGTCCTCCGCGCCGCCCGCTGCCTTTTCGCCGGGCTCCTCGGGAGCTTCGACGAAGTCTTCCGGCTTTTTGTCCAGCCGATCGAAGACGTAGTCCCGGATCAGGTAGACGACCCCGCTGCCGGCGGCCGAAGCCGTGTACTCCGTTTTGTCGTCCCGGCTCCTCTTGCCCACGAGGATCGTCCCGACCTCCTTTTCCTTTCCGAGAACCGTGATCCGAAGCTTCGGCTTCTCGAGACCGAACGCCGAGAGGTCCGTCACGTTCTCTCCGGCCACGTCGTAGCCTTCGAGGTCGCGCACGTCCCGGACGAACTGCTCGATGCGGTAGCCGATGGTCTTCCCTCCGGGGTTCTCGAGAGCCCAGTCCCCGTCCTTTCGCACGAGCTCGAACGAACCGCCGTCGGAGCGCTCGACACGAATCCGCCGGGCTTCGTCCTCGGAGAAGGCCAGGACCGTCTTGTCCCGGAAATCGATCGGCTTTTTGTCCAGGTCGCGGTAGACCCACTGGCTCACCGCGAGCACGGTCGGGGCGCCTTCTCGCTTGACGTAGACCTGCCGCTTGTCGTTCTCCCGGCCGAAAAGAACGCGGTCCTCTCGGTCACCCTCCGCGAGCAGGTGAACGGCGAGGCGGGGCGAGTCGAGCCCGTACTCGCCCAGGTCCTTCGGGTCGTCGCTCACGAACTCCACCGCGCGCATCGTTCGCAGCGAGGTGAGAAAGCTCCTCACGACGTCGGCGTCCGCGTCGCGCGGCTCGGGTCGCTCCATCCGCCACTTGCCGTCGGCACGCACGAGGACGATCTCGCCGTCCGGTTTCGAGAGCGCCACCCTGCGCACCTTGTCCTCCTCGAACCGCACGACGGTGCGGTCGCGCAGGTCCTCCACCTTCTTGTCGAGCGCCCCTTCGAGACTTCCGCTCGAGAGCAGCACCGCGGGGTCGTCGCCTTTCTGCAGATAGACGGAATAACCCACCGGTGTCTTCTTCCCCACCTTGAGGACGGGGAGCTCCTTCTCGCCCGTGCGCAGGCGAAGTTCGATTTCCGGCGGCTCGAGGCCGTAGTCCGCGAGCTTTTCCCCCGCGTCCTCGAGCGAGCGTTTGACTTCGGCGTCGGCCACGGCTCGCAGGAGCCCCTTGACCGCGAATTCGTCGGCGGGCGCGGCAATGGGCTCACGCAACTTCCACGAGCCGTCCTCCTTCGCGAGTACGATGGTCCGGTCCGACGCGGAGAGCCGAATTTCCGTCACCTCGTCGGGCTCGAAGGCGAGGAGCTTCTTTTTCTCTTCCTCCCGCTGTTCCCGGGGACGCTCCACGAAATACACGTAAGCCCCGAGACCCGCGAGGATGAGAAGAAGAACGAGCGTGTTGCGCAACCTCATGGCTCACTACGCCTGCGAACGGCGCCAGTAGACGGCCAGGCCCGCGAGCAGAAGCGCTTCGGGGAAAAGCAGTACGGAGAGGTAGAACACCATCGTGCTCTGTTCGGGCGTGAGCTGTACGCGGGAGGCCCGAAGGCTTTTCGGCCGGATCGAAATCAGGTCCGACTCGCCCGCCAGCCAGCCGACCGAATTGAGCAGGAGGTCCCGGTTGTAGAAGTTGCCGAGAACGTTGCGGTTGTTCGCGAAGTCTCCGCTGCCGAAGACGACGAGCCGCGCACGCCCTTCGCCCCCGTTGAGCTCCTCGAGGTCCGCCTCCACAGCCACCCCGATCGAGACCGGCCCCTTGCGGTCCGAAGCGTCCAGCCGTGCCACCCTTTCCTCGAAGAGGGCCCTCAGGTCGGTCTCCGCCCAACTGCTCGACCCCGTCTTGACGATCTCGGTCGCCTCGAGGCCTTTCTTTCCCGCGGCGTCCGCGGACACCGATCGGGTCATGGGAAAAATCGTGAGCTCGCGAAAGTTCTTCGTGATCTCGTGCGCCCCGTAGGTCTGGACCAGCGGCTCGAGCCCCAGGGTCGGACCCTGGAAGAGGCGGAGGACCTGGTCCACGACGACGTCCTCGTGGAGTTGCACTCCCCAGCGGGCCAGAAGGGGCCGGAACTCCTCGCCCCGTCGCGGGGGGATCAGAGCCAGGAGATTTCCCCCTTTGGCGAGGTACCGCTCGATGGCGTCGAGCTCGGAGCCCAGGTAGGGCTTTTCCGGGGCCGCGACGACCAGGACGTCGCAATCCTCCGGAACCTCCGGCTCCGTCATCAGGAGCACCGTCCGCACCTGGTAGTGTTCCGTCTCGAGGGCTTCTTTCCACTGGCCGTAGCCCCGAGGACTTTCGACGTCCTCGACGTCGGGCTCTCCGTGCCCCTGCGCGAAACACACGGTCTTTTTCTTGCCCCTGGTCACCTTGATGATGGCGTTCGTCAGGTTCTCCTCCGTGGGCTCCGTCACCACGGTCCCCTCGTCCCCGTACTCGACGTGGACGGAGTTGTAGGAGCGGATCTTGTACTTTTCCGCCTCCACGGGATCCCGTTCGGGGTCGATCATCCGATAGGAGACCTTGTCCGACGCGTAGGTGTAGCTGCGCAGGAGGTCCTCGAGCTGGGGGTGCACGCCCCCCTCCACGAAGGCCCGGAACACGAGGGGCTTTTCCAGGGCTTTCACGACCCGCTCGGACTGAGGGGAGAGGCTGTAGACCTTCTGCTCGGTCAGGTCGAAACGGAGGTGGTGGCGTGCCGAGAGATAGTTCAGGACGGCGAGGACGGCGAGGAAGGCGGCGGAGTAGAGGATCACGTTGGCCCCGTATTTCGTCGAACGCTGGCCCACGAACTGGCCGAGGCTCTCGAGCCCCGAGCTCAGGAACGCGACCAGCGCGAGGACGCCGAATCCCGCGTGAACCCCGATGTAGACGACGTCGATCGGGCTCCGGCCCCGGGTGAAGAGATACGCCGCTCCCGCGAAAAAGAGGAGAAGCAGACCTACGAGCCCGAGAAGCGAGTTCGCCCGCCGCACGCCTCACCTCCAGCGGATCGACTCCACCGACCGTTGGGTGAGAAAAAGAGCGGCCGCGATGACCGTGACGAAGTAGGCGAGGTCCCGGGTGTCGATCACCCCTTTCACCATTTCCCCGAAATGCTCGGTCAGCGAGAGGTACCGGAGCAGCGCCCCGATCGTGCCCCCCGCCGTGTCCGCGGGCCAGGAAATCACGTAGAGCAGGAGAAGCGCGACCAGGCAGCTCACGGCCGCGACGATCTGGTTGTCCGTGAACGAGGACGTGAGAAGCCCGACGGTCACGAACGCGGTCGCGAGCAGAAGGAGGCCGAGGTAGCCCGCGAGCATCACGCCGACCTCGGGATTCCCGTAGAGGGCCAGGAGCAGAGGGTAGATGCCCGTGAGGCCGATCATCAAGAACACGAACACGAACGCACCGAGAAACTTGCCGAGTACGATTTCCGTCACGGACAGAGGCGAGGTCATCAGCAGCTCGTAGGTGCCCGACCGCTTTTCCTCGGCGAAGCTCCGCATCGTGATCATGGGCACGATGATCACGAGGACCACGGAGAGGTTGTGGAGCAAGGGGGCCACGACGAACTCGTTCAGGTTGAGCCGCGCCTGCGCCATCGGGTTCCGCATGGCCTCGTAGATGGAAAGGAGGAACTGGAACCGGGCCAGGAGGTTGAAGAAAAACCAACCGCCCAGCAGGAGAAACCCGGTCAGCACCACGTACGCAATCGGAGACACGAAGTAGGAGCGGAGCTCCTTGCCCGTGATCGCGAACACGTTGCGCATGATGCCCCTATGCCCCCGTGCCGTTTCCCTCGTCCCGCGAGATCGCGGCGAGGAACACCTCTTCGAGGCTGCGCTCCCGGGTCAGTTCCTCGAGCATCCCTTCGACGACGATGCGTCCCTGGTGGATGATGACGACCTTCTGGCAGAGCTGGGTCACCTCGGGGAGAATGTGCGTGGAAAGAATCACCGTGCGGTCTTTTGCCAGCTCGCGGACGAGGGAGCGGATTTCGATGATCTGGCGCGGATCGAGGCCGATCGTCGGCTCGTCGAGAACGAGAACTTCCGGGTCGTGGATGAGAGCCTGCGCGAGGCCGACCCGCTGCCGGAATCCCTTGGAGAGGTGCCCGAGAACCCTGCGGTAGACGGACTCGAGGCCGCACCTCTCGACCACACGGTCGACCGCCTCGCCGAGTGCGGGTCTCGGGACTCCTTTGATGCGGCCCACGAACTCGAGATAGGCGCGGGTCGTCATGTCGTTGTAGAGCGGCGGCTGCTCGGGCAGGTAACCGATACGCTTGCGCGCTTCCTGCCACTGCTCGAAGATGTCGAAACCCGCGATCCTCACGCTTCCCGACGTGGCGGGAAGAAACCCGGTGAGAATCCGCATCGTGGTGGTCTTACCCGCGCCGTTCGGTCCCAAAAACCCGACGACCTGACCCTTGGCGGCCGAAAAGCTGACGTCGCGGACGGCTACGAGATCGCCGTAGCGCTTGGTGAGCTCGCGGACCTCGATCATCGAAGGGGCCGGTTGGAAGAAAGGATCGCGCGAAAACGCTGCCGTCTTTAAACGCGGCCCCGGGTCTTGTCAAGCTCGCGCCGGGCGCCGCTCTTGACTCCGCGGGGAGACCGCCGCACCGTGGACGCGGAGAGGGACTTCCATGAGGCGCTTCCAGGGCCTACCCGTCTCGCCCGGCTACGCCCAGGGGCGCGTGTTTCTCTACCGCGGCATCGGGAGCCTCCTCGACGCGGAACTGCCGCGGCAGGGAATGGGCCCGGAGGCGGAACTCGCGCGACTCGACCGGTCCCTGCGGGCTGCGCGGCAGGAGTTGCGTGCCCTCCGGCAGAGAATCGAACTCGAGTACGGGACCTCCGAGGCCGGGATCCTCCACGCCCAGTTCATGATTCTCGACGACCCGCCGTTCCGGGAGCAGATCCGGGAGAAGATCCTGCGCGAAAACGCCTCGGCCGAGAGCGCCGTCGCCGCGACCGTGCGGGAGATCGAAGGGCGGTTTCTCTCCCACCCGGATCCCTACCTCCGGGAACGGGCCCAGGATGTCCGGGACGTGGGCTTGCGGCTTTTGCGGCACCTGGCGGACCGCTTCCACCACCCCCTCGCACAACTGCCGAGAGACGTCGTCGTGGTGGCCTCCGAACTCCTGCCCTCCGACACCCTCTTTCTCGACCAGGGCCACGTCCGCGGGATCGTGACGGAGCACGGAAGCGAACACTCCCACTTCGCGATCCTCGCCCGGTCCCTCGAAATCCCCGCCGTGAGCCGTGTCCGGAACATTCTGGCCGTCGCCCGGCCGGGAGACAGCATCGTCGTGGACGGTGTGGCCGGCGTCGTCATCCTCGAGCCGGGAGGAGCGGAAGGGAGCGAGTACGAAAGGAAGGCCCGGGCCTACCGGAGCGCGCTCGACGAAGCCAGGACGGAAAGCCACGGTCCGACTTTCACCCTCGACGGCACGAGGGTCGTTCTGCTGGCGAACATCAACCGCCCCGAAGAGGCCGAAAAGGCCTCGGCCCGGGGTGCGGAAGGCGTCGGACTCCTCAGGACGGAATTCCTCTGGACCGCCGAAGGCGGGTTGCTCCCCGAAGAAGACGAAGAACGGGCGTACCGTCACGTGCTTTCCGTTTTTTCCGGCCGACCCGTCACGATCCGCACGCTCGACGTGAGACCCGAGAAGGCCTTCTCCTGGCAGGAAGACCTGCCCCCGGCCGGAGGCGGTTTCGAGGAGCGGGGCATCCACTACCTGCTCCGGCATCCCGAGCTTCTCCGCCGGCAGCTGCGCGCACTCCTCGGCGCGAGTCGGGCAGGCTCGCTCAGGATCCTCCTGCCGATGGTCACGGGAACCGAAGAAATCGAAGAGGTCCGCCGTCTTCTCTCGTCCCTTCGAGCGGATCTCGAGCGGCGAGGAACGCCGGTCCCGGAGCCGCCGGTGGGGGCGATGGTCGAGACACCGCCCTCGGTGCTCCTGTCTTCCGATCTCGCGCGGGCGGCCGATTTCCTCTCGGTGGGGACGAACGACCTGCTGGACGCGCTGTTCGGCACGCGCAGGGACGCCCCCGGAAGCGAGGAGCACAGCATCTTCGAGCCGAGTTTGCTGCGCGCCATGCACGCCGTCCTGAAGGCGGGAAACGAACAGGGCAAAGACGTGGTGCTCTGCGGCGAGATCGCCGGGACGCCCGCGGCCACGGCCCTGCTCGTCGGCCTCGGGTTTCGCCATCTCAGCATGAGCCCGCAGAGGCTCGACGAGGTGCGCTACAACGTCCGGCGCATCCACGCGGCCGAGGCGCGAGCTTTCGCCGAGCGAACGCTCGCACTCGACACCGCGCGTGCGGTTCGCGAAGCCGTGCTCGCGTACGAAGACCCCTGGCGCCGGTTGCTCGAGAGGAGCGAAGCCTGAGGCGTTTTCTCGCCAGGGGCCGGTCCTTTTGTTAGGTTGACCCCCGCTCGATGGATCCGCTCTACCTCGTGGACGCGAGTTCCTACGTCTACCGCGCCTATTTCGCGCTTCCGCCGCTGCGCACCCCGAACGGCATCCCCACGAATGCCGTCTACGGGTTCGCGGCGATGATCCTGAAGCTCCTGCGGCAGGCCACGCCCCGCTACCTGGTCGTCGTCTTCGACGCTCCCGGCGAGACGTTCCGGGACGAGCTCTATGCCGAGTACAAGGCCAACCGACCCGGGGCACCCGAAGACCTCTCCGCCCAGTGGCCCCTGATCCACGAAACCGTCCGCGCCTTCCGCCTTCCCGCCCTCTCGGTGCCGGGAGTCGAGGCGGACGACGTGATCGGGACGCTCGTGCACCGCTACGGCCGGCAAGGCGTGCCCTGCGTGATCGTGAGCTCCGACAAGGACCTCCTCCAGCTCGTGGGCCCGAACGTGCGGCTCTGGGACACCATGCGGGACCGCTGGTTCGACGAGCGGGCGGTCCGCGAGCGGTACGGCGTCGAGCCGGAAAAGCTCGTCGAGGTTTTCGCTCTCGTCGGAGACCCGATCGACAACGTCCCAGGAGTCCAGGGTATCGGCGAGAAGACGGCGAGTCTTCTCGTCCGCAAGTTCGGGTCCGTCGATGCGCTGCTCGAAAACCCGGAGCGGGTGGCCGCCGAAAAAATCCGCGGCGCGTCCCGAATCGCCGAACGCCTGCGGGCCGGAGCCGAGCGGGCCCGAACGAGCCGGCGGCTGGTCGAAGTCCGGCGTGACGTCGACCTTCCCTGCGAGCTCGAGGACTTCCGCTACGAGGGGCCCGACCTCGCCGAGGTGCGACGGCTTTTCCGGCGTCTTTCCTTCGACTCGCTTCTGCGGGAGCTGCCGCCCCCGCCGGCACCGGTGCTGCGCGAACCCGAAAGACTTTCCGCGGACGCGGCCGCGCGCTGGCTCGGTTCGGCTCCGCGGATCGCGCTTGCCTGCGTGGGACGGGGCGCGCCCCTCAGGTCCCGTTGCGAAGCGCTCGTGCTTTCGACCGGCGAGGAGGCCAAGTGCGTGGAGATCGGCGACGACCCCGCTGCCTCCCTGGCCGGCGTTCTCGAAGACCCGCGACGCGAGAAGGTCGGACACGACCTGAAGACCGACGCCCACTGGCTGTTCCGGCACGGGATGCGACTCGTGGGGCCGCTCTTCGACACGATGCTCGCCTCGTCGCTCCTCGGCGTGACGCCTCGCCACTCCCTCGAGGCCCTGGCCGCCGAGTGGCTCGGGGAGAATCTTCCGCCCTTCCGGGGGAGCCAGGCGAGCGTGGCCTCGGTGGCGGCGGGTGTCGAGCGTCTCCCGCGCCTCCGGGAAATCCTCGGGGAGAAACTCGAAGAAGCCGGATGCGGCTGGCTTTTCCGCGAAGTCGAGATCCCGCTCCTCGACGTGCTCGCCCGGATGGAGCGCCGCGGGGTGCCACTCGACCGGACCGTTCTCGAGCGAATCGGAGTCGAATGGCGCGAAAGGCTCGACCGACTCCGGAAAGAGATCTACGAAGCCGCGGGCTTCCCGTTCAACATCCAGTCTCCGGTCCAGCTCCGCGAGGTGCTCTTCGAAAGGCTCAAGCTCCCGAAAAAAGGCGTCCGGCGCGGCAAAACGGGCCTCTCGACCGACGTCGACGTCCTCACGAGGCTCGCCAAGGAACATCCCCTGCCGGCCAAGATCCTGGATTACCGGACGTACGCCAAGCTGCTCTCGACCTACGTCGAGGGTCTTCTCGGCGCCCTCGATCCGGAGACGGGCCGCCTCCACACCACCTTCCACCAGGCCGTGACGGCGACCGGACGGCTCAGTTCGAGCGACCCGAATCTCCAGAACATCCCGGTCCGGGGCGAAGAAGGGCGGCGCATCCGTAGCGCCTTCGTGGCACCCCCGGGGTTCCGGCTTCTGTCGGCCGACTACTCCCAGATCGAACTGCGCGTGATGGCTCACCTCTCCGGAGACGAGCGCTTGCTCGGAGCGTTCGAGGCGGGCCTAGACATCCACGCCGCCACGGCTTCCGAGCTCCTCGGAGTCCCGCCGGAGCGAGTTTCGGCCGACGCGCGGCGCGTGGCCAAGGTGATCAATTTCGGGATTCTCTACGGCATGGGACCGCAGAGGCTGGCTCTGGAACTGGGCATTTCGACGAGCGAGGCGGAACGCTACATCGCCCGGTACTTCGAGCGCTATCCCGGGGTCCGAGCCTTCATCGAGCGGACCGTGGCGGAAGGCAAAAAGAAAGGGTACGTCGCCACCCTGTTCGGGAGGCGGCGCTTTTTACCGGAGCTCCGGGGACGCGAGGGCGCCACCCTGCGCGCCGCCGAGCGAGCCGCCATCAACGCCCCTGTCCAGGGCACGGCAGCCGACCTGATCAAGATCGCCATGGTTCGCATCGATCGGAAGCTCAGAGACGAAAAATTGTCGGCGGCTCTGATTCTCCAGGTCCACGACGAGCTCCTTCTGGAAGTACCCGAAAACGAGCTCTCCCGCGTGCCGGAACTCGTTCGCCACGAGATGGAGCACGCCGCCGAACTGCGCGCACCCCTCCGGGTGGAAATGGGCTGGGGGAGTTCCTGGGCGGAGGCGCACGCTTGAATAAAACGCGGCAAAATCACGTCAGAAAAGGCATGACAGGTGGAACGCAGTGACCGGGAGCTGGTACGGGCGAGCCGGCGCGGCGACCGGGAAGCGTTCCGCGAACTGGTCGAACGATACCAGCGACGCATCGTGTCGGTCCTTCTCGGGATGCTTCACGACCCGGAGGAAGCCGTGGAGGTGGCCCAGGAGGTCTTCGCCAGGGCGTACGAGAACCTTCGCCAGTTCAAGGGCGAGTCGAGTTTTTACGCCTGGCTCTATCGCATCGCCTTCAACCTCGCGATCGACCGCCAGCGCAAGGAGCAACGGCGTCCCACCGTGCCTCTGGAAGAGCGAGCGGGAGGCGGCGGCGAAATTCTCGACGAGCGTCCCGCCGAAGGGGTCTCGAGCGACCCCTACGAGCAGGTCCGCGCGAAAGAGATCGGAAAGCGCGTCATGCAAGCGATCGACGAGTTGACCCCCGAACACAAAGCGGTCATACTCCTGCGGGAAGTCGAGGGTCTTTCTTACGAGGAAATCAGCCGCGTCATGCAGTGCTCGAAGGGCACGGTCATGAGCCGCTTGCACTACGCGCGCAAGAAACTCCAGGCGAGACTGAGAGATTGCTTGTGAGCGAGAACGCGAAGGGTTCGGACCGGTGGACATGAGCACGACGTCGGCAGCCGCTTCTTGTCGGGAGGTCAAGAACCTCCTCTCGCTCTTCTTCGACGGCGAACTCGACGCGCGGCAGATGCGTGCCATCGCCGTGCACGCTGCCCGTTGCCCGGACTGCGAAGGCGAACTCCGCGAGCTCGAGCGCATCCAGGAACTCGTCTACCAGGTCGTGGCCGAGCGGCTCGAAGCTGTCGACCTCGGGAACTTCTGGGAAGCCGTCGAGACCCGCATCGGGTCTCGGCGGCTTTCGCGTCTCGAAAGGCTCGGTCTCTGGTGGCAGGACGTTCCGGCGGTGCGAAGGCTCGCGGGTTCGGTGGTCGCGGGTGTCGTCGCCGCCTCTCTCGTCCTCGGGTGGTTCTTTCTCGCGGGACGTTCGCCGTTGCCTTCGGGGACGGCCGTCGCGAACGTGGACGCGAGCGCGGAGCGCGCCGTCACCGTGGACAAGATCGAGGCGGCCACGAACGTCGCGCTGCTCAACGAAGAGGACGCGGTAGCGCTCTGGGTGGACGACGAATTCCTCCCGATGTCCGTCGACGTCGAGTACTTGCCATGACGCCGGCAAGCGCCCTCCGGCCCGCTCTGCTGCTCGGATTTCTCTGCTTGCCCGCCCTGGCCCAGGGGCCGCCGAAGTCGGTCGAGCTGCGCGTGGGTTGCGTTCTCGCGAGCAATTCCGGCCACGATTTCGACCAGAGGCTCGTGTCCCTCGAGGCGCGATTCCAGCGTCTTTTCCGCTACACCTCGTACAGCCTCCTCAAGGAAAAACGGGCCCGGGTGCCTCTCGGTTCGAAGATGGGGTTCGACGTGCCCGGAGGACGGTACCTCGTCGTGACTCCGAAAGCCCTGCGCCCGGACGGGCGTCTCTCCCTGGGGGTGCTGCTTCTCGACGGGGCGCGTCCGATCGTCCACACCGACGTGTCGCTGCGCATGCGCTCCACGTTCCTCGTGGCGGGACCGCAGTCGACCGAGGGCGCTCTGATCCTCGCCATCGCGGCGGACAACGCGGAATGAAGCTCCACTGGCTCGACTTCCTCGAATTCTGGCGTCCCGTGTTGGGCCTCCCGTCCGTTCTCGACCCGGTGGTCGCCGCCTTCGGCGTCCTGCTCGGCGCGTTCCTTTTCGGCACGAGCGCGCTCTCCTTCGCGCTCTTTGCCGCGAGCAGCCTCGCCCTCTACCTGCTCCTCAGGGAAGTTTTCGGGCTTCGCGTCGAGCTCTCACCGATGGCCTGAAGCACGGAAGCTTCGAATCAGGACTTCGGCGACCTCGGGGCGCGTGAACTCCCGGGGAGGCACTTCGCCCCGGCCGAGCATCTCGCGGACTTTCGTGCCGCTCAACGTCACGTGCCGCTCGGGGGGATGGGGGCAGGTTTTCCGCGACGCCATCCCCTCGCAGGCCCGGCAGTAGAACGTGTGTTCGAAAAAAAGCGGTACGATGCCGATCTCCCGAGGGTCGAACTCGTCGAAAATGTAGTGGGCGTCGTAGGTCCCGTAGTAGTTCCCCACCCCGGCGTGATCCCTGCCGACGATGAAGTGTGTGCAGCCGTAGTTCTTGCGGACGAGGGCGTGGAAGACGGCCTCGCGGGGCCCGGCGTACCTCATGTTTGCGGGAAGCACGGAAAGCACCGTCCGCTCCGGCGGGTAGTAGTTCGCGAGCAGGACCTTGTAGCACTCCATGCGCACGTCCGCCGGAATGTCGTCGCCTTTCGTCTCCCCGACCAGCGGATGCAGGAGTAGGCCGTCGACGATCTCGAGCGCGACCTTCTGGATGTACTCGTGGGCACGGTGCACGGGGTTGCGGGTCTGGAAGGCCACGATGCGGCGCCACCCGCGCTCGGCGAACAGGGCGCGCGTCTCCGCCGGCTCGAGACGGTATTCCGGGAACGCGCGCTCCCGCGGACGGCGCAGGACGTGGAGGCGCCCCCCGAGGTAGACGTCTCCCATCTCGTAGACGGCCGCGACGCCCGGGTGCGCGGCGTCGCGTGTGCGGTACACCTTCTCGGCCTCGTTCTCCTTGTCGGGGCGGTAGACGTCCCGCACCTCGAGGACGGCGAGCGGCTCTCCGTCCCCTTCTTCGAAAAGCGCGAGGAATTCCCCCGCGCGCACGCCGTCGGCTTCTTTTTCGGAGACTTGCAGCGTGATCGGGATCGACCAGGGGAGGCCGTTCGGCAGCCGCATCGTCTCCACCACCGACTCGTACTCCTCGCGGTCGAGGAAGCCCTCGAGAGGGCTGAAAGCACCGACGGCGATCATCTCGACGTCGGACACGTGGCGTCGGCCCAGGCGGAGGCCGCGCATGCGTCGTGCTTCGCCGAGCCACCGGCGTCGCTCTTCTTCGGAAACGATGCGGTTGACGAGTGTCCCCCCGTGCGGGGCGATCGGGAGGCCCGGCTGCCGAATGGGTTCCATCACTTCGATCCCGCTCCTTTCTCGATCATTCGTCCATCACCTTCACTTCGCAGCCCGCCAGGGACGGCAAGGGCACGGCCGTCGAGCGGGCGAGAAGTCGGGTGAGCCACGACGGTTTCTCGGCGACCAGCACGGCGAGCCCGATCCCTTCGGAGCGAATCACGCGTCCGCAGATCTCGCTCGGATCGCCCTGCTCCACGAGAACCCGGCAGCGAACGCCCTCCTTTGTGGCCGTTTCGGCGACTTGCCGCAAGTGGGCCTCCGCGCGCGCCCGTTTTTCCCGCAGGACGGTCTCGACGACCCGGTCGCTCACTTTTTCGCCCACGAAGCCCACCTGGGCGAGCGTCGTCTCGAGGCGGCGGACGACCTCGGGGTCGAGCACCGCCAGGGCGACGAGCTCCCCGCCGGTCTCCTTCGCACGCTCGAGGGCGTACGCGAGTGCTTTCGGCGCCTCCGCGTCCGGCGACGTGACCAAGAGAACGTTCTTCATCTCCCGCCTCCGATCTCGAGCCCGAGCCAGGGCCAGTACCATCGGGCCACGAGGTTGAAGAGGATCCAGGCCGTCACGTTGAGAACGATCCCGGGGAGCGCCAGGTCCCGCATGCGCAGGTGGCCCGAGGAGAAGGCGATGGCATTGGCCGGTGTTCCGATGGGCAGAGTGAAAGCCAGGCCCGCGGGCACCGCGACGGTGAGCGCCATGACCCTCGGGTCGAGCCCGAACTCCGCCGCGATCCCGAGACTCACGGGCATGAGAAACGCGACCACGGCCGAGTTGCTCATGGTTTCGGTGGCCAGAATGGCGACCAGGGAGAGGAGCGCCACGACCTCGCCGCCGCTTTCGGCCCACCGGCTCACGGTCCGTTCCGCGAGCCAGCGTGCCGCACCCGACTGGTACAGTGCGGAACCGAGGCAGATGGCGCCTCCGTACATGAGGACGATGCCCCAGTTCACGTAACCTTCGACGTCGCGCCAGCTCACGAGCCGCAGCACGAAGAGCGCGACGACGGCGGCCAGCGCGACGTTGGCCAGGCCGAACTCCTCCCCGAGGAGGACCCATGCCGCGAAGGTGAGAACCACCACCGCCCCGACGCCCCACTCCTGCCCCCGCACCCTGCCGAGAGCGAGCACCTTTTCCTCCAGCGCTTCGTCGGCGGCACGCACGCTCGTCACGTCGACAGGGTAGAAAAGCAGAAGCAAGCCGTAGGCGACGGCCAGCAGCGCGAACACCAGGGGGAGAATGGGCAGGGACCAGCCGACGAAGCTGAAGGATTGCCCCGTCTCGTGCCGGAGAATCTCGAGCGCCAGCGGCGCCCGTCCGCCCCCGAGCAGAGTGGCGATCCCGCCGATGGTGGACCCCCACGCCATGGCGAGAAAGAGCGCTTTGCCGTAGCTGCTCCGGCGGGGCTGGAGCCCCAGAACGGCCACGATCTCGAGGACGATCGGGAAATTCATGGCCGCGACGGCGTGCTCCGACATGAGGAACGACATCCCCGCGTTCAGAAGAAGTACGCTGCCGAGCAAAAGGCGCGGCGTCGTGCCGAACCTCCGCAGGACGACCACCGCGACGCGCGTGCTGAGCCCGCTGCGGATCGTGCACGCGGCCAGGATGAAGGCGCCGAGGATGAAAAAGACGGCTTCGTTCCCGAAGAGAGCGTAAGCCTCGCGTGTCGACATGGCCCCGGAAAGGGGGAGCAGGACGAGAGCAAGGAGGCTCGTGATCATGAGCGGGAGCACGTGGAAGACCCAGTAGAAGGCGCAAAGGACGAAGACCGCCAGAGCTTTCTGTCCCGCCACCGTGAGCCCTTCGGGGGGCGGTCCGCTTCCGACGGCGAGGGCCAGAAGCGCGCCGACCACGAGCAGGAGAAACGGACGGCTCCGCGAGAGGAGCACGATCCAGAGAGGGCGCGTGTCCACCCGGAATTCCGCCGCGGCCGCCATCGGACGATCCCGGAGAAGCCCGCGCCTCAGAGCCGCGAGGAATCGAAGGAATCGCTCACCCGCCGGACCCGCAGCCTTCGGCGCAGGCGCGAAAGGTTGCGAGCCGCCACCGTTCCGAGCTTCGTCCGGTAGAACTGCTGCACGGCGACGGCCATCCGGGCCTCGTCCCCGGCGAAGAAACGAGCTTCGAGCGGCGTGACGCCGAAGCTCAAATCCCTCACCCAACCCATGTTGATCCTGGCCCGGCGAACCGCGTGGAAGAGATGTGCGTAGACGGGCGCGACGTCCTCGACGCGCGGCAGGGGATGGTCGCGGAGCTGCGTCTCGTCGAGCGGGCGGAACAGCGAGAGAACCGGGAGGACACCGATCGAGGTGAGCGCGTCGATGCCGCGCATCGTCGACTCGGGGGGCTCGAGGCCCACGATCAGGTCGCTCCAGACCGTGCCGCTCGGGAAAATCCGCGCCGCGTACTCGAGCGCTTCGTAGTACCGGTCCCGGCCGATGTACTTCACCCGGCCCTGGCAGTAGCGCGAGAGAATCTCCGGGTCGTGGATTTCGACGTTGTAACTCAGGGCGTCCACCCCGATCGCGTACGTCCGGTCGATCCAGTGGTTCTGCCGCGGAGGGTGGACCTGGACGGCGACGAAGGTGTCGAAATGCCGCTTGACGGCCCGGATGTAGGGCTCGAGGAACTCGATCCCGCCGTCGTCCGTGTCGAAATAGCCCGTGTTGAAGTAGACGAACTCCGCCGCACCCTCGGCGAACGCCTCGCGGACGACCTCGACGACTTCTTCCACCCGCAGGGCGAACGCCGAATCGGGGAGCCCCTTCGTGCCGATCTCGCAGAACTTGCACGGAACGCCGCGGAGGCTGAACCCGCAGGCGGCGGCCGGGTTGACGGCGACGAAACCGCCGTACACGGTGGCCACGCGCCACATGGGCGTGCCCCGGCGCGTGGTCTTCTCGTAGAAGGCCGGCTGCGGGAGCGGACGCACCTCGACTTTCTCTCCTTCCCGCGCGAGGAAAAACCTCCCGCCCTCGGCCACGAGAAGGAACGGCGACCGCTCCGTGAACGCCTCCTCGAGCGGTACGCTCACCCAGAGGTCCTCGGGCAGCAGCAACTCGACGTGCCGGGTGACGTAGTCCCGGACCCAGGGGGCGCGAAACACGTCGGTCCTCCGCCGCGCGCTCTCGTCGAGGCGCAGCCCCCGGATCGCGAGCTCGAGCTTCAGGTAACCCGGATTGCGGTTCACCGCGGCGACCTTCCGTTTCCTCCGGAGCAAACCGGGCACTCGGGATCCTTGCGGACCGGAACCTCCCGGAAGGCGGAGCCGAGCGCGTCGCAAACCAGAAGACGTCCCTCGAGAGTCCGACCCACGCCGAGCACCGACTTGAGCACTTCCGTCGCCGCGAGCGCGCCGAGGAGGTAGCCGACCGGACCGACCGCACCGCAGTCCCGCTCCTCGGGCCAGAGCCCCCTCGGGGGTGGTTCCGGGAAGAGACACCGGTAGCACGGGACGCCCGGCTCGTGCCCCGCGAAGGTCCCGATCTGAGCGTCGAACCGGAGCACCGCCGCCGTGACGAAGGGCTTGCCCGCCCGGACGCAGAGGTCGTTCAGGAGAAACTTCGTGGAAAAGCTGTCGGAGCTGTCCACGACGACGTCGTAGTCCCGCAGAATCGGACCGGACCTCTCGTCGAAGAACCAGGGGTAGGCTTCCACGCGGCAGTCGGGGTCGAGCTCGACGAGAGCCTTCCGGGCCGCTTCGACCTTGGGATGCCCCACGTCTTCCGAGCCGTAGAGCGTCTGCCGGTGGAGGTTGGAAAGCTCGACGACGTCCCCGTCCACCAGGCCGAGCCGTCCCACACCCGCCGCGGCGAGATACGTCGCACAGGCGGACCCGACGGCCCCCGCACCGACGAGAAGGACCCGAGCTTCGAGCAGCCGAAGCTGGCCCGTCCCCCCGATCTCGGGCAGGAGGATCTGCCGGCTGTAGCGCTCGACCTGGGCTTCGGTGAGGGTCATTCGATGACGTTCTTCTCGATCGGTTCCACCTGCACTCCCCGCTCGCGGAGCCAGGCGATCGCCCGGTCGATCTCCTCCTGCGTACCGTCGAGTTCGAGGGCGACGAGCCCGATCGTGTCCGAAACGTTCGCGCCCCGGATGTTGGTGCGAACCCGAAAGCGCTGGCCCACCTCGTAGATGAGCGGCTCCTTGATGAGCTCCTGGGGATAGGTGAGATAGACTTTTTCGCGGACTTCCGGCTGGGGCGTCACCCTTCTCAAGTCCCTTCTCTTGCCTCTTGCTTTCTCCATTCGCGCCACCCGTGCCATAGGTTCGTGCTCAGATAACGATCCCCGAAATCGGCGAAAATCACAACGACCACGCCCTCGCGAAGGTCCTTGGCCACCTCGAGAGCCGCCCAGAGCGCCGCTCCCGAGGACTGGCCCACGACGAGCCCCTCTTCGGCACCGAGACGGTAGACCATCTCGTAGGCGACCTCGGTGTTCACCGGCACCTTTGCGTCGAGCTGCCGCTCGTCGTAGATGCCGGGAACGATGGAAGAGGCCATGTGTTTGAGGCCTTCGAGACCGTGGAACGGATCGTCGGGCTCGGCGGCGATCACCTGCACCTTGGGATTGCGCTCCTTCAGGTAGCGGCCCGTACCCATGATGGTCCCGCCCGTTCCGATCCCGGCCACGAGATGCGTCACGCGGCCGCCCGTCGCCGCCCAGATCTCGGGCCCGGTCGACTCGTAGTGGGCCTGGGTGTTGCGCGGGTTGAAATACTGATCGGGCTTGAAGTAGCGGTCGGGGTTTTCCTCGAGAATCTTGCGGCAGAGCCGGATGGCACCGTCGGAGCCCTCGAGGGGGTCGCTGAAAATCACCTTGGCTCCGTAAGCCGCCACGATACGCTTGCGCTCCCAGCTCACGTTCGCCGGCATGACGAGCTCGACGGGGTAGCCCAGGACCGCGCCGATCATCGCGAGCGCGATGCCCGTGTTCCCCGAAGTCGAGTCGAGGATCACCTTTCCGGGAACGAGCTTGCCCTCTTCGAGCCCGCCGCGGATCATCCAGAGCGCGGCCCGGTCTTTCACCGACCCCCCGGGGTTGAAACCCTCGAGTTTCGCGTACACTTCCACGCTCGCTCGGAGTTTTCGCGTCACGCGGCGGAGCCGCAGGAGCGGCGTGTTCCCGATCAGCTCGAGAACGGTGCGCGCGCGGGGGGCGGGACGGGACGGAATCTCTCCCGTCGCGACCGAGGGGCGCGGGAGCGAAGGCATCAAACACCGCCGGCGATGGCCGGTACGATGGAAAGCTCGTCTCCGTCCTTGACGGGCGTCTCGAGATTGCCGAGAAAGCGGATGTCGTCCCCGTTCACGTAGATGTTCACGAAGCGCCGGACCCTTCCCTGCTCGTCGCAAAGGCGCTCTTTGATGCCGGGGAACTGCCGCTCGAGGTCCTCGACGACGTCCGCGACCGTCGTGCCCTGCACTCCGACCTCCTCGGACCCGCCGGTGAACCGGCGCAGGGGCGTGGGAATCCGTACTCGAACCGCCATGGAACGTCCTCCTTCTTGTCAGTTGACAGCTTCGGCTCGGCGGGGTTTCTTCGCCGCCGAGAGCTTCCGGTAGAGCTCGTCGAACTCCTGCAGCTTGGCGTGGATGGTGAACGGTTTCTCGAGTCCGTCCTGGACGGCCTCGAGGGTCTTGTACCCGTTCCCCGTCACCGCGATGACGATCGGCTCGTCCCGCGGGATGCGTCCTTGCTCGACGAGTTTTTTGGTCACGGCGACGGTCGTGCCGCCGGCCGGCTCCGTGAAAATGCCTTCCGTACGGGCCAGAAGCCGGATCCCTTCGAGAATTTCCTCGTCCGTCGCGACTTCTCCCCAGCCGCCCGACTCTCGCACCGCCTTCAACACGTAGTACCCGTCGGCGGGATTCCCGATGGCGATCGACTTGGCGATCGTGTTGGGTTTGACCGGCTGGATCAGCTCCTGCCCCCGGTGGAGAGCCTGGACCACCGGTGCGCATCCCGCCGCCTGTGCGGTGTAGATCCTCACCGGAGCTTCCTCCACGAGGCCCACCCGGACGAGCTCCTGGAACGCTTTGTAGACCTTCGGCAGGATCGTTCCACCGGCCGTCGGGACCACCACGTGCCGCGGGAGCCGCCAGCCGAGCTGCTCGGCGATCTCGAAGCCATACGTCTTCGCGCCCTCGGTATAGTATGGTCGAACGTTGATGTTCACGAAAGCCCAACCGTACTTGTCGGCGATCTCGCTGCAGAGCCGGTTCACGTCGTCGTAGTTCCCCCGGATGGCGATGGTCCGGGGCCCGTAGATCGCCGACCCGATGATCTTCCCGCTCTCGAGGTCGTACGGGATGAAAATGAAACACTCGAGGCCGGCCCGGGCCGCGTGGGCGGAAACGCTGTTGGCCAGATTCCCGGTCGAGGCGCACGACACCGTGTCGTAACCGAATTCCACGGCCTTGGAGATCGCCACGGACACCACCCGGTCCTTGTACGAGTACGTGGGGTGGTTGACCGAGTCGTCCTTGACGTAGAGTTCTTCGACCCCGAGCACCCTCGCCAGTCGCTCCGCGCGCACGAGAGGCGTCCAGCCCGAGTGCAACCCGACGCTCGGCTCGCCCTCGATGGGCAGCAGCTCCGCGTAGCGCCAGAGGTTGCGGGGCCGCGCTTCGATCGTTTCTCTCCGGAGCACCGCACGGACGCGGTCGTAGTCGTAGGTGACTTCCAGCGGACCGAAACACGTGTCGCAGACGTGCAGCGGTGCCTGTTCGTACCGCTGGCCGCATTCGCGACAGCGCAATCCCGTTACGTAACCCATTCGGACGGCTCCTTTTCCCGTGGCAGCGTGGTGTTCCGGCTTTCGACCTCTAGCCCCGCCCTGCAACGAGGGCAACGGGGGTCGGAGACCAGAGGGACTTCGCGCCAGCGGAGCGCGAGTCCGTCGAACACGAGGAGACGACCGTGGAGAAGGCGCCCGACCCCGAGAAGCGCCTTCAGGACCTCGTTCGCCTGTACGGCAGCGACGGCACCCACCACCGAACCCACCACGCCCGCGTACTGGCATTCCGGAAGATCGTCGGCCGGGGGCACCGGAAAGAGGCAACGCAGGCAGGGCCCCCTACCGGGAAGCAAGGTCGTCGTCTGCCCGAGCCAGCCGACGACGCCCGCGTAGGAAAGTGGAGTCCCGGCCGCCAGGACGGCGTCGTGCAGAGCGAACTTGGCCGTGACGGAGTCGGTCCCGTCGACCACGAAGTCGAAACGCCGCGCGAGCGCCTCGATTTCTCCGGGTTCGAGAACCCGCGGAAAAAGCTCCAGGGCGACCTCCGGGTTCCTCGCCCGAATCTCTTCCGCCGCACACTCCACCTTCGCCCGCCCGACGTGCGAGGTGCGATAGAGGGTCTGTCGGTGCAGGTTCGAAAGCTCGACCCGATCGGGGTCGACGAGCCCGAGTTTTCCCACGCCGGCGCCCGCGAGAAGAAGAGCGACCGGGCATCCGAGCCCCCCCACCCCGACCACGAGCACGCGAGCCTCCCGGAGCTTGCGCTGGCCGGAGGGACCGATTTCGGGGAGACGGATCTGCCGCTCGTAGCGCGAGTCGTTCATGGGTTCCGTCCGGTCTCCGGTACGCAAAAAAAAAACCCCTTCCGGCCCTTTTCGGAAGAGGCGATCGGCTTCCTTATCTTTCCGGTTGCTCGAACCGGTCGGAATTAGCACCGCCGTCCCTTCGAGAGGACCGGTTGCTGTGGCTTCCTCGGGCCTGTCCCTCCGCCACTCTGGATAAGGACGTCCCTTACGCTAGAGTAACGCCGTTCGGCTGTCAATCCGCGCCTCAGGAGCCGGGTGCGGGAACGCCCGCGTGGGCGAGCAGCTCCGCCCTCGCGTCCTCGGCCACCGCCGGAACCCCGAGCTCGTCGAGCCGGCGGCGGGCCTTTCCGGCCCAGCGCGTGCGGGCATAGCCCTGCAGCACGGCCTGGTAGGCGAGCGCGGCCCTTTCCTTGCGGGAGCTCCGATAAAGCTCGCCGAGTCGGTAGAGCGCCTCGGCACAGAGATCCGTGTAGGGATAACGACGCACCACTTCGAGAAGTCGCCGCTCGGCCGCCAGGCGGTTCCCCTTCCGCAGGTAGAACTTCGCCACGTAGAGCTCCTGCGCCGCGAGATTCTTCTGGCAATCGGCGAGCTCCCGCCGCGCGAGCTCCGCGAAGGGACTCGTCGGATACTGCTGGATCACGGCGAGGAACTGCTCTTCGGCCTCGCGCGCGGCCGACTGATCGCGATCGGGCGAGCGCATGCGCTTTTTGTGGCACATGCCCAGGAGATAGCCGACCATGGGCAGTGCCGGGCTCGTGGGGTGGCGCCGCTGGAAGTCCGTGAGCGCCGCCACGGCTTCGACGTAGTCGCCGTCGAGGTAGTGGGCGTGCGCGATCCGCAGTTCCGCCTCGGTCGCGAAGTCGCTGAAAGGATGCTGGTCGAGAAGCTCCCGGTAGGTTTCGACGGCCAGGTCGTAAGCTCCGTCCGCGAAAAAACGTTCGGCCTTCGCGAACACTTCCTCGGGGGTCGTGGGCTTGCGGGAAGAGCAAGCGGCGACCCCGACGAGCAAAACGACGAAAACCGCCTTCGGCGAGAAGCGAACCATGCCCGAAGCCGTTAGCGCGCCCCGGGGTTCCTGTAAAGGATTGCGCCGGCAACGGACGAAAGCTACCCAGTGCGCGGCGAGATGCGGGACGTCCTCGACATGTGGTCCCACACGCGCATGGTCGTGCTCACGGCCGTCACGGCCTCCCTCTACGCGGCGATCCTCGTCCCCTTCAAGGTTCTCCCCATCATCCCGGGCGTGACGGAATTCCGGCCCGCGAACGCCGTCCCCGTCGTGTGCTCTTTCCTTTTCGGACCGGCGGCGGCCTGGGGGGCGGCCATCGGAAACCTCATCGGGGATTTTTTCGGCGGCATCGGCCCCGGCGCCGTCTTCGGCTTCGTCGGGAACTTCGTGTACGGGCTCCTGCCCTACAAACTCTGGGAGGCCCTCGGGGGCGGACGGCCCCTCCCGAGCCCCCGTTCCGGAGCTCGGGTTCCGGCCGACGCCGTGTGGCTTCGCCTGGGCTTCGTGGTCGTCGTTTCGGCGGCCGGATGCGCCGTGTGGGTCGGCTGGGGACTCAACGTCCTCGGCTTCGTGCCCTTTTCGGTGCTCGGCAACATCGTGTTCGTGAACAACGCCGTCGTGGCTCTCGTACTCGCTCCGGTCCTGCTGCCGCTCCTCTACCCTCGGGTAGAGCGCGCCGGGCTCCTCTACCGGGAGGTCCTTCCTCCCGAGACCACCCGAGCCCTTGGAATCCGCCGGCTGGGGGTCGCCCTCGTCGCCGCCGGAGCCCTCGGTGGGCTCGTGCTCGGGAACCTCGCCTCCACGGGGGCCTGGCTTCCGCCCTTCGCGCAAGAGGACCCCATGGCCTGGACGAGCCTCGTTCTCCTCTTCCCGCTCCTCCTCCTCGGTGCGGGCCTTTTTCTCCTCTGAAACTTCCCGTAGGAGGCATGCCGTGCCACCTCGCGTCGAAGCGGTTCGGTTCGAAAACGTCCGCTTCACCTACGCGGGTCGATCGGAACCCGCGCTCGCGGGCATCTCGTTCGGCGTGCCCCCCGGCCGGTTCGTCCTGGTGATGGGGCGGACGGGGTCGGGCAAAAGCACGCTCGCCAAGTGCCTGAACCGCATCGTCCCCTGCTTCCAGAGGGGCCGGCTCGAGGGAAGGATCCTCCTCGACGGCGAACCGACCGAGGGGAAGTCGGTGGCGGACCTCGCCGGTCGCGTCGGGGTCGTTCTCCAGGACTTCGAAGCCCAACTCTTCGCCACCGACGTCGAGCAGGAGATCGCCTTCGGGCTCGAGCAGCTCGGTGTCCCGGGCCCGGAAATCCGCGCCCGTATCGACCGGGTCCTCGCTCTGCTCGGGATCGAGCACCTCCGGAAGCGGGACCCGAACTCGCTTTCGGGAGGAGAAAAGCAGAGGCTCGCCATCGCGGCCGTGCTCGCCCTCGAGCCGCGAGTTCTCGTGTTCGACGAACCCACGACGGACCTCGATCCCGAGGCGAAACACCAAGTGTTCGAGACCCTGCGCGAGCTGCGGGCGAGGGGGCTCGCGGCCGTCGTCGCCGAGCACGAGATCGACGCGACGGACTTCGCCGATCGACTCGTTCTCCTCGACGGGGGCCGGATCGTGGCGGAGGGACCCGCCGCGGAGCTCCGGAAAGACGTACCCCTGCTGCTGCGGTGCGGCGTGCGTCCGCGAGACCTCGACCGGGTCGTCCGGGCTCTGGGCATCCGCGCATCCGGCGAGTCCGTGGAAGAAGTGGAAAGAGCCATCCGGAGAGAACTGGGAGGGCCGGCGTCGGCGCAGGCCGCGGCGAGCGCGGAAAACACGGCGCGGGCCGAACCGATCCTCGAGGTACGGGACGTCTCCTTTTCGTACGCCGACGAACCGGTTCTCGCCGACGTTTCCCTGCGCTTCGAAGCCGGGGCTTTCACGGCCCTCATCGGTCCCAACGGGTCCGGCAAAAGCACGCTCGCGAAGATCCTCACGGGCCTTCTTCGCCCCTCCCACGGTCGCGTCCTCTGGAAGGGGGAGAACGTCACGGCGCGCTCCGCGCGCGAGTTGGCCACGAGAATCGGGTACGTCTTCCAGGACCCGGACCACCAGCTTTTTTGCGCCACGGTCCGCGAGGAAGTGGCGTTCGGTCCCAAGAACCTGGGGGTTCCGGAGCCCGAGCTCTCCCGGCGCGTCTCGGAAGCGCTGCGGGCCCTGCGACTCGAAGGGCTCGAGGAGGAAGACCCGTTCGTCCTCACCAAGGGGCAACGCCAGCGTCTGGCCATCGCTGCCGTGCTCGCCCAGCGACCGGAGTTCCTCGTCCTCGACGAGCCCACCACGGGGCTCGACTACGAGGAGCAGCAGGCCGTCCTCGAGCTTCTCTCGGCTCTCAACCGGCAGGGCCTCTCCCTCCTGGTGATCACCCACAGCCCCTGGGTCGTCGCGGAGTACGCGCGCAAGGCCGTCGTTCTGCTCGACGGAAGGGTGGCCTTCGAGGGGACGCTCCGGGATCTCTTCCGCCGGAGCACGCTCGTCGAACGCGCCCGTTTCCGCGTTCCGGACGTCACGAGGCTTTCCCTCCGCTTCGGCTTCGCGGCTCTCGGCGTACCGGAGTTCGTCTCCGCCTTCCGGGTGGACCCGTGAGGACGCCCTCCCTCTACGTCGATCGCGCTTCCGCCCTCCACGAGTTGCACCCCTCGGTGAAACTCGCGGGCCTCTTCGCACTCTTCGTCCTCGCCTTCCGGAGCGCGTCGCTCTCGGCCGCGTTCGCCGTGGCGGGCGGTGTCGGCCTCCTGCTCGTCGGGAGCGGCGGAACGACGAACGTCGTCCGCCTGCGCTTTCTTTTCGCGGCCGTGTTCGTCATGACTTTCGTCCTCTGGTGCTTTTTCTACACGGAAGGCGACCGACCCTACCCGGGAGGAGCTCCGGCCTACGCTCTGCTCGTGGCGCTCAAGCTCACGACTCTTCTCGGCGTCGGCGTGCTTTTCCTCTCGACGACCAAGGTCGAGGAGTTCACGTACGCGCTCGTGCGACTCGGTGTCCCGTATCGGTTCGGCTTCGCCGTGAGCCTCTCCTTCCGCCTGGTTCCGGTTTTCCTCGACGCGGCCCTCACCGTCGTCGAGGCGCAGAAGTGCCGCGGGCTTTCTTTCGACGAAGGCAGCCCGTTCGAGCGGCTCCGCCGCTATGCCGCGGTGATCGTACCCGTGTTCATGAGCGCTCTCCGGAGGGCCGACCACATGGCGCAGGCACTCGAAGCACGCGGTTTCCAGAGAACCGACCGGCCTTCGGTCTACCGTACCTACGCGTTCCGGCCCCGAGACGCGGCGGCGCTGGTCGTGCTCGCCGCGGCGCTCGTGTTCGAGGCGAGCTTCGGCTGAGCCGGGGGGCGGTTTGACTCGAGCGGGGCCGGCTGCTACGCAGGATGCATGGCCGTGGGTCCCGCGCAGAGCGGATGGGAACAGTTCCTCACGATCCTCACGCTTCCCGACAACATCCCGATCGCCGGCATGCTCGTTCTCGTCCTCTTCTTCACGTGGCTCGGTTTCCGGGAAGCGCGCAAGAACGACCAGCTCATCGAGCAGGGCCGACGGGACGAAATCTTGAAAAAGATGCAGGAGTGAGCGGTGCCCTACCGGATCGTCGCGGAAAATTGCACGGGCTGCACGGCGTGCGAGAAGCGCTGCCCCACGGGAGCCATCAGCGGTGAGCCCCGGATGGTCTACTACATCGATCCGGCGCTCTGCATCGACTGCGGTGCTTGCGGCGTCATCTGCCCCGACGACGCCATCCTGGACACGTACGGCAACGTGACCCACGTGCTCAAAAAGTCCGAACGGCCCATCGCGGTCGTGCACCCCGACAACTGCAACGGCTGCGGGGTCTGCATCGACGTCTGCCCGTTCGACTGCATCTACCCCTCGCCCGAGAACGGGCCCGAGTACCTGGGAAAGGTCGAAGTCGACGAAAAGACCTGCGTCGGCTGCAAGCTCTGCGAGGAAGTGTGCGGCTGGGAGGGGATCTACATCATGCCGGCCGAAGAGAAAAAACCCTTTCTCGCCGCTCTCGGGTACGAACTCGAAGAGGCCGACGCGGCCTGAGTTTCAGCCCTTCGCGGCGCGCTCCCGGCGCCTCTCCTCCGCCGCGGCGCGAAGCCGCTCGAGCGTTTCGTCCGTGAGCATTCCGTCGGGCTCCAGCCCGTGGCTCGCCTGGAACGCTTCGATCGCGTTCACCGTGACCATGTCGACGCGACCGTGGATCTCGCCCATGTACTCCCCGAGCTCGGCGAGAAGGCGCTGGGCCTCGCGGACCTTTTCCTCGGGAACCCGTTGCGAGAGGGCGAGTTCCTGAACCATCCCCGCCTGCTCGCGGATGCGATCGGCGGCCTCCCGAGCCCTCTCCTCGAGCCCGCGGGAGGAGCAGGCGGGAAGAAGGCCGAGCCAGAGCAACGTGCTGCACGCGAGAGCAAAGCGTCTCATGGGAGCGGACCTTTCAGAGAACTTTGTTCAGCGGGTACTCGATGATCCCGACGGCACCCGCCTTGATCAGGTCGGGAATCAGATCGCGGACGACCTTTTCCGCGATCACGGTTTCCACCGCGAACCATTCCGTCCCTCCGAGCGCGGGCGTCGGATAGAGAGGCGCGACGGTCGGGGCCGTGATGCTCGGCAGCAACGCGATGACCCGCTCGAGGTCTTTTTTGGCCACGTTCATCTTGATGCCTACCTGGGACTCCGCCTGGAGCGCACCCCGGAAGAGAAGCGCGATCTGGCTGATCTTCTCCCGCTTGACGGGGTCCGCCCAGGCCCGGTGGTTCGCGATGAGCTGCGGGTTCGACTCGCAGAGTTCGTGCACGATCCGGAGCCCGTGGGCCCGCAGCGTGGCTCCCGTCTCGGTGACCTCCACGATGGCGTCCACGAGCCCCTCGGCAGCCTTGGCTTCCGTGGCGCCCCAGGAGAACTCCACTTCGACGTCGATGCCCCGCTCGGCGAAATAACGGCGGGTGAACTGGACGAGTTCCGTGGCGACCCGCTTCCCCCGCAAGTCCTCGAGGCTCCGGATCGGAGAGTCCCCGGGGACCACGAGGACCCAGCGGGTCGGACGCATGCTCGTCTTCGCGTAGATGAAGTCGGCTACGACGTGGACGTCGGACTGGTTCTCGAGAGTCCAGTCCTTTCCCGTGATTCCGGCGTCGAGAGTCCCGTCCTCGACGTAGCGCGACATCTCCTGCGGCCGGGCGAGAACGCACCGGAGCGACTCGTCGTCCACCGTGGGGAAGTAACTGCGCTCGTTCGTCGTGATCTTCCAGCCGGATTTGCGGAAAAGCTCGATCGTCGCCGCCTCGAGGCTCCCCTTCGGGATCCCGAATTTCAAGACGGGTGCCGGCACGGCGTCTCAGCCCTTGCGACCTTCGCGAGCGCGCGAGTCCACCCACCGCTCGGCGGTCGGGACCCAGCGGTCCTGCTCGACACGCCGGAAAAAACAGCTTCGAAAACCCTCGTGGCAGGCGGGACCGTGCTGCCGAACGCGCAAGAGCACGGCGTCCGCGTCGCAATCCACGCGAACCTCGACGACTTCCTGGATATTCCCGGAGGTCTCTCCCTTGACCCACAGGGATTTCCGGGACGTGCTCCAGTACGTGGCCCGCCCCGTCTCGAGCGTCCTCTTCCACGCCTCGCGATTCATGTAGGCAGCCATGAGAACTTCGCCCGACTCGGCGTCCTGGACGACGACGGGGACGAGGCCGCCGCGCTTTTCGAAATCGGGCTCCGGCATTTCCGCTCGAGCGGTAGCACACGGTCCGGGCAGTCGCAACGAGCGGTTTGCCCCGCCGCGCGAGCGGCGATAAGGTTCGGGCCTCCGGGGGGCAGCATGCGGCTTCGCGACCTTGCGCACGAGATCGGCTGCGAGCTGGTGGGGGACGGCGAGCGTGGAGATCGGAGGGATCGCGCCTCTTCGGGACGCGGGACCGACGGACCTCTCGTTCTACGTCCACCCGAGATACAAGGCGGACGCCGAGACCACCCGGGCCGGTGCTCTTCTCGTCCCCTCCTCGGCCGAACCGCCGAGGCCCGTGCCCCTGCTCCGGGCGCGGGAACCTTACGTGGCCCTCGCCAAAGCTCTCCGCGTTTTCCATCCCGAACCGCGCAGGACCCCCGGCGTCCACCCGACCGCCGTCCTCGACCCGAGCGTGCGCCTGGGCGAAGAGGCCGAAATCGGCCCCTACGCGGTCCTCGAGGCCGGTGTCGTCGTGGGCGCTCGCGCACGGATCGGCGCCTACGTCTTTCTCGGAAGGGGCACCACGGTGGGCGACGACTTCGTGGCCCACCCCCACGTCGTGGTTTGCGCGGGTTCTCGCATCGGCGATCGGGTCACGCTCCATCCCGGTGTCGTGGTCGGCGCGGACGGCTTCGGCTACGCCCGTTCGGGGGACGGCTCGGTGTGGAAGATCCCTCAGGTGGGGACCGTCGTGATCGAGGACGACGTCGAAATCGGAGCCAACAGCACCGTGGACCGCGCCACGGTGGGCGCGACGCGAATCGGGCGGGGCACGAAGATCGACAACCTCGTCATGGTGGCCCACGGCTGCGAGATCGGGCGGGAGTGCTTCCTCGCCGCCCAGGTCGGCCTGGCAGGAAGCTCCCGCCTGGGCGACAGGGTGGAACTCGGGGGCCAGGTGGGGGTCGCCGGTCACCTGCACATCGGCGACGGCGTGCGCGCGGCCGCCCAAAGCGGCATCCCCAACGACGTACCGGCCGGAAGGGCGGTCGGCGGGTACCCTGCCGTCGAGCTCGCGCTGTGGCGGCGGGCGTCGGCGGCCTTTGCGCGGCTTCCGGAGCTGCTCCGACGGCTCCGCCGCCTCGAGCGCCGGCTCGGAAGCCAGGGGTCTTCCGAGGGGCTCGATTGACTTCGCCCCCCGGGGGCCGTAGGCTCGGTGGGACGGAGCGCCCGCGGAGGTCGACGTGAGGTTCCGGGTCCAGGATATCGGCGCCGAGGTCAAGGAGCTCGTCTACGAAGAGCCCACGGAGGAGCTCGACGAACTCCTCGGAACGGGCCCCATCCGCGACTATACGTGCCGGCTGCCGGCACGCGTCGAGGTTCGCTACTACCGCGCGGGACGCGAAGTCTTCTTCGAGGGCAGCCTCGACGCTCCGCTCGTCGGCCGATGCGCCCGCTGCCTCGAGGAGTTCTCCGTGCCGCTCCGACGTTCTTTCCACTTCGTGCTGCTGCCGGCCGACACGGTTCCGACCGTGCAGAGAGACGACGTCGAACTCGCCCATTACCACGGGGACGAAATCGACCTCTCGCCTCTTCTGCGCGAGGAGGTGCTCCTCGCTCTCCCCATACGTCCCCTCTGCCGCGAGGACTGCCTCGGGCTCTGTCCGCATTGCGGGGCCAACCGCAACGAAGGGCGCTGTGCTTGTGTCGAGGAAAAAAGGGACGTACGTTGGGCGGCGCTCTGGGGCCTCAAGGTCGGGCGCTAGCCGGGACCGCTTCCCCGAAGGAGGAACATGGCCGTACCCAAACGCAAGACATCCCGCTCGAAAAGGAACAAGCGGCGCTCCCACCACGCGCTTGCCGCACCCGGGGTGACGATCTGTTCGGAGTGCGGGGAGCCGCGGCTGCGACACCGGGCGTGCCCGCACTGCGGAACCTATCGCGGACGACGTGTCCTCGAGGTGGGCGAGTAGGCCGGCGCGCCGACCGGAGAACGCCGGGCCCCGCGACCCGAGCGCCGGGGTCGTCTTGCGCCGACGGTCGCCGAAAGGTAAGTCCCGCTCGCGTTCCGCACGGCCCCACTCAGGAGGGAGATGAACATGGCATCGTCCGTGGAAGCCAGGGTCAAAGAGATCATCTGCGAACAGCTCGACCTGAAAGAAGACGAGGTGCGGCCCGAGTCCGCTTTCATCGAGGACCTCGGAGCCGATTCGCTCGACATCGTCGAACTGGTCATGGCTCTCGAAGAAGAGTACGACGTCGAGATTTCGGACGAAGACGCCGAAAAGATCCGTACGGTCCAGGACGTGATCGACTACATCGAGGCGCACCGGAAAGGCTGAGCTCGAGCCCGGGCACACCCCCGACGAAGGGCTGCGATGCGATGCCCTTACTGCCACGGCCGGGAGAACCGGGTCGTGGATTCCCGTCTGACGAAAGACGGCAACGTGATCCGTCGCCGCAGGGAGTGCACGGGCTGCCAGCGTCGTTTCACGACCTACGAGCGCGTCGAGGAAACCCTGCCCATGGTCGTCAAAAAGGACGGGCGCCGGGAGCTTTTCGACCGCATGAAAATCGTGACCGGCCTGAAAAAGGCCTGCGAGAAACGGCCGGTGAGCATGGCCACGATCGAACAGGTGGCCGACCGGGTGGAGCGGGCGCTTCTCGAGCGAGGCGAAAAAGAAGTCCCGTCGTCCGAAATCGGCGCCATGGTCATGAAAGAGCTGCACGAACTCGACGAGGTGGCCTACGTCCGGTTCGCTTCGGTCTACCGCTCGTTCAAGGACGTCCGGGAGTTCATGGCCGAGCTCGAAGAGCTCATCCGCGAACGGCGGAAAAAGAACGAAAAGCGCGGCCGGGGCTGAAAGAGGCCGGGGGCTCGTGAGCGAGCCGAGGGTCGAAGACGAGCGCTTCCTGCGCCGGGCGCTCCGCCTCGGCTTGCGGGGACTGGGCCGGACGAGCCCCAATCCACCGGTGGGAGCCGTCGTCGTCCGCGACGGGAGGGTGGTGGGACGAGGGTACCACCGCGGGGCCGGCCAGCCCCACGCGGAAGCCGAAGCTCTGCGGAACGCCGGCGAGCTGGCACGGGGGGCCACCCTCTACGTCACCCTCGAACCATGCTCTCACTACGGCAGGACACCACCCTGCACCGAGGCCATTCTCCGAGCGGGTATCCGGCGCGTCGTTTTCGGCTCGAGGGACCCGAATCCCGCGAGCGGCCAAGGGCGCCGGGTCCTGCGCAGAGGGGGCGTCGAGGTCGTCGAAGGCGTGCTCGAAGGGCCCTGTCGCGCGCTCCTGGCCCCTTTTGCCAAGGCCGTGGAACGGGGGCTTCCCTGGCTCACGCTCAAGCTCGCTGCGAGCGCCGACGGCAGGATCGCCACGTCCACCGGAGACTCCCGCTGGGTCAGCTCGGCGGAATCGAGGTCGCTGGTCCACCACTGGAGGGACACGCACGACGCCGTGCTCGTGGGGGCGAACACGGTCCTGCGCGACGACCCGCTGCTCACGTGCCGAAAGCCGGGCGGGCGGAACCCCTGGCGCGTCGTCGTCGACGGGCGCCTCCGGGTGCCGCTGGGCGCGAAGATCTTCGGCCCCGTGCTGGCGAAGGGCTCGCTGGTGTTCACGACGCCCCGCGCATCCCCCGAGAAGGTCTCGGCCTTGCGCCGTAGGGGGGTGCAGGTGATCGTGGTACCCGCACGCCGAGGAACCCCGAAGCTCCGGAGCGTCCTCCGGCGGCTGGTCCGACTCGGCGTCCACTCCGTCCTGCTCGAAGGGGGTGCCGAGCTCGCGACGCAGGCAGTCCGCGAGAGACTCGTCGACGCCGTCCGCTTCTTCTACGCCCCGAAGCTCGTCGGGGGGGATGGCACCCCCATGCTCGGGAAGCTCGGCGTCCGGAGGATGGGGCGGGCCGTGCGGCTTTTCGCGGTGCGCTACCGAAGGGTGGGTCCCGACTGCTTGCTCGAGGCGACCCTGGAGAACGGGACCCCCGAGTGGCCGGGGCTCGGCATCGGGCCATAGCGGTCCCGCAGCCCGTCTCGTATAATCGGTTCCATGCAGATGCCGGAGCGAGGCTCCTCCGTCGAGAAGGCTCTCGAGGCGCTGCGGAGCGGAAACGTGGTGGTTCTGACCGACTCCGAAAGCGCCGAGTCGGTGCTTCTCTCGTCGGGGGAGCGCGTCACGCCGAAGACCGTCAACTTCATGGCGGCCTACGGCCGGGGGCTCGTCTGCCTCGGGCTCACGGCCGAAAGGATGCGGCAGCTCGGGATTCCGCTCATCGGAGGCGCCCCGGGAAGGAAGGCCTTCGGCGCTTCCTTCGAAGCGCGCCGCGGGGTGACGACCGGCATTTCCGCCGCCGACAGAGCCCGTACGATCCGTGTGGCTTCCTCTCCCAAGTCCGGCCCGGACGACATCGTCATGCCGGGCCACGTCTTCCCTCTGCAGGCACGTCCCGGGGGCTGCCTCGTGCGGAGCGGTCTCGTCGAGGCGGCCGTGGATCTCGTGCGGCTCGCGGGCGACGAACCCGCGGCCGTCCTGTGCTCGATCTTGCGGGAAGACGGCGAGCTCGCCGGGGAGAGGGACGTCGCCGAGCTGGCGCGGCGGTTCGGCATGCCTCGGCTCGGGGTGGCCGACGTCGTGGCCTATCGGCTGCGGAACGAGTCGCTCGTCAGACGCGTGGCCGAAGCGCCGATCGTCTCGGAGCACGGCGGTCGCTTCCGCGCCGTCGTTTACACGAGCGACGTGGACCCCCACGAGCACATCGCGCTCGTCAAGGGCCGCCTCTCGGCCTCGAAGCCGGTGCTGGTTCGCGTCCACTCGCAGTGTCTCACGGGAGACGTGCTCGGGTCGCGCCGTTGCGACTGCGGCGAGCAGCTCCACGAAGCCATCCGGCGCATCGAGCGCGAGGGGCGGGGCGTCGTCGTGTACATGGACCAGGAAGGCCGGGGAATCGGCCTCGCGAACAAGATCCGCGCCTACGCGCTCCAGGACCAGGGTCGCGATACCGTGGAGGCGAACCTCGAGCTCGGCTTCAAGGAAGACGGGAGGGACTACGGTCTCGCGGCGCAGATCCTCCGCGACCTCGGTGCGCGCAGAGTCCGGCTTCTCACCAACAACCCCCACAAGATCACGAGCCTCGAGACCTACGGGATCGAGGTCGTCGAACGCATCCCGCTCGAAACTCCCCCGCACTCTGGAAACATCCGGTACTTGCGAGCTAAAAGGGAAAAACTGGGGCATCTCCTTTCCCACCCTCCGCTGCTCACCTGACCGGTCGAGTTCGCTCGGATGAAGACACACGAAGGTTCTCTCGACGCGAAAGGGCTGCGCTTCGGGCTCGTCGCCTCGCGCTTCAACGACCTCGTCACCGAGCGGCTTCTCGAGGGCGCACTCCGGGCGCTCCGCCGCCACGGCGCGCGGGACCAGGACATCGAGGTCGTCCGCGTTCCGGGCTCCTTCGAGATCCCGCTCTTCGCGCGAGTTCTGGCGGCGAGCGGCCGATTCGACGCGATCGTCTGTCTCGGGGCCATCGTCCAGGGCGAGACGCCGCACCACGACCACATCGCCCGTGCCGTCTTCGGATCGCTCGTGCGGATCATGGAAGAGCACGGGATCCCGGTGGCGCTCGGGATCCTGACGACCCGGTCGACCGAGCAAGCCCTCGAGCGCGCGGGAGGAAAACTCGGGAACAAGGGCGAGGAAGCGGCCTCGACGGCCGTGGAGATGGCGTCGCTCGCCCGGTCCCTCAAAACTCGCCGCGACGAATGACCAGGGGAGCCGACCGTGGGAGCCAGAAGGCGGGGGCGGGAACTCGCCCTACAACTGCTCTACCAGCTCGACGTGACCCCGTCCTCGGACTTCCCGCTCGAGTCGCTGGTGCGCCACTTCGGCGGAGGGGAGTCGGCGCGAGCCTTCGCACTCGAACTCGTCCGAGGGGTGCTCGAGCACAGGGAAGAGATCGACCGGCTCGTGGCCGAAACCACGCGTCACTGGAAACTCGACAGGCTCTCGAAAGTCGACCGGAACATCCTGCGGCTCGCCGTCTACGAACTACTCCACACCCCCGAGGTTCCCGTCCAGGTGGTGATCGACGAGGCGATCGAAATCGCACGCACGTACGGAGACCGCGAGTCCCCGGCTTTCGTGAACGGCGTGCTCGACGCGATCGCGCACCGGCGAGCGGCGGCCAGGGTGGAAACGAGTCCGACCGAAGATGAAAAGCGGGCCATGACGGACAGGTACCGACCCGACGAAATCGAAGCCAAGTGGCAGAGGCTCTGGGAGGAGAGGGGCACGAACCGGATCGACGTCGCGAGCGCCGAGCGCCCGTACTACGCGCTCATGATGTTCCCCTATCCCTCCGCGGAAGGTCTCCACGTAGGGCACGCCTTCGCGTTTCCCGGCGTCGACATCCACGGCAGGTTCAAGAGACTCCAGGGCTACGACGTCTTCGAGCCCATCGGCTTCGACGCTTTCGGAATCCACTCCGAGAACTACGCCCTGCGCGTCGGCCGCAACCCGAAAGAGCTCATCCCCGCCACGATCGCGAACTTCCGGAGGCAACTGAAACGGCTCGGCCTCATGATCCCCTGGGAGTACGAGATCGACACGACCTCGCCCCGTTACTACCGCTGGACGCAGTGGATCTTCCTCCAGCTCTACCGGCACGGCCTGGCGGTACGGAAAAAGGCGCCGGTGAACTGGTGCCCCGAGTGCAAGACCGTCCTCGCCAACGAGCAGGTCGTCGACGGAAGGTGCGAGCGGCACCCCGAGACGCAGGTCGAGCAGAGGGTCACCGAACAGTGGTTTTTCCGGATCACCGCCTACGCCCAGCGGCTTCTCGACAACCTCCGCTGGATCGACTGGTCGGAGACCACCAAGCGTGCCCAGGAAAACTGGATCGGGAGGTCGGAGGGTGCCGAGATCGACTTCCCGCTCGCCCACGACCCGACGCGCTCGATCCGCGTTTTCACGACACGGCCGGACACGCTGTTCGGCGTCACCTACATGGTGCTCGCGCCCGAACATTCCCTGGTCGAGGAAATCACGACCCCGGACCGAAAGGAGGCGGTCCGGTCCTACCTCGAGCGCGTCCGACGCATGGATCTGGTGACGCGGCGATCGGTACGGGAAAAGACCGGCGTTTTCACCGGAGCGTACGCGATCCACCCCGCCACGGAGGAGCCCGTCCCGATCTGGGTGGCCGACTACGTTCTCGCCGAGTACGGGACCGGTGCCGTCATGGCCGTGCCGGCCCACGACCAGCGGGATTTCGAGTTCGCGAGGGAGTTCTCGCTCCCCATCGTCGAAGTCATCCGTCCGGCGGACGCCAAGGACCGTCCCTGCGCGGTACGCGAGGCTTACGTCTCGGACTCCGACCGCGACGTTCTCGTCCACTCGGGACCGTTCACCGGAAAGCCCGTACCGGAAGGCAAAAAAGCCATCGTCGAGTGGCTCGAGCGCACCGGGCGGGGAAAGGCCGCCGTCCAGTACCGCCTCCACGACTGGTGCATCTCGCGCCAGCGTTACTGGGGCCCGCCGATCCCGATCGTGTACTGCGAGGAGTGCGGCATCGTTCCCGTTCCGGAAAAGGACCTGCCCGTGCTGCTCCCGGACATCGAGGATTTCCGTCCCGACGCGAGCGGTCTCGCGCCTCTGGCCCGCGTCCCCTCGTTCGTCCACACGAACTGCCCCGCCTGCGGCAAAGCTGCGCGCCGGGAGACGGACGTTTCCGACACGTTCCTCGACTCCGCTTGGTACTTCCTCCGCTACCCGTCGGCCCACCGCGACGACGTCGCCTTCGACCCCGAACTCACCCGGAAGTGGCTCCCCGTGGACGCCTACATCGGCGGCAACGAGCACGCCGTCCTCCACCTCCTCTACGCCCGTTTTCTCACCATGGCGCTCCACGACATCGGTCTCCTCCCCTTCGAGGAACCCTTCAAGAAGTTCCGCGCCCACGGTCTCATCATCAAGGACGGCGCGAAGATGTCGAAATCCCGCGGGAACGTGGTGAACCCGGACCAGTACATCCAGCAGTACGGCGCGGATGTTTTTCGCCTCTCCATGATGTTCCTCGGTCCCTACGAGGAAGGGGGCGACTTCCGGGACGAAGGGATCGCCGGTGTCCGCCGTTTCGTGGAGTCGGTCTGGCGGATCGTCACGGGTCTCGACCCCGAAGCCCGGGCTTCCGCCGAACTCCGCCGGGCGACGCACCGTGCGATCCAGAAAGTCACGGAGGACACCGAAGCCCTGCGCTACAACACGGCCATCGCGGCCATGATGACGCTCGTCAACGAGATCCGGCGGCACGGCCCCGCGGACCGGTGGGTGGCCGAAACGCTGGTCCTCCTGCTCGCCCCTTACGCTCCCCACGTGGCCGAAGAACTCTGGGAGCGCCTCGGGCACACGGAAAGCGTCTTCGACGCCCGCTGGCCCGAGTACGACCCCCGGGAGCTCGTCGAGGAAACCGTGGAGATCGCGGTCCAGGTGAACGGGAAGGTTCGGGGGCGGGTGCAGGTCCGGGCGGAGGCCACGGAGGAGGAAATCCTCGCGGCTGCCCTGGGACAGCCGTCCGTTCAGGCGCACATCGCCGGCAAGCCGCTGCGCCGGAAGGTGGTCGTCCCCGGAAAACTCGTGAACCTCGTGGTCTGAGTCGGTGCGCCGGAACCGTCGCGGGACCGTGCTCCTCTGCGCGCTCTTCGTCTCGGGGTGCGGCTACCACTTCACGGGCACCGTGTCCCGCTTGCCGGCCCACGTCCGCAGCATCCACGTGGGGCCCATCGCGAACGAAACCCGCGAAGCGGAGCTCGGGCGCGAGCTCGCCTTCGCGCTCGAACGGGAAATTCTCCGCCGCGGCACCTTCCGGCTCGCCGAGTCGCCTTCGGAGGGCGATGCCGTGATTTCGGGAAAAATCCACTCCGTCGAGCTCCGACCCGTGGCGTTCGACTCCCGCGACCAGGCACTCCAGTACGAACTCGCGGTGGAAGCCGACCTGCGGCTCGAGGACCGGGGGACGGGGGAAACCCTCTGGGCGGTGGAGAACCTGCGGCAGACGGACGAATACAGCGCCTCCGCCCGGGTCGTCGTGACGAGCTCCTCGCGCTTCCAGAGGGGGCGTCTCGAACCTCGGGACCTCCGGGGGCTCACGGACATCCAGCTCGCGGAGTCCGACGAAAGCGAAGCGTTCCGGCGAGCGGTCGAGGGGCTCGCCCGACGCGCCTACGTGCTCATGGTCGAAGGGTTCTGACGGATGTCAGGCGGCCAGGGAAGCCACCTTCCGGCTCAAGCGCGCCACGTAGCGCGAGGCCGTGTTCCGGTGGAGCACTCCCTTGCTCGCGGCCTTCGTGATGATGCGGGTCGCCTCCTTGAGCTCGGCCGCCGCTGCTGCGGCGTCGCCGCGTGCGATCGCCTCCCGCACCTTGCGGATCTGGTGACGTACGCGCGTGCGTACCGCACGGTTCCGGGCCCGGCGAACCAGACTCTGGCGGTGCCTCTTTTCGGCGGAACGATTTTTCCTGGCCACGTCCGGGTCCGCTACCACACGACCCCGGGTGGGTCAACGTCCCCCGGAACCGCGAGATGAGCGAACCACGGCGAGTCCTGCGAGCGGCCGGCCTGGTCGGTTCCCTCACCCTGCTCAGCCGCGTCGCCGGGCTCCTGCGCGATGTCGTCGTGGGGTACTTTTTCGGCAGCGGACAGGCCGCCGACGCGTTCTTCGTGGCCTTCCGGCTTCCCAACCTGCTCCGCCGGTTCGTCGCCGAAGGAGCGGCGAGCGTCGCCGTCGTCCCCGTGTTCACCGAAATCGCGACCACGCGGGGGCCCGAGCGCTTCCGCGAGGCTCTGCGCGCCGTCACGGGTTTTTTCTTCGTCACGCTCGCGGCGCTCACCGCTCTCGGCGTTCTCTTCGCCCCCGCCCTCGCCCGGCTTTTCGCGCCCGGCTTCACGGACGAGCCCGAAAAGTACGCGCTCACCGTGAGCCTCACCCGCTGGGTCTTTCCCTACATCTTTTTCGTGAGCCTCGTAGCCGTCCTGGGAGGCGTCCTCAACTCCCTGCGACACTTCGCGGCGCCCGCGCTCGCGCCCTTTCTCTTCAACCTGGCCGTCATCGTCTGCACGGTCGCACTGGTCGGGCGCGTCGAACCCCCCGTTTTCGCGCTCGCTTACGGCGTCCTGCTGGGAGGGGTCGTACAGCTCGCGCTCCAGCTTTTCCCCCTCGCCCGCCGCGAGCTTCTCTGCCCGCCCGCCTGGAACCCCCGCGACGAAGCCCTCGGGAAGATCCGCCGACTTCTCGCTCCGACACTCTTCGGGAACGCCGTCTACCAGGTGAACGTCCTCTTCGGCACGATCCTGGCGTCTCTTCTCCCCGCGGGCTCCGTGTCCTACCTCTGGTACGCCGACCGCGTCTTCGAGTTTCCGCTCGGCATCGTCGCGGTGGCTCTCGGGACGGCCGCCCTCCCCACGTTCTCGAGTCAGGCCGCTCGCCGCGACTACGCGGAGCTCGCGCGAACCTTGCAATTCGCCATCCGGGGCACGACGTTCGTGGCGCTTCCCGCGGCCGTCGGGATCGCCGTCCTGGCCGAGCCCATCTGCGGCGTGCTCTTTCGCCGCGGGGCTTTCGGTTCGCTCGAGAACCAGGAAACCGCCCGAGCGCTCGTAGCCTTCGCCGTGGGGCTCTGGTCCGTCGCGATGGTCCGGATCGTGGCTCCGGTGTTCTACGCGCTCCACGACGCCCGGACGCCCGTCGCGGCAGCCCTCGTGTCGCTCGTCGCCAACGTTCTGCTCAGCGTGGCGCTCATGGGACCCGTCGAGGGCGGCGGTCCCTCCTCTCTCGGGTTCCATCTGGCCCGGCTCGTCCGGGCCGTCCACGTGGCGGATCTCGACCACGCCGGGCTCGCGCTCGCGACGTCGCTCGCAGCCACGGTCAACCTCGCGTTCCTGCTCGTGCTGCTCCTCCGGCGGATCCCCGAACTCGAGCTCCTCTCGCTCTGGCCGACGCTCGGCCGGTCCCTGGTTGCCTCCGCCGCGATGATTCCGGCCGTGCGCTCGGTCGCCGGGGCGTTCGCCTGGGAGGCCGAACCACTCTTACCCCGCGCCCTGGGGCTCGGCCTCTCGGTCGCGGCGGGCGTGCTCGTTTACGCCGGGGTGGCTACCGCGCTCGGCGCTCGCGAACCCGCACTTCTCCTCCGCGTGCTGCGGGAGCGCCTTTCGCCGAGGCCCGCCTAGGACGGGACGTGTCGCTTCGCTTCTTCCCAGGCCGCGTCGAGCTCCTCCGGCGAGGCTTCTTCGACTCTCCTGCCGCGCTGCCGCAAAAGCTCCTCCATCCGCGCGAACCTTCGTTCGAACCGATCGAGAGCCCGGCGCAAAGCCCCCTCCGCGTCGAGGTCGAGGTGGCGGCAGAAGCTCGCGAGCGCGAACAGGAGGTCCCCCACCTCCCTCTCGACACGATCCCGCCCCCCCTCCGAGCGGGCCCGATCGACCTCCGCCACTTCCTCCCGGACCTTTTCCCACACGGCATCGGCGTCCCGCCAGTCGAAACCCACCCGAGCCGCCTTCTCGCCGAGGCGGTGAGCCCGGAGCAGCGCCGGCAGAGCTCTCGGTACCCCCGCGAAAACCGAATCCGCCCCCCGCTCCGCCCGCTCCTCGGCCTTGATCCGGGCCCAGTTCCGGAGGACTTCCTCGGCCCCGGACACCGTAACGTCCCCGAAGACGTGCGGATGGCGGCGACGTAGCTTTTCGCAAATCGCCACGAGAACGTCCTCGATGCCGAACCGCCCTTCCTCGCGGGCGAGCTCCGCGTGGAAAACCACCTGCAGGAGAAGGTCCCCGAGCTCCTTTTTGAGCTCCTCGAAATCTCCGGCCTCGACGGCGTCGACGACCTCGTACGCCTCCTCGATCACGTAGGGCTCGAGGCTCCGGTGCGTCTGCCGCCTGTCCCAGGGACATTCGCGGCGGAGCCGCGCCATGATTTCGACGAGCTCCAGGAACGCCTCTCCCACGGCCATCCGCGGGGGTCGTTATCGGAAGCCCACCGCCCAGTCAACGAACGCCGGCCCGGCGGCCGTGCCCCGGGGAACTTTCCGGCCCGGGCTTTCGTTGTAGGCAAAAAAAGCGCGTGATAAACGCCTGCCATGCCCGTCGACAAGGCGGCCAAGCAGGCGGAATTCGCGCGCTGGGCGTTGCCTTACATGGATCACCTTTACAGCGTGGGACTCCACCTCACGCGAAACCCCGAGGACGCAGAAGACCTCCTCCAGGAAACCTACCTGCGGGCCTACCGGTTCTGGCACCAGTTCACCCCCGGCACGAACTGCAAGGCCTGGTTACTCACGATTCTCTACAACACGTTCCGGAACCGTTACCGGGATTCCAAGCGACGGGAGGGAAGCGGCACGACCGAGGACTTCGACACCGTCTCGGACCGCAACCCCGCGGTCGAGCCTCACCCGAGCGTCGAGCACGAGGTGCTCGAAGGTCTTCTCGACGACGAGGTCGAACGGGCACTCGCCGAACTACCCGACGAGTACCGGGAAGTCGTCCTCCTCGTCGACGTCCAGGAGCTGCGGTACGAGGAAGCCGCACAGGTTCTCGGCTGTCCCGTGGGGACCGTGCGCTCGCGCCTTTTCCGCGCCCGCCGAAGCCTCGAGCGACGCCTCCGCTCCTACGCCGAAGAACGCGGGCTCGCCCGGAGCCGTGGCGAACGATGAACTGCGAGGAAATCCGAGAACGACTCGAAGCTCTCGTGGACGGCGAGCTCGCCCCCTCGGAGGCGGGCCCCGTCGAGGAGCACGTGCGGGGCTGCACCGCGTGCGGTAGGTTCGTCGAAAACCGTCGCGTTCTCCGGACGTTCTTGCGCACGCGGCTCGCCACGCGCCCGACCCCCGAAAGCACGCGGAAAAAGATCCTCGAGGCGATCGAGAAAGAAGCCGAACGCGAAGTGGGCTGGCTCGAAAGGCTCCGGCGTCTCGGGACCGTGCCGGGTTTCCGGGTCGGGCTCGCCGTCGCAGCAGCCGCTCTCCTCGTCCTTTCCGTCCTTCCCTGGCGAGGCGGCCGGGAACCTCTGCCGCTCGACGAGGTGGCGTCCCGCTTCCTCGAGCTGCGCTCCGGAGACCCAGCGCTCGAGCTCCGAACCGAAAGCCCGGAGGAGCTCCGCGCCTACTACACGAGCACGGGAACGTTTCCCTTCCGGGAAACGGTGCCGGATTTCCGCGCCGCGGGATTCCGGCTCCTCGGAGGCGGCCTCTCGCGCGTGGGACCGCATCGGGCGACGCTGACTCTCTACGAGGGGCGGGGAGGCCGGGTCCTCTGCCAGAGATTCTCCCCGGACGACGTCGAGCTCCCGCCCGGCGGAAAACGCGTCGGAAGACGCGTCGTCTACGAAGCCGACGGAGTACGGCTCGGAGTGCTCGTCGAGAAAGACTTCGTCTGTGTCCTCGCCACCGACCTGCCCGAGGAAGCCTTCGGGTTCGAGGACTGAGTCCGGGCCCGTTCGGTTGCACCGGGGCGAGCCTTGCGCCATAAGACGCGCCGGTGGCGCGACGAGAGCGTGCGGGACGTTCCGAGCCGTCTTTCCGAAACGCCTTTTTGCTTTTCGTCCTCCGGTTCCTCGGAATTCTCTTCGTCCTGAGCGCCCTTTCCACCCTGCTGTCGATCCAGAACCGCCTGGGTCCCCTCGAGCGGGGTCTCGCGCTCGCGGCCGAGCAGGGGGCGCGGCTTTTCGGCGCCCACGTCGTGAGGCACGGAAATTCGCTCGCCGTGGGCGGCAGGCTTCTCGAAATCAACCACGAATGCACGGCCTTTTTCGTGCTCCTCATCTACGCCTCGTTTCTTTTCGCCTACCCGGCGACCCTCGCCGAACGGCTTCTCGGCCTCGTCCAGGGAGCGGTCGTCCTTCTCGTGGTGAACGCCGTGCGACTCGCCGGCCTCGCTATCGTCGTGGCTTCGTGGCCCGAGTTCTTCGACTATTTCCACGAGTATTTCTGGCAGGTGCTCTTTCTCGGGCTCGTCACCGTCCTGGCCCAGACGTGGCTCAACCGTCTCGCGGTGCCCCGTGAGCTCTCCGTCCTTCCTCGCTAGGTTCGTCCTCTGGTCGGCGGCCCTTTTCCTCTGCTGGCACCTCCGCGTCGCCGACCTCTACGTCTCGGCCCTGGCACAGGCAGGCCGGGAAAGCACCCGGCTCCTGGCGGGGGAGGCCGTCCGGCTCGAGGGTACGGGGCGGAAAACGCAGGCCGTCTTTCCCTACCAGGGCAGGACCGTAGCCGTTTCCCTCTCGACGCTCGCCGACGGCATCCTGCCGTTCCTTGCGCTCGTGGCGGCCTCGTCGTGGTTGCCGGTGAGCAAGCGCCTTGCGAGGGCGTGCGTGGGGACACTCGTCCTCTGGTTGTTTCACCTCTCGGCCTTTTTCGCTTACCCCTTCTTCCTCGCGCGATCCGGGCCGATCGTGGATTCTTTCGGGGCTTTCTGGGTCGTTCTCGGGCTCGTGGGCCTCCCCTTTCTTCTCTGGCTCGTCCTGGCAAGAGGAAGCTCCGAGGCGGCGAAACTCCCGCCGGAGAGGAGGTCTTCCCGATGAAAGAAGCGGCCGAAATCGAACTTCGGAAGGCGGCCGAGGAACGCTACCTTTCCTACGCGCTCAGCGTCATCACCGCCCGCGCGCTCCCCGACGTGCGCGACGGCCTCAAGCCCGTGCAGCGGCGCATCCTCTACGCCATGTACCAGAACCTCCGCCTCGGCCCCGACGCGAAGCCACGAAAATCCGCCGCCGTCGTCGGAGAAGTCCTGGGCAAATACCACCCCCACGGCGACGTGGCGGCCTACGAAGCCATGGTGCGCATGGCGCAGCCCTTCTCGCTCCGCTACCCGCTGGTCCACGGCGAAGGGAACTTCGGTTCGCTCGACGGCGACAGCCCGGCTGCCATGCGCTACACGGAAGTGCGTCTCGCGCCCATTGCCGAGGAACTCCTGCGGGACCTCCGCGCCGATACCGTCGAGTTCCGGGACAACTACGACGCCACCCTCCGCGAACCCGTCGTCCTGCCGGCTCGCTTCCCGCAGCTTCTCGCCAACGGCTCGAGCGGCATTGCCGTCGGCATGGCCACGAACATCCCTCCCCACAATCTCCGCGAACTCTGCCAGGCCCTCGTCGCGCTCGTTCGCGACCCCCGCCTGGAGACGAAAGACCTCTGTCGCTGGATCCAGGGACCGGACTTCCCGACCGGCGGCGAAATCCTCAACTCCAGAAAAGAGCTCCGCAAGATCTACGAAACCGGCCAGGGCGCCATCCGGCTCAGGGGGGAATACACGGTCGAAACTTCCCGGCGGAAAAAAATCGTCGTCGTCACGTCCGTGCCCTACCAGGTCAACAAAGCACGGGTGGTCGAACAGATCGCCGAGCACATCGCGAGCCGCCGGCTGCCGCAAGCGACGGACGTCCGGGACGAGTCGACCGACCGGGTGAGGATCGTCGTGGAAATCAAGCCCGATGCCTCGCCGGAGGCCGTCATGGCGTATCTCTTCCGCCACACCGACCTCCAGGTGAACTTCCACGTGAACCTCACCGCGCTCGTGCCGACGGCCGTCCCCGGCGTGGGACAGCCCGCGCGGCTCGACCTCGCGGCCCTCTGCCGCCACTTCCTCGACTTCCGCTTTACCGTGGTCACGCGGCGACTCGAGCACGAGCTCGCCGAGGTCGAAAGACGCCTCCACCTTCTCGAGGGCTTCGCCAGGATCTTCGGCGACCTCGACAAGGCGCTCCGAATCGTCCGACGGTCGCGTTCCCGCTCGGAGGCGGCCGAAAAGCTCGAGCGAGCCTTCGGACTCGACCGCGAGCAGGCCGACGCGATCCTCGAGACCCGACTCTACCAACTCGCCCGGCTCGAGATCGAGCGGATCGAGGAGGAAAGGCGGGAGAAGCGAGAGCGGGCCCGCGAGCTGCGAAAGCAGCTCGGCAGCGAAAAGGAGCGCTGGCGGATCGTCGAGCGCGAGCTCGAAGAAATCGCGGAAAAGTACGGCGACGCGAGGCGGACGCGAATCGGGCGGACGGCCGAGCTCGTCTACGACGCGGAGGCGTACGTCGTGCACGAGCCCACGACGATCGTGCTCACGCGGGACGGCTGGGTGAAACGACTCGGGGAAGTGAAAGACCCCAGGAGCACCCGGGTGCGCGAGGGGGACGCCGTTCGCTGGGTCCTGCGCGGGGACACGAAACAGAGGCTCGTCGTCTTCACGAACTTCGGTGTCCTCTACTCGATGAAAGCCGTGCAGGTACCGGCCACGACGGGATACGGGGAGCCTCTGCAGAAGCTTTTGCGCTTCCAGGACCGCGAGCGGGTCGTCCACGCGATGCTCGCGGGGGAGGAGGAAGACGGCAGAGGCCGCCTACTCGTGGCGAGCCTGCGGGGCACGGGGTTTTTCACCTCCCCCGACCTCTCGGAAACCACGCGAAGCGGCCGGCGGTTCGCCCGCCTCAAGGAGGGCGACGAGGTCGTCGCCGTGGTCCCCGCCCGCGGCGAGGTCGTGACCGTGTGCACCCGCGGCGGCAAGGTGCTCTCGTTCCGGGCGAGCGAGGTGCCGGAGCTTTCGGGGCCCGGTCGGGGGGTCATCCTGGCTCGACTCGACCCCGAAGACGGGCTCGCCGGGGCAGTCTGCCATCCCGAGGGGAAAAAGCTCGTGGCCGTGGGGACGGACGGTTCGGAGCGGCGGTTCGCCCCGCCCGAGCTCGGAAAAAGAGGCCAGAAGGGGCGGAAAGTCCTCGGTCGTTTCGAACCCCTGGAGCTGCGCGCCGAGGAAGCAGCGGGCACGCTTTTTTGAAAAAGCCCCGGGAACCATCCCGCTCGGGTGGGGGTTTTCGTCAGAAGGGGTTGACAGCCCCTACCGGCGGGCGCTTAGTATCGCGCCCTCGGTAAAGGGCCAAAAGCCGGAGAGAAGGAGGAGTAAAGATGAGAAAAGCGACTCGAGGAGCCATCGTAGCCCTGGCCGTCGCGGGCCTTTTTGCGGCGAACTCGGCTTTCGCCGGAGAGGAAGCCGGCAAAGGCGAGGAAGCCCAGGTGAAGTGCATGGGAATCAATTCCTGCAAGGGCCAGGGCGAGTGCGCGACGGCGCAGCACGACTGTGCCGGCAAGAACGCGTGCAAGGGAAAAGGCTGGATCAAGACCTCGAAGGCCGAGTGCGAGAAAAAGGGCGGCACCGTCGTCCAGTAAGCTCGGCGCCGCCGGGCAGAAGCCTCGGCACGGCGAGGCCACGAAACCCGCGGAGGTAGAGCCACGTGGAGCGACCTTGTCTGGGCACGGGGATAGGCCTGCGCGTACCGCATTACGGGCAGGTTCTGGAGGAGTGGCCGGCGGTCGACTGGTTCGAGATCGTCACGGAAAACTTTCTCGTGCCCGGCGGCCGGCCACTCCACGTCCTCGAGCGCGTTCGTGAACACTACCCGGTCGTCTTCCACGGCGTTTCGCTCTCGATCGGCTCGGCCGACCCGCTGGACTTCGGCTATCTCGCGGCGCTCCGCGAGCTCGTCCGCCGGTTCGAGCCCGAGTGGGTGTCGGACCACCTCTGCTGGACTTCTTTCGGCGGGCACAGCCTCCACGACCTGCTTCCGCTTCCTTTCACCGAGGAGGCGCTCGACCATGTGGTCGAAAGGGTCGGTATCGTGCAGGACTACCTGGGCCGCCGGATCCTGCTCGAGAACGTGTCGAGCTACCTCCGCTTCCGGCACTCCGCGCTCCCCGAGTGGGAATTTCTCGCGGAAGTCGCGCGCCGGGCCGACTGCCTCGTCCTTCTCGACGTGAACAACGTGTACGTCAGTGCCCGCAACCACGGCTTCGACCCCGAGACCTACCTCCTCGCCATCCCGCCCGAACGCGTCTGGCAGTTTCACCTGGCCGGGCACTCGGACAAGGGGACCCACCTGCTCGACACCCACGACCACCCCGTGGCCGACCCCGTGTGGGAACTCTACGCCCGGGCCGTCCGGCTCTTCGGCCGGGTTTCCACGCTTCTCGAGCGAGACGACCGAATCCCCGAACTTTCCGAGCTTCTCGACGAGGCCCGCCGTGCCGAGCTCATCCAGGATGCGGAACTCGAACGCTCCCGATCTCGCGACGACGCAGCGAATCCTCTCGTTCTTGATTCGCGCGCCTGAGGGAGCGGCCCGGGGTCTCGAGACCCTCGAGCGCGAAGATCCCGCGGCGGCGCGGATCGCCCGCGAGCTCGTCGTCGGCGACGAGCGCCTTGCGGCCCTCGAGCGCGTCGAGATCTACGCGAACATGTACTTCTACCGGCTGCTCGAGTGCCTCGAAGAAGACCATCCGGCTCTGCGCGCATTCCTCGGGTACGAGGACTTCCACGACCTGGTCGTCGACTATCTCGTCGCCCACCCTCCCTCGCACTACTCTCTCCGGCACGCGGGAGACGCCCTACCCGAGTTTCTGGCGCATCACCCTCTGGGCCGGGAGTGGCCCTTCCTCCCGGAACTCGCAAAGCTCGAGAGGTCGATCCTGGACGCTTTCGACGCACCGGACGCGCCGCGCCTTTCCGTCGATGCCCTGCGAAGCTTCGACCCCGAGGAGTGGAGCACGTTGAGGCTCCGCCCGGCGCCCGCCGCCCGGGTGCTCGACTTCGGGTGGGACGTCCACGACCTCTGGAAACGCACCCGGGAGGAGGAGAACTCGGGGGGCGGCCGGAACCTTGCCCCGCCCGTGCGAACCCCCACGTCCGTCCTCGTCTGGCGAGAGAACTGGACCGTTTACCACCGCCGCGTGGACCCGGCCGAACGGGTCGCGCTCGGAGCGCTCTTCGCGGGCGAAAGCCTCGAGTCCCTCTGCGAAAAGGTGACCGAGACCGTGGGCGAGCAGGAAGCTCCCGAGCGGGTCTTTTCGCTGCTGCGGAGGTGGGTCGAGCAGGAAGTCGTCTCCGGCGTCGAGCCGAGCGCGGGTTGAAATCCGTTGCGGGAGGCCGAGGCTTCCGTTACCGTCCGGAGCTGTCCATGACCCGGCTCCGGGACTTTTGCACGCGCCTTTTTTTCCGCCATTTCTTCCGCCTTCTTCTCTTCGCCGTGTCTCTCGCCGAGTGGGTCTGCCTGGCCGCCGCGCTCGAGCACGCCGGGGTCCGCCTCGCCGCTCTCCACCATGCCGTCGGTGCGCTCGCTCTCTACGGCACGAACCGCCTCCTCGTCCGCTTGCGAGAAGAAACCCTCCCCCTCCTCGGCAGGGCTTCTCTCCGGGTTTACTCCGCTTTCGCGTTCACCTGTCTTTTCGGAGCCCTCTTTCTCGTGGCGCACGACGCCTTCTGGTGGGTTCTGGCCTCGGGGGCCCACGCCGCCCCGACGCCCTGGCTCGAGACGGCGCCGGACGTCTCGCGCTTCTACGGACTCGGGGCCATTTTCGTTCTTTTCCTCTACGGATACACCGTCGGCCAGAGACGCCTCACGGTCACCCGGCTCGAGCTACCCTTGCGCGGGGCACCGGAGGCCCTCCGCGGCCTTCGCATCGTCCACGTCTCCGACATCCACCTCGGACGTTACATGTCGCCGGCGGCCTTCGCGCGCTACGCGAGGAAAATCCAGGCACTCGACCCCGACCTTCTCTTTCTCACCGGCGACATCCTGGACTCGCTCGATGCGATTCCGGGCGGCTTCCCCGTGCTCGCGCGTCTCCGCGGACGGTACGGCACGTTCGCCGTGCTGGGGAACCACGATTTCTACGCCGGTCCGGACGAGGTGGCGCGCGCTCTCGAGAGGCACACGTCGTTCGTACCGCTCCGGAACGAGAGGCGGACCCTCCTGGTACGGGGTGTGCCGGTCCACGTCCTGGGCCTCGACGACCTGGGGCGCGACTGGTGCCGGGGCGTTTCCTTCCACCCGGCTCTGGCTCGCCTCCTCGAAGACCTCCCCGAAGAGGGCGTGTCGATCCTTCTGTCGCACCGGCCCGACGTTTTCCCGCAAGCCGCGGAAGCCGGCGTGAGCCTCGTTCTTTCCGGGCACACGCACGGCGGTCAACTCTCCCTCCCCTTCTGGCCGCGACCCCTGAGCCTCGCCCGCGCCGTGACCCGCTACGACCGCGACCTTTTCCGGAACGGCGAGAGCTGGCTCTACGTGACGCGCGGGGTCGGATGCACGGGACAGCGCATCCGCCTTTTCACCCCCCGCGACATCGGCGTCATCGAGATCCTGCCCGACCCTTCCCTCCGAGACGCGTGACGAGCTCGATCAGCGCCCCGGAGGAGGCTTCGGGTGCGAGAAAAGAAACGCGCATCTCGTCGCCCTCGCGCGGTACGCGGTCGATGAGGGGAACACCGGCCTCATCGAGCTCCTCCACGCAGGCATCGACGTCCTCGACGCGAAGCCCGAAGTGGTAGACGCCGGGACCTCGGTAGGGCAGGTACTTCTGCGTCGTCTCTTCCCAGTCCCGGGCTTCGAGGAGTTCGAGCTCGATCTCGCCCACGCTCACGCGGCAGAGCCTGAGACCGTACTCCGGGCGGTCTTCGATCGGTCCGGCCGGAAGCCCGAGCCGCTCGACGTAGAACCGTCTCGCCTTCTCGATGTCCTCGACGGCAATCCCGATGTGGTCCACGCCCAGGATCTTCATGCTGCGCTCCCTTCCCGCCGCGGGAGCTCGCAGGCTTCGGCTCCCGAGACGACCTTGCGCGAGACCGACCAGGTGAGGCCGAACGTACAGAAGTTGATGGCGTGGTGCCCGCCCTCGCCGCCCGCCACCGCGAGCAGGAACTGCTCCGGGCTCGCGCAGAGGGGGACCCTTCCGTCCTCCACGTAGCCGCGCTCCTCGAACTTCTTCCAGTAGCCCCGGGGCCAGCGGTCGACGGGCGTCTTCGTGTGCTCGTGGAGAAATCGCTGCGCCTCTTCGACTCCGAACCCGTCGCGCGCGATCTTGTGGGCGAAATCCGGGCAGAGAAGAAGCAGGATTTCCCCTTCTCTCTGCGGCACCAGGACCTTGTTGTTGCCCACCCAGTCGATGGAGTGGGCGAGAACGAGGAGCAACTCCTCGCCGCTTTCCGCGAAGACGTCCGCGATGTCCTGCGTCCCCGTGGCGCAGTGGAGCGTCACGACGCTGTCCTCCGGACGGAAGCCCCGCCTCACGTGGAAGGGTGCCCACGGGCTTTTCTCTTCCCATTCGCCGAAGCACAGCGAAATCCTTCCGGGCTGCCCGAACGTGGATTTGCTCACCGCTCCCGGCACGGCCCCGCCCACGTTCCGGAGCACGAGCCGCAAAGCCCGTCCGATCGTCGCGTTCGCGCGACCGGCCGTCCCGAGGCAACTGTAGCCGCACTCCACGCCGATTTCCCTCCGGACGGGCCCGTTCACGAGCACGGCCGGCGTGGCCGAGCACGTCGTCGTGGCGAGCGCGTAGAGGTTGAAGCGCGGGTCGCAGGCTGCCTCGACGGCGGCCACGACGACGGGAAAGTACTCCGGCAGGCAGCCGGCCATGACGGCGTTGACGGCGATCTTCTCGAGCGTCGCCACCCCGCGGCGCGGCTCGACGATGCCCACGACGGTATCCGGCGTTCCCGGCACGTACTCGAGCATCGCCTGCACGCGCTCCGCGGTGGGCGGAACGAGCGGTAGGCCGTCGCCCCAACCCCGGGCTTCGGCGAACGCGAGGAACTCTTCCGGATCGTCCGGGACCTCGTGGAGAGGCGACTCGAGCACCCCGCGCGTCACGCCGCTCCTCCTAGAAGTCCACCGACAGCAGTCGCTCGATTTCCGCGAGCGACCCGACTGCGATGCGCTCGATCTCCTCGGTGGGCCTGGGCTCGAAGGGATGGGGAAGGACGAGCATGCGCAGGCAGGGGAAACCGCGAGCCTCCGCCGCGAGCTTCGCGAGGTTGGCGAACGCCTCCGTGACGACGACGACCGCGGGGACGCCCGCCGCCTCGCACTCGATCGTGTCGTGGACACTCCACGACGTGCACGACCCTCACGTGCCGAGGCCGACGACGGCCGCGTCGACCGCGCGCACGAACCCCGCGACTTTCCTGCGTTCTTCTTCCGTCGTGCCGACCCGGATCCCGGGGTCGAAAACACGGATGTCCCGGACGTTCCACCGGCGCGGGGCTTCGCGGCGGAGAACTTCCGAGAAGATCTGGAAGGACCGCCACGTCGCGTCTCGCCGGATCCCGAGGACCTTTCCCCCGAGCTTCCCCACACCGGGGGCGAGTCGTTTCGCGGGTGGTGCCGGCGGACTCGTGGGATCGAGCACCCTCACGGTTCGCGTCGCCATGGCGCCGAGCATAGCGCATCTGGGAGCGAGAAAGGAAGCCGCTTCTCGTTTCGCCGGAGCCGTGCTATGGCCTTCCGCCGTATGCGTGCCCTGGTTTTCCACGCCCCGCACGACGTGAGGGTGGAGACGGTGAAGGATCCCGAACTCCGCGATCCGAACGGCGCCATCGTTCGGATCACGCGGTCTTCGATCTGCGGTTCGGACCTCCACCTCTACCACGGGAGCGTCCCGGCCATGCCCGGGACCGTCATGGGGCACGAAGGCGTGGGCGTCGTCGAGGACGTGGGAAAAGACGTCCGCAGGTTCCGCAAGGGCCAGCGGGTGCTCGTCCCGGCCGTGCTCGGATGCGGCGAGTGCGAACCCTGCCGCCGGCACTACCCCGTGGGGTGTCTCGTCCTGCCCGTGAAGATTCCGGGAATTTCGCTCGAGCTCGGGGGCGCGCAAGCCGAAGCCATGTACGTGCCCGCGGCGGACGCCAATCTCCGGGAAATTCCGCCGGAGCTCGGCGACGAGCAGGTGCTTTTTCTTACCGACATCCTGCCCACGGGCTACACGGCCGCCCGCAACGCCGGCATCGCGCCGGGCGATACCGTCGTCGTCCTCGGTTCGGGCCCCGTGGGTCTCTGCGCCATCGAGGCCGCGGGCCTTTTCGGCGCCGCTCGGATTTTCGCCGTGGACCTCGTCCCCGAACGCCTCGAGAAAGCCCGCGAGTTCGGGGCCGAGCCGATCGACGCCCGCGTGCAGGATCCCCGAACGGCCGTCCTCGAGGCGACCGAGGGCCGCGGCGCCGACGCCGTGATCGAAGCCGTGGGCAGCCGAGATACCTTCCGCCTCGCCATCGAGCTTGCGCGTGTCGGTGGTGTCGTGTCGGCGGTCGGTGTCCTTTTCGAGGAGGCGTTTCCTTTCCCCATGGGAACGGCGCTTCTCAAGGACCTGACTTTCCGGGTGGGGCTCGTCGACATCCCCTCGTCTCTGCCCCGGCTCTTCCCCCTCGTGCGCTCCCGCCGGCTCGACCCCACCCGGCTTCTCACCCACCGAATGTCGCTCGACGAAGCGCCCGAAGCCTACCGGCTTTTCGCCGAGCGCCGCGACGGCTGCCTGAAAATCGTTCTGCAGGGCTAGCCTGCCGCCCGGGGGTCGGGATTTTCTTTCCGGTGACCGCCGGAGCTTCGCACGTTCGCGCAGAGGCGTCGGCACCGGAGGAAATCGGGTGTGCTGAAGAATTTCGCGGCCCGCCGGTTCTCGCACGCAAAACCACGGCAAAAGTTCGCGGGCCCGATCGCACGCCTGGATTCCGTCCCAAGATCGTCCCTTCGGCCAGGAAGCCCTTACGCTCCCGGGGCACCTGCGTTTTCGAACGGCAAATGTCGGCGATCCCAGTGCGCTGGCTGACCGGCCCCGGTCTCGAGTACGCGGGGCCCATCTCGCGGCGACGCCCGTGGTTATGACGGCGTTCCTGGACGCCGGGGGCCCGGACCCCGGCGCACCCCGTTTCCGCCCGAGCTTGCACCGCCGGAGTGCGGTTCCTTCCGTCTCCGCCTCCCGTCGTGCCAGGCACGGCGGTAACCGGCGCGGATGGCCTCTTCCTCGCTCCGGAACTCGACACGGTTCCGCGGCGCGATCTTTTGTGCGTAGGGACTCCGCGGGTCGTGGTAGACACGCGAGCGCCTGTTGCCGACGACGGGGCCCCGGATCGGCCCCGGACCGTTCGCCCAGATGCCGAGCCCGCGCCGCCGAGCCTCGAGCTCGGCCAGCCGGAATTCGCGAGCTTTCGCGAACGGGAACCGGTCGTAGACCCGCGCGTAGCCCCGCACGAGGAGCTCCCGGTTGAACAGCGTGCCGTCCTCGAGCCGGACGTAGGCGAGAAGACGCCCGTACTTGTCGATGCGCTGAGCGGGGTCGAGCTCGAGCCTTACTTTGCGGCCGAGCAGCCGCCTGCGAGCGAAGGTCCGAGCTTCCTCGGCGAAAAATTCCGCGGGCCTTCCCTCTCGTCCGAGCTCGGGAGTGTCGATGCCGACGAGCCTTACCTTGTGCGTGTCTCGCTGCGTACGGACGAGAATGGTGTCGCCGTCGTACACCTCGACGACACGCCCTTCGAGTACCTCCGCGGCATTCGCCCCGAGCAGCAGGGGAGAGGCCGGAGCGACGAGCGCACACAGGAAGACCACGAGCGAAACCACGGCCCGCTGTCTTTCCTGCTTCCGCGCCAGAGAAGTTTTTCCGTTTCTCGACGCGCCGGTCCTTTCCGGAGGTTCTGCCACCTCGGCTTTTACCACGTCCCTCCGTGACCCCATGAGATCGCTCCGTGGCCACCTGCCGCGCCGCGTGTCACGGCCGGCCCTGCTGTCACGCCGCTTCTTGCCTCGCCGCGACTCGCAGCCCGGTGTGCTCGGCAACCGTCTCTTCCCCTGGCACGCTCTCCGCCGTCTTGCACGAACTCCGCTTCTGGCATCGCGGGGGTCTATCGTATAGCGAAAGAAGGCTCGCATTACGAAGGCCGGCAAGAGAAATTCGGCGAAGGAGGCATCGGCATGGCAGGCGGCGAAAGTACTACGGTTCGGGGAGGCAGGAGCGGGTTCGCGGTCGACATCGAGGTTCGCCAACACCGGCTCCGGGGCGACGAGCCGCTCGAGGTGGGGGGCACGGATACGGGCCCCTCGCCCTACGAATACCTTCTCGCGGCGCTGGGTTCGTGCACCGTGATGACGCTACGGCTCTACGCCGACCGGAAGAAGTGGCCGCTCGAAGGGGTCGTCGTGAAACTCCGCCACGAAAAGGTCCACGCCCAGGACTGCGCGGACTGCGAGACGAAAGAAGGTTGGATCGACCGGATCGAACGCGAGATCGAACTCCAGGGAAACCTCGACACCGAGCAGCGAGAGCGTCTTCTCGAGATCGCCAACCGGTGTCCGGTCCACCGCACGCTGCGCTCGGAAATCGACATTCGGACGAGCCTCGTGGGTTCCTGAGGAAAGCGCGGTGCCGGGTCCCGTCCGCGTCCAGATCGCCGGAGTCGCGAGCTGGGAGGAGGCGCTCTTTGCGGCCAGCGAAGGCGCGGACGCCCTGGGCTTCCCCCTGCGGCTTCCTACCGGCGACCCGGACCTCTCCGAAGAGGCCGTCCGTGCCATCGTGGCGAAGCTACCCGTTTTCGTCGACGCGGTCGCGATCACGTACGTCGAGACCGCGCAAGAAGCCATCGACCTCTGCCGCTTTCTCGGCGTCACCGTTCTCCAGCTCCACGGGGAGTTCCCCGGCGCGGAAACCCGCCGCATCCGCGCCGCCCTGCCCTACCTCCGCATCGTTCGCGCCGTCCCGGTCACGGGACCCGAAGCCCTCGACGAAGCACGGCGACTCGAGCGGGAAGCCGACGCGCTGATCCTCGACACGTACGATCCCCGAACGGGCCGGCGCGGAGCGACGGGCCTCGTGCACGACTGGAACGTGAGTCGCGAGATCGCGCGAGCGGTCCGCGTCCCCGTGATCCTCGCGGGCGGTCTCCGGCCGGAGAACGTCGGGCAGGCCATCGAGACCGTGCGGCCCTGGGCCGTCGACGTCCACACGGGCGTGGAAGAGCCCGACGGAACGCGGAGTCTCGCGAAGATCCGCGAGTTCATCCGGCGGGCCAAGGCGGCGGGCGCGGTCGAGCCCTGAGCCCCGGCTCAGGCGAGTTTCGGGGCCACGTCTTCGGCGAAGTACGTGATGATCAGGTCCGCCCCGGCCCTCCGGATCGCCGTGAGCACTTCGAGGACGGTGCGCTCTTCCTCGAGCCAGCCGAGGCGTGCGGCTGCCTTGATCATCGCGTACTCGCCGCTCACGTTGTAGGCGGCGACGGGGTAGCCGAAGGTGTTCTTCACCCGCCAGATGAGGTCGAGGTAGGCGAGCGCCGGTTTGACCATGACGATGTCGGCGCCTTCTTCGATGTCGAGCTCCACTTCCCGCAGCGCCTCGTCCCCGTTCGCCGGGTCCATCTGGTAGGAGCGGCGGTCGCCGAACCTGGGGGCCGACTCGGCGGCTTCGCGAAAGGGGCCGTAGAAGGCCGAGGCGAACTTCGCGGCGTAGGAAAGGATGGGGACGTGGGAAAAGCCGTTCGCGTCGAGTGCCGCCCGGATGGCTCCGACCCGGCCGTCCATCATGTCCGAGGGCGCCACCATGTCCGCACCGGCCCTCGCGTGCGAGACGGCCTCGCGCGCGAGGAGCTCGAGCGTGGCGTCGTTGTCCACGTCCTTTCCCGTCCAGACCCCGCAGTGTCCGTGGTCCGTGTACTCGCAGAGGCAGACGTCGGTCACGACGAGTAGGCCGGGCACGCTCTCTTTCAGGGCGCGCACCGCGCGCTGCACGATACCCTGCTCGTCGTACGCTTCGCTGCCCTGCGGGTCCTTCCGTTCGGGGATTCCGAAGAGGAGGACCGCGGGGATACCCAGGTCGCGGATCTTCTTCGCGTGTTCGACGAGCCGGTCGACGGACTCCTGCGCCACGCCGGGCATGCTCTCGACGGGCCGTTCCACGCCGGAACCCGGACACACGAAAAGAGGGGCGACGAGCTGGTCGACGGAAAGCCGCGTCTCGCGAACCATCCGGCGGAGCGTCTCGCTGGCTCGAAGGCGGCGCGGCCTGTAGTCCGGAAAACTCGCCATGGACCGGGAATCACCCTAGCCCCGTTCTTCCCGCGAATCCAGAAGCTCCCCGAATCCACCGGAGACGAGGAGCCCCACGGCAACGAGATCCGGCTCGACTCGAAGCTCGCGCTCGGTGAAAGGGAACGGCTCGAGGAGGAACCTCCGGGCCCCGCCCGTAAGGACCACGGGCGCCTGCTCGATCTCCGCCTCGCGTGCCAGGGATTCCACGAGCCACGACGCCGCTCCCCGGAAGCCCAGCGCCACGCCGCCGCGCAAGGCATCGAGCGTCGACCTCCCGCAGGCGCGACCCCAGGGCTCGGGCACGAAACGCGGAAGCTTCGCCGTCCTGCGGGCCAGGGCCTGCGCGAGCAACTCGGGGCCCGGAAAGATCGACCCGCCGCAAAAGACGCCCTTCGAGCCCTCGACCCGCAAGGCGTCGACCGTGAGCGCCGTCCCGGCGTCCACGACGACGGCCGAGCGGCCGAGGAGTACGTACGCTCCCGACGCGGCGTAAAGCCGGTCGCGTCCCACTTCTTCGGGACGCTCGTAGCGATTTTCGAGGGGAGGCTCGGGGTCGAGGACGACGCTGCGGCAGAAGTCGCCCAGGACCCGAACGATGGCACGCGTCCTTTCCGGCGTGGCGACGCTCGTGAGAAGGGCCGCGTCGGGGGAAAGACCTTCCTCCCGCCACCCGTCGAGGAGCTTTCCGAGCCGGCGCTCCACGCCTCGTACAGGGAGGTCCGCAGCCGCCCGCGCGCCCCAGAGCCGGAGCTTCACGCGGCTGTTCCCCACGTCGACCGTAAGAACCGTCGTCATCTCGGCTCTCGCAGTCTCGGAACCCAGCGCGGCACGGCACGCAGGTAGCGCTCGTACGCCTCGCCGAAGCGGCTCCGGAGAAGCGGTTCCTCGTGGAAAACGACCACGAGATGGAACGCGAGGGCGAGGAAGACGGCGTAGACGAGAAGCATCGCGTAACCGAAAAAGAAAAAAAGCGCGAAAAGCCAGAGGATCGAAGCCAGATAAAAAGGATTCCGGCACCGCCCGTAGAAGCCCGAAAGCACGAGTCGTGGAGGAGGTTCGAGCGGCACGCCGCTACCCGAGACCCTCCGGTAGCGCCGCGTGCAGTCGGCGAAAAGAAAAAGCGAGGCCAGAGCCAGGGGCCACGCAAGAAGGCTTGCAGCACCGGTCCGAAAACGCGGAAGCCCGAGTTTCTCGTCGGCGAGAGCAAGCAGGAGCGGCACGACGAGGAGGAGGGTGCCGAAAAGTACGGTGCCTCCTCGACGAACTCGCCCCCCCGCCTCGCTCATCGCACCCGACAGTCCAGAGCACCGAGCGCCGGCCTCGCCCCGGGCGAGTGCCCGTCGAAGGACGGCCGGAAAAGCCCCATGACGGACCAGTCGAAGATCGCGTGCGCTTCTTCGGGCGACCAGTAGAACGCTCCCCGAAGCCTCGGATCGTCGAACACCCGGCGGCAGAAGTCGCCGACGAAACGTGCCTGCCCGGCTTCGTCGAGGGGGTAGCCGGGGAGGGCTTCCCTCCAGCCCGGAACGCGCGCCTCCGCGGCGTAGGCATACTCGGCGACGAGAACCGGGAGTCCGAGTTCGCGCGAGAGGCGTTCGACCGTGGTGTCGAAACGCCTCGCACGCTCTTCTCCCCAACTGTTCGGGTAGTAGGAGAGTCCGGCCAGGTCGATCGGAACCCCCTCGGCCAGCATCGTGCGGAAGTATGCCAGAGCGAACTCCGGATCCCAGCCGCGCGAGATGTGGACGACGAACCGGAGATCGCCCCGACCGCTGCCCGCGCGAACCCCCTCGGCCGTGGCCCGCATGAGGCGCGCCGCGGCGGGCCAGATCTCCCGCTCGAGCCGGTCCAGGTCTTCGGTCACCTCGAAAGCGCCGCAAAAGCCGTAGTCCGTCTCGTTGCCGATGGCGTAGAGGCGAGTGCGGATGCCGTCGAGCCGGAGTCTTTCCGTTGCGTCCTTCGCCCAAAGCCGTGCCACTTCCGCCCGTTCCGCCAGGGAAAGCTCGGCCCACTCCGTCGGCGCATCCTGTTCCGTGTCCGCGCCCCAGCCCCGGCTCATGAAAAGCACGGGCAGGACGTAGAGCCCGAGGTGCTGCGCCCTGCGGGCGAGAAGCCGTGCGTGACGCTCGAGGGTTCCCGGCTGCGGGTCGCCCGGGTCGTTCTCCACCCAGATCCTGAGCCGGAAGGCATTCGCCCCGCGTCGCGTAAATTCCTCGATCGGGTCGACCTGGCGACCTTCGACCTGCCAGGTGCGCCCCTGGAGCTCGAAAAGCCGCACGTAGTTCGAGTCCACGCCCCAGAGTGTTTCGGGCTCGACGATCGCCCTGCATCTCCCGAATACCGCCGAAGAAGCTTCGAGAAGCTCTTCTGCCGTCACGTGCCCGCTTCCGTCGGCGTCCATTGCCGCGCAGCGCTCGACGTCGTTGGCCCAAGCGGACATGCTACCTGCCACGAGCTCTGCCGCGACGACGACGCCGTCCGCATTGCAGTCCCCCGGACACGAGACGCCGACCGGATATCCCTCCTCCACGCCCGCGCGCGAGAGGCCCGGCGGAAGAAGAGGAAAGACGAAGAGGCAGAAGGCCACGGCCATGCCACGGGGGCCTTCGCCTGCCGGCCGCGTTCGCCATCGAGTTCGGGAGGGCGCTGGCGCGTTTTCTCGAGGTAAGCCGCGCGGGGGAGCTTCCGGCGTTTCGAATCGTCGTAGTAGCGCCCCGAATGGCAGGCGTGCGAGATCGAAGAAGGGAGCGTCGGGACTCACCGCCCGCGTGAGCGTCCGGCTGAAAAACTTCGCGAAGTGCTGGGTGGAAAACATCGACCCCAATCGTGTCCCTCGAGTAGGGCACGGATTCACCCTCTCCGGCAAATGGTCGTTCGCCGGAGGCAATCGGAGGGCCACGCTCTGTCGTGGCCGTGGTCGCACGCGGCAGAACCGTGTCGTACACCCGCCGTGCACGTTTCATCCCCCGGGACGCGACGGAGCGCGTCCCGCCGGGTGGGCGTGTTCCGCCCAGCCAGGGAGTTGCGCCGCGATCAGTCAGAGGAAGGCACGAGGCGTCACGTTAAGCCGCCCAGCGCTCGGCGAGGACCTCGGCCTGCTCGAGGATGGTGCGGGTCGCCGTCTCCTGCTTGTCGGGTGGGTAGCCGTATTTGCGCAGCGTGCGTTTGACCAGCACGCGCAACTGCGCCCGCACATTCTCACGCAAGGTCCAGTCGAGGGTTACATTGTTGCGCACCGTCTGAACCAGTTCACGGGCAATTTCCCGCAAGGTTGCGTCGCCCAGCACCTTGACCGCGCTGTCGTTGGCCTCGAGGGCATCGTAGAAGGCCAGTTCGTCCTCGGATAAGCCGAGTTTCTCGCCACGGGCATTGGCTTCGCGCATATCCCTGGCGAGCGCGATGAGTTCTTCAATCACCTGGGCGGCCTCGATGGCCCGGTTCTGGTAACGGCGGATGGTTCGCTCGAGCATCTCGGCAAACGACCTGGCCTGCACCAGGTTCTTCTGTCCTCGAGCCCGAATCTCTCCTTTAAGCAGCTTTTGCAATAGCTCTACCGCCAGGTTTTTCTGCGGCATCCCCCGCACCTCGGACAAAAACTCATCGGAGAGTATGGAGATGTCCGGCCTCTTGAGCCCCGCTGCTGCGAAAATGTCCACCACACCCTCGGGTGCCACCGCACGGGCGATTATCTGGCGCACGGCCTGCTCGAGTTCCTCCTCGGGCCGTGCCTGGCCTGGCGCGCGTTTAGCCAGCACCGCTTGCACGGCCTGGAAGAAGGCCACGTCGTCTCGGATGCGCAGGGCCTCTTCATGCGGCACAGCCAGCGCGAACGCTTGTGACAGCTCGCGCGCCGCACGCAGCAGCCGATCCTTGCCGTTCTCCTGAGCGAGGATGTGCTCCTGCGCGGCAGGCAGAAGGCTCAGCCGTTCCGCCGGCGTGCCCGTAACCCACCTCGACCAGTCGAAGCCGTAAAAAAGGCCACGGCAAATCTCGTATTTCTCGCGCATGAGCGCCACCGCTTCTTCCTGATTGAGCGCGGTGCGCCCGGTGCCGCCGCTCTCGGTGTAGGTAGCCAGCGCGGCTTTTAGCTCGGTAGCCAGCCCCAGGTAATCCACCACCAGCCCGCCGGGCTTGTCGCGGAAGACCCGGTTTACCCGCGCGATGGCCTGCATCAGGCCGTGGCCGCGCATGGGCTTGTCCAGGTACATGGTGTGCAGGCTGGGCGCGTCGAAGCCGGTAAGCCACATGTCGCGCACGATGCACCAGCTTGAGGGGATCTTTCGGGATCGCGGAAGCGCTTAGCCAGCAGCTCGCGGCGGGGCTTGTTGCGGATGTGCGGCTGCCAGTCGGCGGGGTCGGAGGCCGAGCCGGTCATCACGACTTTGATCGCGCCCTTGTCGTCGTCCTCGTGGTGCCACCGGGGGCGCAGCCGCACGATCTCGCGGTAGAGCTCGACGCAGATGCGCCGGCTCATGCAGACCACCATGGCCTTGCCCTCCATGGCCTCGAGCCGCCGCTCGAAGTGCTCCACGATGTCCCGGGCGACGAGCCGGAGCCGCTTCTCCGTGCCCACGATCGCCTCGAGCTGCGCCCATTTGGTCTTGAGCTTCTCCTTCCGCTCGATCTCCTCGCCCTCGGTCACCTCCTCGAACTCGGGGTCGATCCTCGGGCGTTCGGCTTCGTCGAGCGCGAGCTTGGCGAGGCGGCTCTCGTAGTAGATCGGCACGGTGGCCCGGTCCTCGACCGCCCGCTGGATGTCGTAGATCGAGATGTAGTCGCCGAAGACCGCGCGCGTGTTGCGCGTCGGTCTTCTCGATCGGCGTGCCGGTAAAGCCGATGAAGGAGGCATTGGGCAGGGCATCGCGCATGTGGCGGGCGAAGCCGTCGATGAAATCGTACTGGCTCCGGTGGGCTTCGTCGGCGATGACGACGATGTTCCGCCGCTCCGAGAGCCTGGGGTGCCGGTCTCCCTTCTCTTCCGGGAAGAATTTCTGGATCGTCGTGAAAACGACGCCGCCGGCCTCGACGCTCAAGAGCTGGCGGAGATGAGCGCGGGACTCGGCCTGCACGGGAGGCTGGCGCAGGAGGTCCTGGCATCGAGAGAACGTCCCGAAGAGCTGGTCGTCCAGGTCGTTGCGGTCCGTGAGGACCACGATCGTGGGGTTTTCCATCGCCGGCTCGCGGATGATGCGGCCCGCGTAGAACGCCATCGTGAGACTTTTCCCCGATCCCTGCGTATGCCAGACGACTCCGATCCGCCGGTCTCCCGGTTTGCCGCCCGGTCGGCGGCCCGCCTCGTAGCCCTCCTGCCGCTCCACGAGCCGATCCGCATGCCGCAGCTCCGCGGCCCGCAAGGTTTCCGCCACCGCCACGCGGACGGCGTGGAACTGGTGGTATCCCGCCGCGATCTTGTTCAGCCGACCGCCGCCCTGGTCTTCGAACACGATGAAGTCGCGAAGAAGCTCGAGGAATCGCCCCCGCTCGAAGATCCCCTTGAGCACGACCTCCAGCTCCGGCATCGCCGGACCGGCGAGCCGCTCGCCCCCGATCGTCCGCCAGGGCTTGAACCACTCCCGCCCCGCCGTGAGCGTGCCGACGCGCGCCTCCGTTCCGTCCGAGATCACGAGCAGCTCGTCGAAGGCAAAAAGCGTCGGAAGCTCGCTCTTGTAGGTCTCGAGCTGCTGGAAGGCCGTCCAGATCGTCGCGTTCTCGTCCGCGGGGTTCTTGAGCTCGATCATCGCGAGCGGAAGGCCGTTGACGAAGAGAACGACGTCGGGCCTGCGGACGTGCTTGTTTTCCGCCACCGTGAACTGATTGACCGCGAGCCAGTCGTCGTTCTCGGGATCCTCGAAGTCGATCGCCCGCACCTGCGCGCCCGCGATGGAGCCATCTGCCCGGCGGTACTCGACGGTGACGCCTTCGACCAGCATGCGGTGGAAGGCCCGGTTGCGGTGGACCACGTCGGCGCCTTCCGGGCGGGTGAGCCGGCGGAAGGCTTCGTCGAGCGCCTCCTGCGGCAGCTCCGGATTGAGGCGCGCCAGGGCGTCGCGAAGGCGGCCCCCCAGCACCACCTGGCCGTAGTCCGACCTTTCCGGCTGCGCCCCGTCGGGGGCGATGTCCGGCCCATGCTCGAAAGCCCAGCCCAGACCCTGCAGCCAGTCGAGGGCCGCGTCCTCGACGACGGATTCGCTCAAACGCCTCATGCCTTCATCCAGTGCTGGGCTGGCCTCGGAAGAAACTCTTCCACCGGCATACCGTCCCCGCCAACGTACCCGATGCTCTCGAGCCAGGTGAGTGCAGCCTCTTCGGCGAAGGATTCGGTGAACGGGGTCATGGCGCCTCCGACAAGGCGCGAATCGGCACGGCGAACATTTCTTGTCCGAAGCGCATGCTCATCGTCCCGTCGTAGAGCACCACGCCGCCGGCGAAGCGCCGGCCGGCGGCATTCTTGAGTTTGCCCAGGCCGCGGAAGTCGGCGGCCGTCACTGTCGCCCCGGCTTTCACTTCGATCCCGGCGACCGCGCGGGTACCGCGCTCGACGACGATGTCCACCTCGTAGCCGTCGCGATCGCGAAAGTGGTAGAAGGCATGCGGTTCATCGTGCCAGCTCGCCTGCCGCCTGAGTTCCTGGAACACGAACGTCTCGAGCAGTTGCCCCAGCAGGGCGCGGTCCTCACCGAGCGCCTTGGTGTCGGCGCCGAGCAACGCGCACGCAAGCCCGGTGTCGCCGAGATGCAGCTTCGGCGTCTTGACGAGCCGGCTCAGGCGGTTGGCGTGCCAGGGCGGCAATTCCTCCAGCAGGAAAATGCGCACGAGCAGCGTCAAATAGTCCCGGATGGTCGGCCGGCTGAGCTGAAACGGGGCCGCCAGCTCCGAGACATTGAGCAGGCGCGCGGTCTGCGCCGCGGCCGCCGCCAGCAGGCGGGGCACCGCATCGAGCGAGGCGATGCGGGCGAGTTCGCGCACGTCGCGCTGGACGATGGTTTCGAGGTATCCCTCGTACCAGCGCGCCCGCCTCCGCCCTGGCGGAAGCCTGAGCGCCGCGGGATAGCCACCGGCTGCGATGCGCTCGTGCAGCACTGGCCCGAGACGTTCGAACCGGCGCATCTTGAAACCTTCCCCGAAGAGCCGGTCCAGGAATGCCGGCCGCGTCCCGGCCAGCTCGCACTGCGCCAGTGGATGGAGGCGCACGACGGCCATGCGGCCGGCGAGCGAGTCGCTCAACTTGGGCAGCAGAAGGACGTTCGTCGATCCGGTCAGCATGAACCGTCCGGGGCGCCGGTCGCGGTCGATCGCCGCCTTGAGCGTCGCGAACAAGTGCGGGACGTGCTGCACCTCGTCCAGAATCGCGCGCGGCGGCAGGTCGGCCACGAAGCCGATCGGGTCCGCCGTGGCGACGCTCTTGACCGCCTCGTCGTCGAAGCTGAAATAGGCGTATCCGGCGCGAGCCCCGACCCGCTGCGCCAGCGTCGTCTTGCCGCTCTGGCGCGGGCCGTGGATCAGCACCGCCGGGAAATCGTCGAGCGCCTCGGTCAGCCGATCGGCGGCAAAGCGCGGATAGAAGCCGGTTGCTGCCATCGGCTGATGGTAATCTTTGGCTTCGGCTAATTACAAGGTTATGGGTCGGCTGATTGAAACCTTTGTCGCGTGCCGATGGAAAGGATCTGCGGGGGCGACGCCCCGGTGCCAGGCTGATTTGCCACATCGGGGCGGGCTGCAATGGTTCCATCAAAGATCGGTACTCGACCGTCACGCGATCCACAAGCATGCGGTGAAAGGTGAGGTTGCGGGCCTCGAGCGTCGGCCCCTCCGGACGGTTGACCTTGCGCAAGGCGTCCTGGAGCGCCTCCGGCGGGAGATGAGGATTGAGCCGCGCCAGGGGGTCCCGGAGGCGCTGCTGCAGGACAATCTCGCCGTAGTCGGCGCGTTCGGCCAAGCGCTCGCCCCGGGCTATCTCAGCGCCGTGCCTGATCTGCCAGCCAAGGGCCTCAAGCAAAGCGAGGGAGGCGGATTCTACGGCGGATTCGGTGAAGGCAATCATGGCGCCTCCTTGGCCTTCACGCTGCGCTTACGCCAGATCTCGTCGATGCTCTCCCTTTTCAGAGCCTCCTCAATGGCGTCAATCGCCTTCGGCGAGTATCTCTTGAACGTGGCCTTGCCGATTCGAATCTCCTTGTAGCAATCGGTCCTTTGTCGCAGGCCGAGGTAGTCCACGACCGCCACTACCTTCGGCATCGTCAGGCCGACCTTTTCGGCTAACTGTTTCGCGCCAAGGCTGTAAAAATCCAGCTCATTGACTCGCCTCACAGCCACGACTGAAGCACCGGGTGTCCCCTCGGGAACCAGCTGGATCGGAATGCCTTCCCTCTTCGACAGCCGGAGCGAGAGGCTCGGTCCGGTGCCATCTGCCACTATTTCGACAGCCGCCGCACCTGGAAAGATGTCCTGCCACGCTCTACCACCCAACAGCTCCCTGCCTACCCGCCGTAGATCCGCGTCGCTCGGCTGCCCCTTCTCGCCCCGGATCGTGGTATCCAGGATCGCTAGCGGACGAAGGCGGGCCAGCGCTTCAAGCCTCCTTCGCCGGCCTGGCTTTAAGAGCTTTTTGATTTCGCCGACCTCGGACTCAAACAGCGTTGCAAGGTCCGTCGGCGGCGAGCTCGAGACGGGGAGCACGCGGGTCGGGAGGCGGGTGGCAAGCTCCTCGTCGAAGACGCTCTTCAACAGATCCCGGAACAGCGTCACGCCCGATTGGACGTGCACGTAGAGCTGGCATTCGGAGATGTCGAGCAAGTGGTGCTGCGCCCCGTCCCGTAACCCGTTGATTGTCTGCAGCACGAGCGCCTGTTCCTCGCTCAGGTACCTGATCGTCCCGTCACTCAACGAGCGCCGCACGCAGGCGTCGAAGCCGATCGTCTGCTTGGCGCGCTTCTCGCGGATGCGACCCCCGCGATGCAGGATGGCGGCCTTCATCAGCATCTCGAAGCCATGGTCGAGCATGATCAGCGTGCTGCTGATGCGCCCCCGGTCGTGAGGTCGGTTGAAGAGCTCGATGGCCAACACGAGCGAGTCGCAAGCTTTGTTTAGCAAGAGCTTGGCCTCGCGCTTCATACGCGCATCCTCTCCAAGAACCGTTCCGCGTCCTTCACCCGCAGCTCGCCGGAGATGAGCCTGGGCAGAAGCGCATCGCGCAGGGCGGCGAGAGTGCGGGATTCGCGTACATTGGATACGAGGCGCTGCCGAAGCGGCAGTATCGCTCTCAGGAACTGATCCATCACCGTTGTCGGGGGGACGACGAGACTCGCGGCCACGATAACCTTTGCATTCATGTTGGCCTGAACTGATCCGCTCTTGGCCCCCTCCGCATACTCCGCGTATAGGTCTGACTTGAGGAAGCCGTAGACATAGTAGCTGTGAGCAAGCGACCTCGTCTTGAGCCGTACGAGGTAGGAGGCGAACACCGCATCGACCTCTTCCTCGATGATGGCAGATTTGCCTGGGTCGGCCATTCGAGCAACGACTATATCCCCTACCTTGAGGGCGTACGCTTGCTTCGCATCTGGATCGATATGGCAGTGGGGCACGTCGGCCCAGTTAATCCAGTTCTGCTTGTTGATGTCTGTGACCCGCAGAAACTTCGGGCCAACGTGTTCAGCAACCGCGCTCGCGGTATAGCCGTACTGCGTGGAGCAAAGATCGGACAGATTTCCCACCTCCCACCCCTCCGGGATCTCGCCGAGTTCGGAGGTGGCGAGGCGGTCGGGGAAGAGGTCATAGAGGCGGGCGGGCAGGCCGGGGAGGGACTGGCCACGCCGCCAGCGGCCCTCCATCTTGGCGCGGACGGGGTCGAAGTCTACCAACCACGACTTGAAGAGCGCCCGCGCCATCTGCTCCAGCGTCTCGCTCATCCGCCGGTTCAGCTCGATCTTGTCGTCCAGCGTGCCGAGGATGTGGGCGATGGCGCGCTGTTCCGCTCGGTCGCGAGGAAGTCGGATGCGGATTTGCTTGAGGGCCGATCCTGGAATTTCCTTGAAGGTTGAGCCCGTCGCGTGGCGCTCAAGCTCCTCGACGTTCGCGAGTAACCAGTAATAAACGAACTCGTGGTCGTAGTCGGGCTTCACCACGAGGCTGCGGAAGCCCTGGTTGGTCGCGATTGGATTTGCAGCGATCGCGACGTAGCCGATCGGTGCCCGACTGGATAACAACACGCTGTTCGGGGGAAGCAGCTGTGCGGAGCACCTCTCTAATCCCTTGCGGGACAGATTACGTTCGCCACGACTAACGTAACGCGGATGTGGGCCTGCGAGGTCTTTTGGCGTGAGCCACGGAACATCTCCGTCAAAGTTCGCGGGGTCTCGTGTCGATGGTGTACTACCACCGATGACATCGGCAATATCGCCGATCGCTTTCTCGACCCACTCACCCGTCATACCCGAGCCCCTTCAGGTCGGCCTCAATCGCGGCACCCAGCTTCCCGGCTTTCGCCAGCCGCTCGCGCGACGCGCGCCGCTTCATGCCCGTTCCTCCTCCGGTTCCTCGAACACGCGCAGGTAGGGGTCGAAGCGGAAGCGGCGGTTGCGGGCGTAGCCGGTGATCTCGCCCAGCACGCCCACCTCCACGAGGCGGTTGACCAGGTTGTTGGCGCCCGCAGGGGTGACGTCGAGCCACTCTCGCACGGTGGCGACGGTCACGATGGGGTGATCGAAGAGCTTCTCCAGGATGCGATGGCCGTTGGCGGCGGCGCGGCCCAGACGCTCGGTGATGCGGTCGCGGTACTCCCCGCGCATGCGCAGGATGGCCGCCGCGGTCTGCGCCGCTTGGGCTGCGACCTCGGCCACGCCGCGCAGGAAGAAGCCAAGCCAGCCTTTCCAGTTGCCCGGTCGCGCACGGCCTGAAGGACACGGTTCTTGCCGTCCTCCTGGCCAGAAGACTCGTGGCGCTGTGATTGGCAGTTCGTTGAACGCGAAGAGAGTCGGAAGCTCCGCTTTGTAGCTCTGGAGCTGCCGAAAAGCCGTCGAGACAGTGGCCTCTTCGTCGGCCGGGTTCTTGAGCTCGACGATGGCCAGGGGCAGGCCGTTGACGAACAGCACCACGTCTGGCCGCCGCGTGTGCTGATTCTCGGTCACGGTAAATTGATTGACCGCCAGCCAGTCGTTGCCATCGGGATCATCGAAGTCAACGATGCGTGCTTGCGTCGCGGCGGGGGTTCCAGTCGGGTTGGCCTCCTACGGGGGGGCAACCCCGTAGTCTTGCGGAGATGCCGCCTATTTGGGAGGGGCCGCGGGACCGACGCCCTCGAGCACGATCTGGCGGAGCGTCTCCGCCTCCCCGAACCGTTTGAGCGCATCGAGAATCTCGATGCCGGCGAGTCGGCCCTGGGCATCGTAATCAGCGGCGATGCCTTCGGCCAGATGCTTCGTGGTGACGGAAGTCTCGCGAAAAATGATGCTCAGGGCGTCGACCTCGGGATCGTAGGCGATCTTCACGGTGGCCTCCTCTCTCGAGTACTTCAGAAATAGTACGTGTACACCGTCACTACCACAACCTCGTTCGGTTCCTCGACAAAAATGGGCCGCACGCGCTTGGTGGAGTACACAACCCCGTTCCAGACCTGACCGAACGCGTAATCTTTGTGGCATTCGAGACGCCCAAGCTCGGCAGGCCTCCACTGGGCCGTCCGAATTGCTTCCTCCACCTCTTCAACGCTGAACCCCCGCCTATCGAGGTAACGCAGCGCATGGCCAGACAACCTTATCGGTTTCACTTACCGCTCCACAAGTTTGCCTCTTCGGCGATCTCGCTACCCAGGTGCTGTTCGATCCCTCCACCGCGTCGCGGGTTCCAGCTCCGAGATCGCCCTGGGGGACGCTCGTTGCGAGGCGGCGTGCCCGTCGCGAAGTGGTCGATGTCGCTGCGGTCGTCGGCCCCTCCCCACGCACGAAAACCAAAGACCCGGACGTTGCGCGCGCCGCACGTCGCCGCGATGCGCACGATCCGCTCGCGGAGCGCTCCGTGAATCGCCATAGCCGAGCTCCTCGAGGTTCTTGGCAATGGCGGCATCGAGCCGTGCGGCCTCGGCCGGCTTCTCGCGCAACGCGGCGGTGTTCATCATGCCGAGTCCTCAGGCCGCGTAGCGCAGGATTTCCACCTCCGCATGGCGTCTGGCCGCCTCCTCGGCCTGCGCATAGAGCTTCCGCCCGACCGCCTCGTCGAGGTAGTACTCGCCGCAGTTCTGGCACACTTCTGCCGGTGTGCCTTTCACGAGGACGGTCGTCTCGCCGCGGTGCAACGTGGCCGTCACCGTTCCGGGGCGTGTCTCCCCATTCTTGCAGATCGCGCACTTCATGTTCACCTCCTGGTTCTGAAATCGTCGCTCCAAAGCTTCGGATCCGGTGTATACACCGTCACCACGAAGCATATTCGGTTCTCGGGGTCTTGTGCCACAACCACATGAAGGGGGTTTCCTCGCTCGAACCCCAGGATCAAGACGCTGGTCGTCCGGATAGGACGCGATCACCTCGCCTTCTTGGATGATCCGAAGCACGGTATCCGGATGGACCGCGCGCTCAAAGAGGCGTTCGAAGGCGTGGCGTGTGAACCGAACGGCGCTACACTCCATATCCCAGCTCCTTCAGGTTGGCGGCGATGGCGGCATCGAGTCGCGCCGCCTCGGCCTGCTGCTCGCGCAGTTGCGCCACCAACCGCGCCATCTTCTCCTCGAACGGTTCGCCGTCGTCTTCCGGCGCCTCGGCGCCGACGTAGCGGCCCGGGGTGAGCACATGGCCGTGTTTGCGGATCTCCTCGAGGCTCGCGCTCTTGCAGAAGCCCGGGACGTCCCGGTACTCGCCCGCGTCCTTCTCGCCCCTCCAGGCGTGGTAGGTTCCGGCGATCTTCTCGATGTCCTCTTCCGTGAGCTCCCGGTGGGTTCGGTCCACCATGCGGCCCATCTTGCGCGCGTCGATGAAGAGGACCTGGCCGCGCCGATCGCGGAAGCGACCGTTTTTCTTGCTGCGCGCAAGAAACCAGAGGCAGGCCGGAATCTGGGTCGAGTAGAAGAGCTGGCCCGGCAGCGCGATCATGCAGTCCACGAGATCCGCTTCGACGATGTTTTTCCGGATCTCGCCCTCGCCGGACTGGTTGGAAGACATCGAGCCGTTCGCGAGCACGAAGCCCGCGGTGCCGATGGGCGCGAGGTGGTGGGTGATGTGCTGCACCCACGCGAAGTTCGCGTTGCCGACGGGCGGAACACCGAACTTCCAGCGCTTGTCCTCGCGCAGGCGCTCCCCGCCCCAGTCGCTCACGTTGAAGGGGGGATTGGCGAGGATGTAGTCGGCCTTGAGGTCCGGGTGCCGATCGTTGTGAAAGCTATCGCCGTGGGCGATCTGGCCCTCGATGCCGCGGATGGCGAGGTTCATCTTGCAAAGACGCCAGGTCGTGTAGTTCGACTCCTGGCCGTAGATCGAGATATCGCCGAGCCGTCCGCCGTGCGCCTCGATGAATTTCTCGGACTGCACGAACATGCCGCCCGAACCGCAGCAGGGGTCGTAGACGCGGCCCTTGTAGGGCTCGAGCATCTCGACGAGCAGACGGACGATACAGGTGGGCGTGTAGAACTCCCCGCCCTTTCGGCCCTCGGCGCTCGCGAACTGCGCGAGGAAGTATTCGTAGATGCGCCCGAGAACGTCCTTCGAGCGGGCGTGCTCGTCGCCCACCCGGATGTTGCTCACGAGGTTCACGAGCTGGCCGAGGCGCTGCTTGTCCAGCGCCGGCCGCGCGTAGTCCTTGGGAAGGACACCCTTGAGCGAGGGGTTGTCGCGCTCGACGGCTTCCATGGCCCGGTCGACGATCTCGCCGATCGCGGGCTGCGGCGCGCTCGCCTGGATGTACGACCAGCGGGCTTCTTTCGGCACCCAGAAGACGTTGGCCGCCCGGTACTCGTCGGGGTCCTCGGGGTCGGCACCCTGGGCGCGCTCGGCCTCGAGCTTTGCGTGCTGCTCCTCGAAGGCGTCCGAGATGTACTTGAGGAAGATGAGCCCCAGGACCACGTGCTTGTACTCGGCCGCGTCCATGCTGCCGCGCAGCGCGTCGGCCATTTTCCAGAGCTCGGCCTCGTAGCCGACGGTCGCCGTGTTCGTTCCCTTTCGTCCCTTCTTCGGAGCCTTCTGCCTCGGCATGGGTCACTCTCTCGCGGGGCAGTTTACTTTTCGTATCGGCCTTTTCCAGCATCGGTCGAAGGAGACGCTCGATCTTCGCTCACTTGCGTGCCACCAGCTCCTCCGCAGTCAGTCCGATGTCCCGTGCGATCTTCCGAAGCAGCGTAGGTGAAATGATGACACCTCGGCCATCCGACATCGGAAAGGCTCGGCGGCGGAGCGGCTTGACCTCGCGCAGCCCTCATATAACTCTTGTTATAACGTCGCGCTCGAAGGAGGTGCCATGAAGCTCAAAGTGACGACGGTGGGCAATTCGGCGGGCATCATTCTTCCGAGGGAGCTGATGGCGCGTCTGCGCGTGGAAAAAGGCGACGTTCTCTACGCCCTCGAACTCCCGGACGGAATCAAGCTCACGCCCTTCGATCCTGCGCTCGCCGAGCAGATGGAGACTGCGGAGAGGGTCATGCGCAAGCGTCGCGCCCTCCTGAAAAAGCTTGCGCAGAGCTGAGCGTGATCGTCTGGCTGGAGAAGAGCCTCGTGCTCGCCATACATGCTCGACAGCTCGCCGAGCACGGAGGCAGAGCCGGCGTGCGGGACGAGGCACTGCTCGAGTCCGCGCTTGCCCGCCCTCGACACCGCCACGCTCGGGGCGAGCCCGCGCCCGATGTCGCGGATCTTGCGGCAAGTCTCGCCTACGCTCTGGCACAGAATCATCCCTTCGTAGACGGAAACAAGCGCACGGCCGCCGTCGCGTGCGAAACGTTTCTCGAGCTCAACGGTGTCACGCTCGACGCGAGCGATGCCGAGCTCTTCCCTCTCTATGTCGCCTTGGCCGAAGGGAAGCTCGCGGAGAAAGACTTTGCTGCCTGGCTACGCAGGCGCCTCCGTCCGGCACCGCAGGGCGAAGTCCACGAACCGCCCGCACGGTACCGAGGTAGGCAAGCGGCCACCCAGACGCGTCGCGTTCCACGGCGGCGGGCAGGCTGAGTCCGTGCTCTGGAACGATCCGGAACACACCTTCCCGTCCCCGCCCCCCCCGGACGCGACGGAGCGCGTCCCTCCGGGTGGCCGCGTTCGCAATCGGCACGAACCGCCACTACGCATGCGATGGCCGCGTTCACCCGGCGCCCCCGGCGGACGCGACGGAGCGCGTCCCGCCGCGGGTCCGTGTTCGTGGATGCGCGTGAACGTCGACCCTCGGATGCAACCGGAGGGACCCGCTCTGTCGGGTCCGTGTTTCGGCACATCCCGCCGACCGTGATTCACGGCACGCGACATTCCCCCGCCCCCGGACGCGACGGAGCGCGTCCCTCCGGAGTCCGACGTTCGCGCGTCGCACGCAAACGGCGGGCCATCGCTCTGAACGCAGACCGCGGAGGCGTTTGCGATCGAACCCCGGCGGGCGCGACGGAGGGCGCCCCTACCGCGGGAGCGGCGGCAGGTCGCCGGCGTGCTCCTCCCAGTTCTCGCCGTCGAAAAAGCGCACGCTCGTAATCCGGAAGGTTCCGGGATCGAGGCAGCGGACATTGACGCTCACGCCGTCGGGATGGGAGCGAGGGATGTAGAAGGACTTCACGCCGCAAACGCGGCAGAAAAGATGGCGCGCCACGCCGGTGTGGAAGGTGTACGTGGAAAGCTCCGACTCTCCCTGGAGGAGAAAGAAGCGAGAACGCGGCACGATCCAGTGAAGGTAAGCGAGCCGGCGGCACATCGAGCAGTTGCACTCCAGGACCTCGATCTCCTCGGGCCCAAGGACCTCGAACCGAACGCGCCCGCAGTGGCATCCGCCGCGGTGTCGCCGGAGATTCGAGCGCTCCTTCGGCTTCCACGGCGGGCCCTCCTTCAGCGGGCGGACGTCCTGTAGCCGTAGAGCCAGCGGTTTCTCGTCTTACCCACGTTGACGACGGTGTGCGACGTTCCGGCGGGAATCAGGACCTCCTCGCCCACGCGGGGTCGAAAAACCCGGCCACCCATCCGGATCTCGATCTCGCCCTCGACGAGCATGACGAGCTCGTCGGTGTCGTGGACGAAGTCGGCCCAGACCTGTCCCGGCGGGTCCGTCCACACGCCGAAGCTGAAGCCCCTCTCTCGCCAGCTCCTCCGGACGCTCTCCTCGTCCATCGTGCATTTCTCCGCCCGTTGTGTTCTCTATAGCGCAACTTCGGGGTTCGATCACCGGAGAGGGGGGAAGACGTCATGCGCGAACTCTTGCGAAGGCCCGTCGTCGAGGTCGCCCGCCGGATCGCGGAGAAGGAAATCTCGCCCGTGGAGCTCATGCAGGCGACGCTCGCGAGAATCGAGGAAGCCAATCCGAAGCTCAACGCGTTCGTGGCCCTTCGAGAGCCGGAGGCCCTTCTCGCCGAGGCCAGGGAAAGCGAAGCTCGCGTGCTCCGCGGGGAGGCGGGGCCGCTCGAAGGAATCCCCGTCGGAGTGAAAGACCTCGAAGACGTGGCGGGGATGGTCACGAGCTACGGTTCCCTCGTTTTCCGCGACAACGTGGCCCGGAGGGACTCGATCCAGGTCGAGCGACTCCGGGCGGCCGGTGCGATCGTCGTCGGGAAGACGAACACGCCGGAGTTCGGGTACACGGCCATCACGAAAAACCTGCTCTTCGGCGCCACGCGCAACCCGTGGAATCTCGAGCGAAGCCCGGGAGGGTCGAGCGGCGGCTCGGCGGCCGCCATCGCGGGAGGGCTCGTCTCTCTCGTGACGGGCGGCGACGGCGGCGGGTCGATTCGCATCCCGGCGTCCTTCACGGGCTCTTTCGGCCTCAAGCCGAGCTACAACCGAATCCCCCACGGTCCCATGCCGCTGTGGGTCATGGGCGACACGGCCGTCTACGGCCCCATCACGCGAACCGTCGAGGATGCGGCACTTCACCTGGACGTGACCTGCGGCCCTCACCCCCTCGACCCGAACTCGCTCCCCCACCCCGGCTTCTCGTACCGGGCCGTCCTTCCCCACCTGCCTCCGAAACTCCGGATCGCGTTTTCTCCCGACCTGGGCTACGCCGTCGTCCAGACGGACGTCCTCGACTGCGTGCGGCGTGCCGTGTCCGTCTTCGAAGAACTGGGGCACCGGGTCGAGGAAATCCAGGGCGGGCCACCGGAGAGTGGCTACGACTGGGGCATCGTGAACGCGTTCGAGCTCCTGGGAGAGCTCCGGCCCAAGATCGCCGAGCGCCGCGAGGAGTTCGGGCGCGCCTTTCTGCGCGGCGTGCTCATGGGGGAGCAGATGACGCCCGAGATCTGGACGGCCGCGCGCGAGAGGCGCGCCGCCGTCGGGCGCTGGTGTGCGGAGGTTTTCGAGCGCTTCGACCTTCTGCTCACGCCCACCGTTCCCTTCGACCCGCCGCCCGCCAAGGGTCCGCTTCCCGAAGAAGTGGAAGGACGCCGGCTACCGATCTCGAACGTCGGGTCCTTCACGATTCCCTTCAATCTCTCCTGGCACCCGGCAGCCACCGTCCGCGCCGGCTTTTCCCGTGCGGGACTCCCCGTGGGGCTCCAGATCGTGGCGCCACGGCACCGCGACGATCTCGCGCTGCAGGCGGCGTACGCCTTCGAGAGAGCGCGCCCCTGGTCCGAGGAGTGGCCGGAGGTCTAGAACAGGACTCGCACCGAAAAACACTCACAAGCCCCCTCGTCGCGCGAGCTTCTCGATGGCAGGCGCGAACGCGTGCATCGTGCTCCGAGGAGTGGCCCTAGGTCGGGAGTTGCATCCCCACCGAAAAGCGCTCAGATGCCGCCGCGCCGGGCGAGTTCCTCGATGGCGCGCACGAACGCGGGAATCGTGTAGGTCTCGGGCTGCACGTCGACGCGGAGGCCCGACTCGCGGGCCGTCTCGGCGGTGACGGGACCCAGGCAAGCGACGCGACATGTTCGAACCTCCTCGAGAAATCCCTCCTCACGGGCGAGCGAAAGGAAATTCCGTACGGTGCTCGAGCTCGTGAACGTGAGGAGCGGCGGCTCCCCCGCCGCGAGAAGACGCCGCAAAGGCTCGAGGTCCACGCGCGGCCGCACCACGCGGTAGGCCGGAACCTCGTGCACCCGCGCACCACGGCCTTCGAGCTCGCGCGGCAGAAAGGGTCGCGCCCCCACGGCACGCGGGAGGAGGATGCGCATTCCCTCGACGCGCCCGAGAGCTTCGGCCAGCGCCTCGGCGCGGAACTCGCCGGGGACGACGTCGACGCGGAGGTGCTTTCTTTCGAGAGCGCGCGCCGTCTCCGAGCCGATGGCCGCAAGCCGCAAGGGTCCGAGCTCGCGAATGTCGCGCCCGAGCGCATCGAGCCGCTCGAAGAAAAAGCGGACGCCGTTGGCGCTGGTGAAAACGAGGAGGTCGAATTCCCGGATTCCCCGGATCGCCGCATCGAGCGGCCCGAAGGACTCGGGCGGGAGAATCTCGATGGCCGGAAGATAGAGCACTTCCGCGCCGAGCTCTTCGAGGGGCTCGCCGAGCTCACCCGCTTGCTCGCGGGCGCGCGTGACGACGATCCGGCGGCCGAAAAGAGGCTTCTGCTCGAACCAGGCGAGCTTCTCTCGCAGGCGGACCACGTTCCCCACGACGGCGAGTGCCGGTGGCTGGATGCGGGCCGCCTCCGCTTTCTCCGCGATGTCGGAGACGGTGCCCACGATCGTCGTCTGGGCGGCCCGGGATCCCCACCGCACGAGCGCCACGGCCGTCCCGGGGTCGAGCCCCGCGGCGAGAAGCCGTTCCATGTTCCGCCGGAGCTGCCGCGTCGTCATGAAGAGGACGAGGGTGCCGACCGAGCGGGCCAGGTGCTCCCACGGCACGGCGGGCTCGGCTTTGTCCGGGTATTCGTAGCCAGCAAGAAACGCGACACTCGAGGAGTGATCGCGGTGCGTGAGGGGAATGCCCGCGTAAGCCGGGACGGCCACGCCCGCCGTGACTCCCGGCACGACCTCGAACGGGATGCCGTGGCGCCCGAGCTCCTCGGCCTCCTCGCCGCCCCGGCCGAAGATGAAGGGGTCCCCGCCCTTGAGGCGGACGACGGTCTTGCCTGCCTTCGCGCGCTCGACCAGCAGAGTGTGGATGTCCTCCTGCTGCCACTTCGGTCCCCCGCCGTGCTTCCCGACGCAGACGAGCTCGGCACCGGGCGGCGCGAAGCGGAGAAGAGAGGGGTCCGCGAGATAGTCGTAGACCACGACGTCCGCTTTCTCGAGGCAGCGCCGGCCCCGCAGCGTGAGAAGCCCCGGGTCACCGGGGCCGGCACCGACCAGGTAAACCTTACCCGTCACGATTCCTCCGCCCTCCTGCGATCGCCTCCCCAGCCTGTCGGCTTCGCCTCGCCGATCCCTTGATTCTCCGCGACTGCCTCCTTCGGCCTCCGACGCTCCCTTCCCCGTGCTCCGATTCTCTCGCGGCCTTCGATCTCTCCCTCGTCTCCGATCGTTTCTTTCCTTCTTGCCTCCTGGCCTCCGTTCTCTCCGTTTCCTGCGCCGTGTTCCTGGCCTCCGTATCCTCGCCGTCCTCCTCTTCTTCCGTCTCCCCCGGTCTCTCGATCTCGTCGAGGATTTCGCGTCCGCCGGCGTGGAGCAACCGCTCGGCGAGAGCCTCTCCGAGGGCACGCGCGTCCCGGAGATGCCCGCGGTTCTCGCCCCGCACCACCCGCGCGCCGTCCAGGCTCGCAATGAGCGCCCGGAGCACCAGATCCTCTCCTTCCACCTCCGCGTAAGCGGCGATCGGTGTCCTGCAACTCCCCCCGGCCGTCGCAAGAAAAGCGCGCTCCGCTTCCACGGCAGCCCGGCTCTCGGGGCGGTCGAGGCAGCGGGCGAACTCGGCGGATCCGTCGCGCCGGCCCTCGACGGCAAGCGCACCCTGACCCGGCGCCGGGACGAACACCCGAGGGTCGAGCGGAACGGCACGGGCCCGGAGAGCGAGCCGGCGGAGTCCCGCCGCCGCGAGCACCAGGGCCTCGAGCTGCCTCGCCCGGAGCTTTCCGAGCCGCGTCTCCACGTTTCCCCGCACGGGCACCATGTGGAGGTCGTACCGTTCGGCCCACAGCAGCGACATCCGCCGCAGGCTCGACGTCCCGACACGCGCCCCTTCCGGCAGCTCTCGGAGCGCGAACCCCTCGCGCGTCACGAGCACGTCCCTCGGGTCTTCGCGCTCGGGGACCGCCACGACCTCGAGACCCTCCGGCAACTCGACGGGCAGGTCCTTCATCGAGTGGACGGCGAGGTCGACGGCGCCGGCGAGAAGGGCTTCTTCGATTTCCTTGACGAAGAGTCCCTTTCCCGCCCACTGCGTGAGCGAGCGACCTGTCGAGAAAGCGGTCTCCCGAAGTCCGCACGATCTCGAGCTCGAAGCGCACGTCCGGAAACGCCGCCGCGAGCCTCTCCCGCACCCAGTTCGCCTGCGCCCGCGCGAGCCGGCTTCCGCGCGTCCCGATGCGTACGACTCTCGGCGGCGAGGGCACGTTCAATCGCCCTTGCGCCCGGAAATCCGGCGGAGACGAGGAGCCGGCCGGATCTCTTCCTCGCCCTCGTCGTCGAGCCGGAAAAGGTCGCGAGCGGCGGCGATGTAGTACTTCTCGGTCCGGTCGTCGGCGGGCTCTTTGAGCTTCGAGAGCGGCCCGTGGAGGATTTTCTTCACGATGGCCGACGTCATGGCGTCGAGGGCCTGCTTTTCCTTCTCGCCGAGCGGCCCGAGGGAAGCGAGCGTCCTCGCGAGCTCCTCCTGCCGGATGCGCTCGCACCGCTCGCGGAGCGCCACGATGGTCGGCACGGCCTCGAGCGACTCGAGCCAGCGCTCGAAGCTCTCGACCTCGCGGGTGACGAGCTCCTCGGCCTTGGCACTCTCGCGGAGCCGCTCTTCACGGTTCACCTCGACGACACCCTCGAGGTCGTCGATGTCGTAGAGGTAGACGTTTTCGATCTCGTTGATCCGCGGGTCGAAATTCCGCGGCACGCCGAGGTCGATGAGAAACATCGGAGCCCGCTGCCGCTGCCGCATGGCTTCCTGCACGAGCGGGCGCGTGAGCACGAACTCCTGGCTCCCGGTCGACCCGAGGACCACGTCCGCCATGTGGAGGTAGCGCGGGAAGTGCTCGAACGGCACCGGAGTTCCGCCGAACTCGCGGGCGAGTGCCACGGCGCGGTCGAAGGTACGGTTGGTGACGATGAGCTCGCCGATCCCCTGGCCGAGAAGGTGACGCGCGGCGAGCTCGCTCATCCGGCCCGCGCCGATCAGCATGACGCACTTGTTCTCGAGGCGGTCGAAGATCTTGCGGGCGAGCTCGACGGCTGCCGAGCTCACCGACACCGCCCGGCTTCCGATCCCCGTCTCGGCCCGCACGCGCTTGGCGACCGAAAAGGCCTTGTGGAAGCAGCGGTGGAGCACCGTTCCGGTCGCCCCGGCGGCGGAGGCACGCGTGTAGGACTCCTTCACCTGGCCGAGGATCTGCGGCTCCCCGACGACCATGGAGTCGAGGCTTGCGGCCACGCGGAAGAGATGCCGGACGGCTTCCGCGTCCCGGTACGCATAGAGGGCGCTCTCGAAATCCGTCCTGCCCGTCCGGTCACGCGAACGGAGGAACGTCCGGATCGAGTCGAGGGCGAGCTCCGGGTTCCGCGTGCCGCAGACCACTTCGACGCGGTTACAGGTCGAGAGCACGACCGCCTCGTCGACGCCGGGAAGCGCAAGGAGCTCCCGGTAGGCCTCCTCGGATTCCTCGGTGGGGACGGCCAGGGCTTCGCGCACCTCGACCGGCGCGGTGTGGTGGCTCAGCCCGACGAGCAGGATCCGTGTCTTCATGAGCCGAAGCGGCCTCCGTGGCGTCCGGGAAAAACGAGGTTCATGCCGAAAAACGAGACCACGAGCACGGCGAAACCCACGATCGTGAGCGTGGCGGCCCTCCTGCCCCGCCACCCCGCACTCCGCATCTGGAGGAGAACGGCGTAAAGGAGCCAGGTCACCGCCGACCAGACCTCGACCGGCTCCCACGACCAGAAAGCCCCCCAGGCCGTCTTCGCGAGAACGGCCCCGGTCACGATCGCCAGCGTGAAAAGCGCGAAACCCCAGGTCACGAAGCGGTGGTTCAACTCGTCGAGGCGCTCGAGGGACGGCAGGCGGCGGAAAAGGCCGCTGCGTCGTTTGGCCTTGAGCTGGTTTTCCTGGAGCAGGTAGGCGAGGCTCAGGCAAAAGGCGACACCCAGGATCGCGTAGCCCAGGAACGCCGGCGCGATGTGCACCGGGAGCCAGGCGTTCTTGAGCGACTCCGGAAGCTCCTCGACGCCCGAGTAGAAGACGTACGAAGAAAACGTGAAGAGAAAGGCGAGCGGCGCGACGAAGGCCCCGAGAACCCCGAGGCCGCTCCGCCGCTCGAGAAGGAGCTGGGCGCCCACGACGAGCCAGCCGACGAGCGAGAGCCCCTCGTGGAAGCTCGTGACGGGGAGATAACCGGCTTCGAAGGCCCGTACGAGAAGGGCGAGCGTGTGGACCGTGAAGCCCGAGGCCAGAAGAAAGCTCCCGCCCCGGTGGAGCCGATCGGAGGAAAAGAGCAGGTGGACGACGAACCCGCCCGTGGCGAGAAAGTAGAGCGTGGCGGCGACGACGAGAAAGGAAAGGTCCATGCGCGTCCCCTACGGAACGGGTGCCGCGCCCGCCCGACGAAGCTCTTCTTCGACACGCTGCCTGTCGCCCGCGCGCAGCGCCTCGAGGAGGGGGCCTTCCAGGAGCCGTTCGAGTGTCTCCTTCCGCCGGGCAGCATCGAGCCCCGACTCTCGCAATCTCGCCCGGATCTCGCCGAGAAGCCGGAGCAGCGCCGCGTACTCGGGCCCGAATTCCCGCTCCCAACGCTCGCGGATCTTGCGGGCCAGGAGCGGGCTCTTCCCGCCCGTGGAAGCGGCGAGAAGCAAGTCCCCTCTTCGAAGAATCGCAGGCGAGGAGAAGCTACCGAACTCGGGCCGGTCGAAAACGTTGAGGAAAACCCGCCGCTCCGACGCTTCCCGCGCAATTTCGGGCAAAAGCTCCTCCGGAGCTTCCGTCACGTAGGCGAGCCACGCGCCGTCGAGGTCTTCGGGCCGGAATTCACGCGGGACGTGCCGCACCTCGCCCCGCGACGCACGCTCGGCAAGCTCCGGGCACAGGGCCGGTGCCACGACCGTGACCCTGGCCCCCGCTTCGAGGAGCGCCGCGACCCGGCGGGCCGCCTCGGGACCGCCGCCCGCGACCACGCAAGCGCGGTCCGTCAAGTCCAGAACGATCGCGTGCCCTGCCATGCTCGACCTTCCCTAGCATAGCGCGGCGCCCGGCCTTCACAACTCCGCGCCTTTTCGGGCCCTCTCGTACGCCTCGCGAACCTCGGGCGGCGCCTGGACGAGCTCGATCAGCACGCCTTCGCCGCCGATCGGAGCCTCGTCGCTTCCCTTCGGGTGGATGAAACAGACGTCGTGACCCGCGGCGCCTTTGCGAATCCCGCCCGGCGCGAAGCGCACCCCCTGCTGCGTAAGCCACTCGACGGCCGCGCGGAGGTCGTCCACCCAGAGGCCGATGTGGTTGAGCGGCGGTTCGTGCACTCTGGGCTTTCGGGCGGGGTCGACGGGTTCCATGAGGTCGACCTCCACCCGGAAGGGCCCCTCGCCGAGCACGGCAATGTCCTCGTCGACGTTCTCGCTCTCGCTCCGGAAGTGCCCTTCGATCCGCAGCCCGAGAACGTCGACCCAGAGCCGCCGGAGTGCGTCCTTTTTCGGTGCGCCCACGGCGATTTGCTGCACGCCGAGAATGCGGAACGGTCTCTCTCTCACGTTCGCCTCCTCCGAGTTCACGAAAGTCGCCCGAGGGCCCGGGCCATGGCGTCCGTCCCCCGCGCGAGGTTCTCCCGCGACGTCGCGTAGGAAATCCGGATGTGCGTCGGGTACCCGAAGTCCGTGCCACCGACGACGGCCACGCCGGCCTCTTCGAGGAGATAGAGCGCGAGGTCCTCCCCGCTCCGGATCTCGCCGCCTTTCCAGCGGCGACCCATGTAAGCCGAGCAGTCGGGAAAGACGTAAAAGGCCCCGCCTGGCTTCGGGCAGCGGATCCCGGGAATGCTACGGAGCCGCTCCACGATGAAGTCCCGCCGCCGGGCGAACTCCGCCATCATCTTCCCGACGCAGTCCTGAGGTCCCGAGAGCGCTTCGGCGGCTGCGGCCTGCGCCACGGCGCTCGGGTTCGACGTCATCTGCCCCTGGAGTTTGCTCATCGCCGCCAGGAGCTCTCGCGGCCCCGCGCTGTATCCCACGCGCCAGCCCGTCATGGCGTAGGTCTTCGAGACCGAGTTCACGACGAGCGTCCTTTCCCTGAGCTCGGGAGCGATCCGCAGGAGGTGGGGAGGCCGCTCGCCGTCGTAGACCATCATCTCGTACACGTCGTCCGAGACGAGAAAAAGCTCGCTTTCGACGAGGACCCGAGCGATGGCGGCAAGCTCCTCCTCGGAGTAGGTCACGCCGGCCGGGTTGCTCGGGCTGTTCCAGACGAGCGCGCGCGTTCCGGGGCCGATGGCCTCGCGCAGCGCCTCCGCCGAAAGCTTGAACCCTTCTTCCACGCGCGTGGGAAGAATCCGTGCCCGAGCGCCCGCGAGGGCGAGCATGTCCGGATAGCTCACCCAGTACGGCGCCGGCAGCAGAACCTCGTCCCCGTCCTCGAAAAGCGCCTGGAAGGCCACGTAGAGGGCGTGTTTTCCCCCGCAGTGCGCCATGACTTCCGAGGGGGCGTACTCGAGTCCGTTGTCGCGCCGGAGTTTCGTGACGATGGCTTCCTTGAGCTCGCGGGTGCCGCCGACGGGCGTGTATTTCGTCGCGCCCGCCTCGAGTGCCCGCCACGCCGCCCGCTTGATGTGCTCGGGCGTGTCGAAATCGGGCTCGCCCGCGCCGAAGTCCACGACCTCCACGCCGCGGGCGCGCAGCTCCGCGGCCTTTTCCGTCACGGCCATCGTGGCCGAAGGTTTCACGCGCCGGACACGCTCGCTGAGTTTCATCGTGCTGGTTCGGCGAGTTTCATCGCGAGACAAAAGGAGAAAGAAAAACGCCTTTACCGAAGCTCACCGGTCTACCCGAGCCCACCGGTTCGCGAAGAAATCCCCGATCGGAGGAGTTTCTCACGTAAAAACGCGACACGAGATCGACGCCGCGGCTCACACCGCCAGGATGTTCTCGGCCTCGCGCTCACGGCCGCCGGCCGAATTTTTCGAGCAGGCGGCGGTGGACCCCCTCGGGGACGAGGCCGCGAATGTCACCGCCGAGGCTCGCGACCTCGCGCACCAGGCGCGAGCTCGTGTAGAAGTGCGCCTCTCCGGTCGCGAGAAAGAAGGTTTCGATGTGCGGCTTCAGGTGCCGGTTCATCATCGCCATCTGGAACTCGTATTCGAAGTCCGAGACGGCACGGAGCCCGCGGACGATGGCACGCGCCTGCACGCGCTCGCAGTAATCGACGAGGAGTCCGTCGAACCGGTCGACCAGGACGCGGTCCCCCAGGTCGCGCACCGCATCGCGGATCATCTCCACCCGCTCTTCGGGCGTGAAGAGCGCCGACTCCTTGTTCGGGTTGTAGGCGACGGCGACGATCACGCGGTCGAAGGCGCAAAGCGCGCGGCGGACGATGTCGAGATGCCCGTTCGTGAAGGGGTCGAACGACCCCGCGTAGACGGCGGTGTGGGGAGCGGTCACGCTACGAACCTTCGCTTTTTTCGTCCGGGAGCGCGTATACCGAGACGGCTCTTGTTCCATAGCGGCGTTCTCGGGTCAAACGAAGCTCCCCGTAACGGTCCTCCACGGGCTCGCGCGTCGTTCGGTGGACGGCCACCCAACCTCCGGGGCGCAGGAGACCCAGGCGGTCGAGAGCCCGGAGCGTCGGGCCCAGGAAACCCCGCTCGTAGGGAGGGTCGACGAAGACGCCGTCGAACTTCTCTCCCTGTGACGCCAGTCGGCGGAGAGCCGCCTCGACCGGCGCCTGCAGAACGCGCGCACGGTCGGCGAAACCGCAGCGGACAAGGTTCTCGCGCAACGTGCGCACGGCCACGGGGCTCTTCTCGACGAAGACGACGAAGCCCGCGCCGCGGCTCAACGCCTCGATGCCGAGGCTTCCGGAGCCCGCGAAGAGGTCGAGGAGCCGCGCGTCCCCCAGGTCGAACCGGCTTCCGAGGATGTCGAAAAGAGCGCCCCGAAGCCGGCTCTCGGTGGGCCGGATGGCAAGGCCGCGGCCGACCCTGAGCGGCCGCCCCTTCGCCGTCCCCCCTAGAACGCGCGTTGCCACCTGGCCTCCCCTCGCGCCTCTTGATGCAACGGAGCCTCCGTGCCTAGAAAGCCGTGCGCCCTCTTCCGCGCGCGTTCGAGCATGTGACTTCTCCCGAGCCGAGACCGCACCGGCGCTCGACGGAGCCCCTGGCGGACGGAACTCGGCGGACCGAAAAATGAAGAGTAGAGGACATCCTCGCCGAGCGAAAGCGGACACCGTGGTTACCTCCCGCTCGCGGGCCGAGATACGCTTTCCGGACCTGAGCGAGCGACGCGCGCTCAAGCTCGCTGCCGTAATGAACTACACGGCGCTCACGCACTTCCGCGCGTGGCACCGTCGGATGGGCGCTCCGGACCTCTGGCCGCACGGAATCCTGACGCCACTGGTCTACGTCGAGCTCGAAACCACCGACCTGCCCGTCGACTTCCGCGACCCCGTCCAGGTTCGCGGCAGGACGTATCTCGCGCGGGCGACGGACGATGCGGGAGAGACGACCCACATCCTCAGGTTCGGCGAGCACGAGATTTTCGCGGGGGCCGCTCTCGGAACCGCCGGATCGAAGCGGCGGGCGGGAGAAGAGGCCGGGCCGCGGCAAACGGGAGAAAGCCGCATTGCCGGGGCGAAGCTTCTCAACGTGTTCACGCGCTCGGACCCCGACCCCCGTCGCCGGAAGGTCTTGCGGCTCCCTCCCGAACTCGGCTGGGGAGAGGTTCCCTCCCGGATCCTCCCGTTTCCCCGACTCGAAGAGCATCTCCCCCCGGGGCCACCCGCAGCGACCGATGCCGCACGTGGGTACTGGCACTACGGGCAGACCGACCCGAACGGGCACGTGACGGCAACCGAGTACTTGCGCCTCATGGAAAGCTTCGCCTACGAGCTTCTCGGGGAGCGCGGGTACGACCCGAGGCGGTGGTACGCCCGGCGCGCGCGCTGCTTTTTCCGCAAGCCCTGCTTCCGCGGCGAGTCGTACCGGAGAAGCGGCTGGTTCTTCGACGGGCCCGAGCCGAAGGTCGTGGGCGTCTTCTCGAAGGGCGAGGACCCGGGCACGAAACCCGCCGTGCTCGTCGAGATCGTTTTTGCGCGGCACGACGAGGCCCGTCCCTCGTGAGGAAGCTCGCATGAAAAAGCTCGGGCTTGCCCTTGCACTGCCGGTCTTCCCGGTGCTCGCCGCCTTCGTACCGCTCGCTTTCGCCCGCTCGGCACCGGTAAGCGCCACGGCCTCCGAGAACCCCCGGGCCGTCGAGATCCTCTCGCAGCGCGGTTACTGGACCGGCCTTCGCGGTCCCGACTTTCTCCGGGATGCGGAGGAAGGAACCTACTTCGTCGTGAGCGGCCGGCTCGAGAACCGGAGCGGACGGGCTCTTCTGGCCGTCAAGCTCGCCTACGAGCTTCTCGACGCCGAAGGCCACGTCGTCGCCTCCGAGTTCGGCTACAACCGGCGCGCCGAAGCTCTGCGGGAACCCGACTACGAGGCGGGCCGCCTCTCACTCGAAAGCCTCGGCGTCGAACCCCTCGGCTCGGGGGAAAGCGACGACTTCCGCATGCTCTTCCTCCGCGGCGACGTGCCGAGGTTCGAATCCTGGCGGGTGCGCGTCCTCGAGGTGCTGCCGGCGGGCGAGGTACTACCCACAGGCGAGAAAACCCGAAAGTACTGAGTCTCGTCAGCGGGTGCCACGTTCTGGCTCCCGCCCGTGTGCGCCCCATGCCTTGGCGATCAGCGGCCGGGCCGGAGGCCGCTCCGCTGCATCCGCTTCTTGGGCCGCCGCCCACTCGTAGAGAAACTCCGGGCCGAGTCCGCCCTGCGCGGCCGACGCACCGTGCCGGGTTCGACGGTGCAACGCAGCGGCTTTCGCTCGCCGCGCCGGATCCGCTTTTCAAGGAGCGTCCTTTTGCGATCTCGCCGCTCGCTGCCGGATGCGCACGGCTGCTGGAGTAATGACCGTGAAAGCCCCCTCCATCTCCTCACCGTGCGCGGCCAAGGCGGATGCCACGATTTCCGCTTTGCGCAAGGGAGAGATACCGGCAAGCCGAACGAGAACGACCCCCTTTCTCAGCCGGTCCTGACGGAACACAAGCTCGCCAAAGTCCTTGTCCGCCGTGAGCAATATGGCTCCTTTCTGATTCGCCAAATCCACGACGACGTTGTCGGAAACCCCTGGCTCCATTTCGGCAACGTACCACACCTCGTGGCTTTGCCGCAGTCGTTCCACGATCGGGCCATCCACACCCTCGTCGGCCAAAATCTTCACGTCGGCGTCTCGATCGGGTACACGACATCGGCCCGCAAGACCTCGGCCGCAAAAGCGAATGCCGCTTGAATTGCCTCCCGTGTCAGCCGGGGATGGGCTTCGAGCAGCTCGTCGATGGTCTCACCGGCGGCAAGCTTCTCCAGAATGGATTCCACCGTGATCCGGGTTCCGGCGATCACCGGTTTCCCCAGCATGACGGAAGGATCCGAGACGATCCATTCTCTCCACGTTTTCATCGCTCGACTCCTCGTTCGTCGGGAAGGTGACCGGCCAGCTCTTGATTATCTCGTGCCTCGACAACCATGTCGGCGCCTGATTGTTCCCCGATAACAGCGTCGCCACCGTTTTCAAGAACTGCCCGTTCGGCTGACGCCCCACCGAATCGTCTCCACTTTACGCTTCCCGCTCCACTCTCTCCAGCGCCGCGACCTCCGAGCCTCCTCCCGCATCCGTCCCACTACGAGCACCGGCATCTTTCCCACGGCCCGCTCCAACCCACGGCAAAATCCGTTTCGTCAAGGCAAGCACGCGTCAGGGCGTCTCCGAACGATCCCGTCCTTGCTACTGGTGGAGCTCTCGACCGGTCGCTTCCACCGTGTGGCAAATCTGCCTGGAGTCGAATCGCCGAGGTGCCGCTCGAGTAACCGGCTCACATGCCGGGTGGAATGCGGCGCCAGGAACCTCTGCGGCCGCCCGCGAACCGCGACTACGAGGCGGGCCGCCTCTCACTCGAAAGCCTCGGCGTCGAACCCCTCGGCTCGGGGGAAAGCGACGACTTCCGCATGCTCTTCCTCCGCGGCGACGTGCCGAGGTTCGAATCCTGGCGGGTGCGCGTCCTCGAGGTGCTGCCTGCGGGCGAGGTGCTACCCGCGGGCGAGAAAACCAGAAAGTACTGATACGGCAGGAAGTCGAACTCCCGCTCGAGCCGGAACCCGGCCTCGGTCACCTCGCGCAGCACGGTCTTGCGCGCCACTTTGTGTTCGGGCGAGGGCCCCACGGGGAGAGGCCGCTTGAAGTAGTCGATGACGACGAGACGCCCTCCCGGAGCGAGAGCACGGGCGAGCTTGCGGAGGTATCGCGGCCGGTCGTCGAAGTGGTGGTAGGTGTTGACGACCAGGACCACGGCGAAGCGACCTTCGGGGAGAAACGGGTCGTCGCGAGCGGCGAGGACGGGCACGACGTTGCGGATTTGCTCGTTTCGGAGGTGCTCGATGAGCCGGTCGAGCTGCCTCGGTTCGATGTCGACGGCAAAGACGAGGCCACGGGGCACGGCACGGGCGAGCCGGCGCGTGAAATAACCCGGACCGCAACCCACGTCCGCCACCCAGTCGTCCTCCTCGAGGCCGAGAGCCCGCACGACCTCGTCCGGCTTCTGGTACTCGTCCCTCTTCGGGTCCTCGAGGCGGCGGATGTAGGCGTCGAGGTCCTCTGGCCCGTGGGGGTCCCTGGGCCTCTCGGCGCCGAGGAGGACCAGGCACAGCAGCAGGAGAAGGCGAAGCCGGAGCGAACCTCGGGCCGGTAGTCGAACGCCAAAGAAGCGCACAGAGTGTTTCTGCTGCTTGCGGCTCTCCGGTGCAAGTCCGCGGTTCCACCGGAGCGCGCGGCCCGCGACGCGCTCCACCGACGGGGCCCCGGCCATTTATCTTCGCAGGAGGTACGAGCGAAAATCTTGCTTTGTTCGGCCCGGTCGTCGAACGTGTGAGCAGAGGAGGAACGGAACCGTGCGTCTCTGGCTTATCGACGGTAGCTATCTCTACACTGCCCAACGGTCGATCGACGACCGATACCAGTTCGACTACCTGAAGCTTCGCCGCAAACTCGAAGAAACGGGCACCATCTGGCGTGCCTACTACCTGAACGCAGCCCGAAACCCGTCGGCCACCTCGCAAGACCCCTTCCACACCTGGCTTCGGTCGGCGCCGCCACGCGGTCCTCAGATCATCACGAAAATCTATCCCCTACGACCGCTTCGAGCCGACCGCGCCTACTGCGAGCAGTGCCAGGCACAAGTAAGTGTCGCGTGTCCCAATTCACCCGATCACAGCCTGGGAAACGAAGAGCAAAAAGGCGTCGACGTCGGGATTGCCACGCTCGCACTCGTCCATCGCGACCGGTACGAGACGCTGCTGCTGTCCTCCGGCGACGCCGATCTCGTCGACGCGATCGAGTTCCTCTCGGAAGTGGGGAAACGAATCGAACTGGCCGTCTTCCACGAGGGCGTCTCCACCGAGCTCCAGGCCAGGGCGGACCGGGTGCACTGGATCGACGACTTCGCCGACGAAGTCCGGCGAGACGACATGCGGAGATAGTCCGCACCGGTACAGCGAGCTTCGCCCCGCGCGAAACACCTCGCGGAAGGGCGGGCGGTAGAACTTCTCCCGTGCCGCGGGCGAATAGCGGCGCCACGTCGGAGGGACCCGCTCCGTCGGGTCCGCGTTCGTTCCTGGCACCGGACCCGATCGAACATGTGACGGCCAAGCCTCCCTCCCCCGGACGCGACCGAACGCGTCCCGCCGGATCGGGCGTCCCACCTAGAGCCGCAGCACCGACGCGAGGTCGTCGGGGCCGAACCGGAGGCCGACGTAGAAAGGACCGAACTCGGCGTAGACCGCGCTCGCGGGGTCGAACCGCATCTCGTAGACGACGTCGCGCACGCTCGCGAGGTCGCGGGCGAAGAGCGTGACGCCCCACTCCCAGTCGTCGAGCCCCGTGGCGCTCGTGATGAGCTGGGTCACGCGGTGCGCGAAACGCCGTCCGGTCTCGCCGTGGCCCGCCATGAGCCTTTTCCGCTCGCCGAAGGGTAGCGTGTACCAGTTGCGGCCGTCCGTCCGAGCTTTCCGCATCGGGTAGAAACACAGCACCGTGAAGTCCCGCGGCAGTCGCGGGTGGACGCGCGCGTCGACGTACGCTTCCATGCGCTCGCGGAACTTCGCCACAGCCGCGGCGAATTCGGGGCTCGCAGGGTCCATTCCCTTCTCGTCCACGAGCTCCCGCGCGTAGTCCCCGGGTGTGGTCACGTACTCGGTCGCCTCGGAAATCGAGAGAAACGAGTAGACCGGGACGAGACAGCGCCCGAACGTCGTGGCGGCGATCTCCTGCGAGAGAGCCTGGATCCTTCTCGCCTCGGGATGGACCGCCATGAAGCCCAGGTCCGCCTTCCCCACGACGGCGTTGGGGACGAGCTGCAAGCCCTCCTCGCCTGCACGGGACCGCATCCAGCCGGCGAACTCCTCGAGCGCCGCGGTCCTTCCGTTCGCGCCGAGACCCTCCCAGCGCCAGCGATCGATCCTGTAGTAGAGGTGAAGAACGGGCCAGCCCGTCCGGGTTTCCTTTGCTTCCACGGTGGCATCTACGTAGCGCAACGGGGACTTCCGAACAACTTCCGGAGCCGGGCGACATCAGGGATCGCGTGTGGTATGGCTCCCGGGCGAAAGGAGCGGGAGATGCTGAAAAAAGCGCTGCTCGTCCTGGTCGTCGCGATCCTGGCCGTCGCCGGATGGGCCTGGTGGCGCGCCGGACACGTGGAACTCGAGAAAGTGCGGGACCACGTTTACATGGTTCGCGGAATCGGCGGGAACGTCGCCATCCTCGATACGCCGCAGGGCTTCGTCGTGGTCGACACGATGACGTTCGTGCGGCAGGGACGAGCGATCCGGAAAAAGCTCCGGGAGATCGCCGACCGCCCGGTCGTGGCGATCCTGAACACCCACTACCACCTCGACCACACCCACGGGAACCCCGCCTTCGTGCCCGGGACGAAGGTCGTCTCGACGAAGCGCACCCTCGAACATCTCCGGACGCTCGACGCCGACTACTGGGCCGAGCCACCGGCCAGCGAGCTGCTGCCGAACGACACGTTCGAGACCGTCCACGTTCTCCAGCTCGGCGGAAAAACCGTTCGCTCCGCCCACCTGGGGCGCGGGCACACGGACGGCGACCTCGTGGCCCTCTTCGTCGAGGACCGCGTGCTCGTCGCGGGCGACCTTTTCTTCCACGGCCACTACCCGAACATCGACCTCGAGGCCGGAGGGTCCGTCCGCGAGTGGGTCGCGACGCTCGACCGGGTGCTCGAGCTCGACTTCGACGCCGTCATTCCCGGGCACGGCCCTCCCTCGGATCGGGAGGGACTCCGCCGCTTCCAGGAATTCTTGCGAAGCCTCTGGACGCAAACGGAGGAAGTGGTGCGCGGGGGCGGGACGCTCGAGGACGCGATCGCGAAGGTGGACCTAGAGCGCTTCGGTCTCAGGCCCCTCTGGTTCGCCCCCTACCTCAACCGGAAGTTCGTCATCCGGAGGGCCTTCGAAGAGGCTTCGTCGCAGCCACAGGAAAAACTCGCGGTTCCCCCTGGGGCCGCGGAGCGGAGACTCGAAGGAGCCGAGCACCCGTAAGCCCGAGTCGCGCGCGAACTCGGCGACCCCTTCGACCGCGCGCCGGATTTTCTCCTCGTCTCGTACCACCCCTCCTTTGCCGACCTCTCCTTTGCCGACCTCGAACTGGGGCTTCACCAGAGCCAGGATTTCCGCGCCGGGCCGCAAAAGACCCGCCACGACGGGCAGGACGAGCCGGAGCGAGATGAAAGACACGTCGATCGCGGCGAGGTCGGGAGCGAAAGGCAGGTCCTCGGGACGCAGGTGCCTCGCGTTCTTGCGCTCGAAGAGAACGACGCGCGGGTCCTGTCGAAGCTTCCAGGCGAACTGGCCGTAGCCCACGTCCACGGCCACGACCCGCGCCGCCCCGCGCCGGAGAAGGCAGTCCGTGAAGCCCCCGGTCGAGGCTCCGACGTCGAGGCAAGACCGTCCTTCCACCCCGATCCCCCAGTGGTCGAGCGCGGCGGCGAGCTTCTCCCCGCCGCGGCTCACGTAAGGCGAGGGCTCTTCCGCCTCGAGCGGAGCGTCGGAGGGGACGAGCGTGCCGGGCTTGTCGACGACCCGCCCCGCCACACGCACCCGGCCCGCCCGCACGAGCCTCTGCGCCCGCTCCCGGTTCGGGGCGAGGCCGCGGAGAACGAGGAGGCGGTCGAGTCGTTCTTTCGGGGCGCCCACCGGCGAAAACTTCTCCCGAGCTCAGCGGGAAAACTCGATACGCCCGATCACCTGCCGGGCGATGGCCCGCAGAGGTTCCGCCCGCCCTCCCGAGACGCACGAGGGCGCGGAGCGCCTGGTCGCGAAGCTCGAGGGCACGGTCCCGCGCGCCCGCGACACCGAGAAGGGCCGCGTACGTGGCCTTGCGCCTTCTCTGGTCTCCGCCCTGCCGCTTGCCCGTAAGCTCGGGCTTTCCCACGGCGTCGAGGACGTCGTCCGCCACCTGGAACGCGAGCCCGAACGCTTCCGCGAACCGTTCGAGGGCCCGCCGCTCGGAAGCCCTGGCCCCTCCGAGCATCGCCCCCACCCGCACGGCCGCGCGGATCAGGGCGCCGGTCTTCCGGACGTGGATCATCTCCACGGTCGGAAGGTCCACTTCTTTTCTTTCCGCCTCGAGATCGGCGACCTGTCCGCCGACCATGCCGTGCATGCCGGCCGCTTCCGCGATCGTGTGCGCGGCTTCCAGGGCCCGCCGGAGCCCCGCCTCCCGGACGGTCTCCGGGTCGGTCATGAGGCGGAAAGCCTCGGTGAGGAGCGCATCCCCCACGAGGATGGCAATGCCCTCGCCGAACTCGACGTGAACCGTAGGCTTGCCGCGCCGCAAGGCGTCGTCGTCCATGGCGGGCAGGTCGTCGTGGACGAGAGCGTAGGTGTGGATCATCTCGACGGCGCAGGCAAAGGGCAGAGCCACCTCGGCACGCCCGCCCACGCATTCGGTGGCCGCGAGAAGAAGGAGTGGCCGCACCCTCTTTCCCCCTCCGAGAAGCGCGTACCGAACCGCACGGTAGAGGGTCTCGGGCTGGTGTCGGCCCGGGGGGAAACACTGCTCGAGGGCGGATTCGACGAGCTCCCGCCGACTCCGGAGGTACTCCTCCACGTTCACCGTTCGTCCTCGGGATCCGGAAAGGGTTCGAGCCGGACCTTCCCCTTGGTGTCGGTCGCGAGCACCTCGACGCGCTGCCGCGCTTCGGCCAGAAGACCGTGGAGCTCCCGGACGAGAGCCACGCCCTGTTCGAAGGCCGCAAGGGCCTCCTCGAGCGGGAGGTCTCCCGACTCGAGCTTGCGCACGATTCCTTCCAGCTCCGCGAGCCTCTCTTCGAACTTCACCGGAACCGCCCCCCTTTCAAGGAGCCCAGCGCATAGAGCTGCGCCGGGTCCACCCGGGCACGGAGAACCCGCGCTTCCCAGTAGAGTGTCTCGCCCGAAAGCTCTCCGAGCACCTCGCCCCGTCTCACGCGACGGCCTCCTTCGACCCGAAGCTCGGACAGCGGTGCGTAAACCGTACAGACCGAACCTCCGTGGTCGAGGACGACACCGACCACTCCCCTCCCGAGCTCGCCCGCGAACACGACCCGCCCGTCGTTGGCCGCGCGGACGGGAATGTCCGGGACACCGGCGAGAAAGCCGAGAGCACCCCAGCGTTTGCCGTCCGAAATCGGAGCCGCGAAGGGCAACGAGACTTCGGCTTCGACGGGAGGCACGAAGTTCTCCCGCCAGAGAGGATTCGACGGTCTCCCCCGACACCAGAGGTCGGAGTCGATCTGCGGGAGATCCCGGAACGTCGTTCGGGGAACCGCTCCGACGGCCGGGCGCGGACGGAGGGCGAGCGTACGCCTCAGGGGGGGCGCGAACGTCCACCGCACGTCCAGAAACGGCGGATGCGAAAAGTCCGCCTCGAGATCCACCCCCGCGAGCGCCCGGCCCCGGCCGTCGGGAAGCTTGACGAACCGCAGGAGCTGAAGGTCGAGAGTTCCGCGCTTGGGGTAGTGGCTCGCTTCGATCACCAGGATGTCGCCGGGCCTCGCCGGCTCGGGGTGGACGTTCACGGTCGTCCCGAGAGCCAAGGCCGAGGACGCGAGCAAAAAAGCGAAAAGGGCCCGAAACGTCACGTTTCCTTCTCCGGCGTCTCCCTTTCCTCGACCCGCACCCGGATCCGTCCCTCGGCGAGCGTGACGGAAAGCTCCTCGCCGAGCTCGGCATCCGCCGCCCGCCGCAACACGTGGCCGTCCGGGCGCCGAACGAGAGCGTAACCCCGCTCGAGGACGGCGAGCGGACTCAGGGCACGGAGGCGATTTTCGTACGCGCTCACCCGCTCCTGCAAAAGCGAGAGCCTTTGCCGGATCGCTCTCGTGGCGCGTTCGGAAAGCTCCCGCAGCCGCGCGTCGTTCCGGTCGAGCGCCTCGCGGGGGTGCCGAAGCCGCGCCTCCAACGCGCGGACGACACCCGAGGCGGCCTCGAGCCTCCGGAGCACCGCGCCCAGGAGCCGCTCCCGCCCGTCGTCGAGATCCTGGAGAAGCTCGCGGACCTCCGGTGTCGCGGCGGCGGCGGCCGCGGTCGGTGTCGCGGCCCTTTCGTCCGCCGCGAGATCGGCAAGCGTCGTGTCGATTTCGTGCCCGACGGCCGAGACGACGGGAATCGGGCATCCCGCGACAGCGCGGGCCACGGCTTCCTCGTTGAAGGCCCAGAGGTCCTCGACGGACCCTCCCCCTCGGCCGAGAAGGACGACGTCGATCCAGGGGACACGAGCGATCCTGCGGAGCGCCTCGACGATCTCGCCGGCCGCGAGCTTTCCCTGGACCCGGACCGGATGGACGACGACCCGAGCGAGCGGCCAGCGTTTCCGCAGGGTCACGAGCATGTCGTGGAGCGCGGCTCCGTGGATCGTCGTGACGATGCCGATCGCCGCCGGAAAGCGCGGCAGGGGACGCTTGCGAGCGGGATCGAAAAGACCCTCGGCCGCGAGCTTCCGCTTGAGTTCCTCGAGCGCAAGGAGCTGGGCGCCGAGCCCCCGGGGCTCCATCCACTCGACGTAGAGCTGGAGCGCTCCCCTCGCCTCGTAAAGACCCACGCGCCCCCGAACGATCACCTCCATGCCGTCGCGAGGGCGGAAGGGAAGCGCCTGGTTCGAATAGCGGAACATCACGGCCGCGAGCTGGCTCCGGTCGTCCTTCAGGATGAAGTAGAAATGCCCGTTCGCGGAAGCCCGGAAGTTCGAGATCTCGCCGACGACCCAGAGCTCGGAGAGGCCCGAATCGAGGGCCCCCTGGATTCGCCGCGCCGCTTCCGTGACGCTGAGAAGCCGCGCAGCGGGAACGGCAAGAGGGCCCATCGGGCCGAGACTCTAACAAACCACGAACCCGGGAGCCACTACCGCGCGGAGTGCTGCCAGGCTTCGGGACGGACGAGAAAACTCGAAAGGGGGACGATCTCCACCCCCTCCTGTCTCGCCCAGCGGCCGAAGCGGCGGAGCGCGTCCACCGTCACCCGGTAGGGTCGCCCGAGGGCCAGAGCCGTCCCCCGCCGCTCGGCCAGGCGAA